>DBPQ01000034.1 GCA_002304945.1 Actinomycetales bacterium UBA1416 | reverse complement strand
TCGTCCTGCGTGCGCCGTCGGGAGGCGCTGATACCCTCTCCGCGCCCAACAGCGGGCGCAGGCTCGTTGTGCGTACGCTCTTGTGGGGGGATGCGAACTCCCGCCGCCGCGAAGTCTCGCCACATCGCGGGGGCTCCCGGGTGTGAGCACTCCCACTCTCGGCTAGCGTTGCCGGCAGAGAGAAGGGAGCAACATGGCCAAGGACGACGCCGCGAACGGCGCAGGCTGGGTGTCCGACCCGGCGGACCACCTCCGGGTGGGCGAGGGTTTCGACCTCGCAGAGTTCGACCGGGCGGCCACCCCGGGGTGGGAGGCCGGGAAGACCGCCGGCAAGGCGTTCCTGAAGGAGCGGGGCGATCTCCTGTCCGAGATGCAGGAGAGGCTCTTCGCCCAGGCGAGGAGCGGCAGCGAGAAGTCTGTCCTCCTGGTGGTCCAGGGCCTCGACACCGCCGGCAAGGGCGGCATCATCCGGCACGTGGCCGGCATGATGGACCCGCAGGGCCTCGCCATCCGGAACTTCGGCGTGCCCACCGAGGAGGAGCGCTCCCACCACTACCTGTGGCGCATCCGCAACGCGCTTCCCGCACCGGGCCAGATCGGGATCTTCGACCGGTCCCACTACGAGGACGTGCTCGTGGTACGAGTCGATGAACTCGCCGACGTGGACTGGGATGAGCGATTCGCCGAGATCCTCGAGTTCGAGAAGGAGGTCATGGCGGCCGGGACCACGATCGTGTAGGTTGCCATGATGGTGTCCCACGAGGAGCAGGGCCTCCGGCTGATGGAACGCCTCGACCGGCCGGACAAGCACTGGAAGTACTCCACGAACGACCTCGTGACCCGCTCCAAGTGGGACGCCTACCAGGCCGTCTACGCGGACATGCTCGCGAAGACCTCGACCGACGCGGCCCCGTGGCACGTGATCCCCGCGGACCGCAAGTGGTACGCCCGGCTCGCCGTCACCGAGTTGCTCACCCAGGCGCTCGCCGCCATGGAACTCACCTGGCCGAGGGTGCGCTGGCAGGTGGAGACCCAGAAGCGGAAGCTTGCTGCGACCATGACACCCGAGACCCTCGCGGAGGCCGAGGTGAACGCGGCCGAGAAGGTCCCCGAGGTGCGCGAGGAGATCGCCGAGCACCGCGACGCGGTCACCGAGGTCATCGAACTCGCCGAGGGCGACGACGCCGAACCGGGGAAGTCCGGCACCGGCCCGTCCGAGAAGAAGGACGCGGACCGCACGAAGCCGAAGAAGAAGTCCGGGAAGAAGTCCGGCAAGGGCAAGAAGGCCGGGAACAGGAAGTCCGGGAAGAAGAAGGGCTGATCAGCTCGCCGGCGAGGACGGTGCTCCAGCGGAGGGCGCCGTCCCGTCGGCCGGCCTCGACCACCCGGGGGTGGCGACGTCGTCGCCGGCGGTGGTGACCGCGTCTCCCCCGGGGGTGACCGACACGTCGTCGCCGCCGGGGGCTCCTGAGCCGCCATCAGCCGGGCCGTAGAGCTCGGCCTCCCGTTCCTCGGCGCGGAAGTTCGCGCGGCGGATGTGCCGGAGCATCGAGGCGATCAGGAACCAGCCCGCGAGGGCGAGCACCATGAACATGATGAAGCCCTCGATGCCGGGGCTCACCACCCACGCCTTGTCGAGGTCGGCGGCAGGGGTCTCGGTGAACAGCATGGTCCCATTGTGACGCGTCCGGGCGCGTCCGTGCGCATCTGCCGGCGGCGGTGACGCGCGAGCGGCCCCTCACAGGTGGCGCGGGGTGCCCCTGAGTGGTGCAGGCCCCTCAGGGGTGACGCGACGCTCCCCCATCGGCGCCGATCTCGAGCCAGTCCACGCTCACTCCCGCGCCGTCCTCGACGACGCCGGCGAAGAGGTCATCCTCGAAGGGGGTGGTGGGCACACGGGTGCGCGCCAGCTCGAACTCCTCCACGGGCCACACCTCCCGCTCGATGTGCCGGGGGAAGTGGAAGAAGAATCCCTCCGGGTCCACCTGGGTGGCGTGGGCGCGAAGGGCCGCGTCGCGGTGGGGGAAGTACTCGGCGGCGTGGACCCGCGCGGTGACGGGCCGTTGCTCACGCCGTTCCATGCGGGCGATCCACTCGGCGTACGGGGACTCGCCACCCGCGGCGAGGATCGCGGCGTGGGCCGCCTCGATGCGCGCGTGGGAGAACGCGACGTCGTAGTACACCTTCTGGACCAGCCAGGGTTCGCCGTCGCCGAACTCGGGGTCCGCAGCCGCCTCCACCGCCCGCATCGTCACGTGGTGGGTCATGACGTGGTCCGGGTGCGGGTAGCCGCCCTGCTCGTTGTACGTGACGACGACGTGCGGCCGGAACTCCCGCAGCTGCGCCACCAGCGCGGGAACCGTGACCTCGTAGGGCTGGAGGGCGAAGCAGCCGTCGGGCAGTGGCGGAAGGGGATCCCCCTCCGGGAGGCCGGAGTCCACGAAACCGAGCCAGGCGTGCTCCACGCCCAGCGCGGCGGCGGCGGCCGCCATCTCCGCCCTCCGGATCTCCGCCAGGTCCGCCGCGGGGACCGGCTCGTACCGGGGATTGAGGATGTCGCCGCGCTCCCCTCCGGTGCACGTGACCACTCGCACGCGGTGACCCTCGGCCACGTACCGCGCCGCGGTGGCCGCGCCCTTCGAGGACTCGTCGTCCGGGTGCGCGTGCACCGAGAGCAGTCTCATGCCTTCGTCCTCCCGCTGGATTCCGCCAGGGAACGTCTCCCCGTGGCTCAGCGCCCATGATCGCCCAGGAGCCGCGTCGCGCGCCACCCGGCACCTGTCCGGCTGCGCGCCGCACCAGGTGGTCCCGCCCTCCACCCGTGAGGGACAATGGCCCCATGTCCGAACTCAGCCAGGCCGAGTACCTCCGCCGCCGCTACGGCGCCCACCAGACGGACCGCCGGAACATCGCGATCGTCGCGGGCCTCCTGGTGGTCCTCACGGCGGCCTGGCTGGTGTGGCAGGTGATCGCCCTCCGGGCGCCGTCGGCCAGCGCAGAGGGCGTGGCCCTCACCGTGGTGTCCGATTCCGAGGTCAGTGTCACCTTCAACCTGACCGCCACCGAGGGTTCCACCGTGAGCTGCACGGTGCGCGCCTTCACCGAGAACCTCACCGAGGTGGGCGTGAAGGAAGTGACGGTGGGCCCGGTCGTCGAGTCCCCCAGTTCGGTCACGACGTCGGTGGCCACGATCCAGCCTGCGACCGGCGCAACGGTCGGGGACTGCCTGATCCTCGAGGAGTGACGTGGTAACATAAATGCTTCACAGGCCGGGTTCGCCCAGACGAACCCGGTTTTCTTGTTGCATTCGTGAGGGGAGGACAAGTGTCACAGCCGAACACCTGGTTGACCCAGGACGCCTATGACCGGCTCAACGCTGAGCTCGAGCACCTGATGACCGAGGGCCGTGCGGAGATCGCGGACAAGATCGATTCCGCCCGCCAGGAGGGAGACCTCAAGGAGAACGGCGGCTACCACGCGGCGCGTGAGGAGCAGGCGAAGCAGGAGGCGCGGATCGCCCAGCTCACCGACCTGCTGCGCAACGCCAAGATCGGCGAGGCTCCCCCGGACGACGGCATCGTCGAGCCCGGCATGGTGATCACCGCGACCATCGCCGGCGTGAAGAAGACCTTCCTCCTCGGCTCCCGCGAGGGCGCACCCGACCTCCAGATCGAGGTCTTCTCGGAGAGTTCCCCCCTCGGCAGCGCCATCAGCGGCCGCAAGGCCGGCGACACGGTGAGCTACGAGGCCCCCAACGGCAAGACCTTCGAGGTGGAACTCCTGGAGGTCACGCCCTTCCAGGAGTGACGTCCCCGTCCTCCGACGACGGCGCCGCCCGGTCCACGGACTCGGCGGCGCCGTCGTCCATGGTGGCGGTCTCGGGAGCCTCCTCGTTCCCGGCCGCGCTGTCGTCCGGCTCCTCTGCGTACCCGTAGGAGGCACGGATCTGGCGGTCGAGGGTGCCGGGTGGGCCCCCGGGGCGTGTGGCAGCGGTCGCGAGGGCGGGGGCGGTGTCGTGCCCGGAGAGGTAGAGCCCCACGGTGTTGAGGAACGCCATGATCGGCACGGCGAACACCGCGCCCGTGATGCCGGCGACGTACGTGCCCCCGGCCACCCCGAGCACCACGGCAACGGGGTGGAGGGCCACGTTGTTGCTCATGATCCAGGGCTGGAGCACGTTGCCCTCGATCTGCTGCACGAGGATCACCACGCCGAACATGAGCAGCGCGGTGACCACGCCCTTGTCCACGAGCGCGACCAGCACGGCCACCGAGCCGGTCAGGAACGCACCGACGATCGGGATGAACGCGCCGAGGAACACGAGGAGGGCGAGGGGCAGGGCGAGTGGGACCCCGAGCAGGGCGGCACCCACGCCGATGCCGATCGCGTCGATGAGGGCCACGAGGATCGTGGACTTGGTGTAACCCCGCAGGGTCACCCAGCCCCGGATCGAGGCCTCGTGCACGGGTTCGCGCCATCCGCGGGGGAGCAGGCGCACGCACCAGACCCAGAGCCGCCGGCCGTCCTTGAGGAAGAACACGGTGAGGAACAGGACCACCGCCGTGCCGGCCGCGATGTTCCCGATCGAGCTGGTGATGGACAGTGCCCCGTTCGCGAGCATGCCGGAGTTGTCCTGGAGGGCGGAGGTGAGCTGGTCGAGCCAGCCGTCGATCTGGGCCTGGTCGATGCCCAGCGGCCCGTGGGCGAGCCAGTCGAGCAGGGAGCCGAACCCCGCCCCCGCCTTCGCCGAGAGGTCCGAGAAGCCCGCCATGATGCTGCGGCTCGCCACGGAGAGCAGCGCGACGATGAACATGACCCCGAGCACCACGGTGGTGAGCGCCGCGAGGATGGGTGGGAAGCGCAGCTTCCGCTCCAGGAAAGAGGACATCGGCTGGGCCAGCACGGTGAGCACCACCGCCACCAGGATGGGGATCACGACGTTCTTCAGCTGCACCAGCAGCAGCACGACGATCGCCAGCAGCGCGAGGATCAGGATGACCCGCCACGACCAGGCCGCGAACACGCGCACGCTCCACGGCACCTGCAGCTCGGGGGCGTTGTTCGCGCGGGCGACTGCCTCCGCCTCGGCAGGATCACGGAGGCGGGGGGCGACCGTCACGGAGTCCCGGGCGCGCAGGCGGGACCCGGTGACCCGGTCCCGCAGGGATTTTGGAAGGTATGCCATTCGTACCCGGTTCCTCTTTCGTGGCAAGGTAGTGACAGCAGCCTACTTCGCCGGCACCGGCCGGTGACGGACCTGTAAGGAGTGGCGATGACCCCCATCCGGCCCATGCGGCGCACACCGGAGCACCCGTCCGAGGACCTCGACGTCATCTACCTGGCCATGGGCTGCTTCTGGGGCGCGGAGGAGATCTTCTGGCAGACGCCGGGAGTGGTGGAGACCGCCGTGGGGTACATGGGCGGCGTCACCGAGAATCCCGGTTACGAGCTGGTCTGCACCGGCACGACGGGCCACGCGGAGACGGTCCGCGTGGCCTACGACCCCGCGGTGACGGACGTCAACGAGCTGCTGAAGGTGTTCTGGGTGACCCACGACCCCACCACCCTGGACCGCCAGGGCAACGACATCGGCTCCCAGTACCGTTCCGCGATCTTCGTGACCAACGACATCCAGCTCAACGAGGCGATGCGCACCCGCGCGGAGTACCAGGACGCGCTCACCGAGGCGGGGCTCGGGCGGATCGTCACCGAGATCGTGCCCGCCTCCGAGGCCGGGCCGTTCTACTACGCCGAGGAGTACCACCAGCGCTACCTCGAGAAGAACCCCCACGGGTACCGCTGCCACGCCCGCACCGGCGTGCCCTTCCCTGAGGCCGAGCGCCGCTAGGCCGAGCGCCGCTGGTCCCGACGACGGCGCACGCCCGACGGCGCCGATCCCCCGACGACGGCGCGGCCCGGCGTCGTCGTCGCTACGCGCTCGCCGAGCGCGCCGCCTCCCGGGCCATCTCGCGCAACAGATCGGCCTGGCCGGCGTGCCGGGCGTACTCCTCGATCATGTGGAGGAGGATCCACCGCTTCGAGACGGGGCCGTCGGCGGTGTCGCGCGCGGCGACGTCGTCGAGCCGGCACCGGGTGGCCTCACGCTGCGAGCGTTCGACGGCGTCGCGCCAGAGGGCGAAGACCTCCGGGGTGGTGAGGCGGCGGGCCATCCCCCAGTCGGCGTCCGCATCCTCGTCCCACGGGGCGCTCGGCCACGGGTCGGAGGGCTCGCGGCCGGTCCAGACGTAGCCGAACCAGTAGTCCTCGATGAAGGCGAGGTGGGTCAGGATCCCGCCGATCGAGACCGTGCCGACGGTGCGGGCGAGATCGTCGTCCCGTAGGCCCGTGGCCAGAGACTCGACCGTGTGCCGCAGGTGGTCGAGGAAGCCGTTGAGGTGGTGCCATTCACCTGACTGCTCCGGCAGGTGGCCGTCCATCTCCCCACGCTAGCCGCCGGAGAGGCAACCGCGGGCCCGTTCCGCCCGCGCACGGGCGCGATGGCCGGGGCGAGGGCGTGGCGGCCGGTGGCCGGCCGCCCAGGGCCGGCCGGAGGGTCTGCCTGCCGCTCCTACCGGGCGTCGAGGATGTCGACGACGAACACGAGGGTGTCACCGCCGCCGATGCCGGCCTGGGGGACGCCGCGGGGGCCGTACCCGTGCTCCGGCGGGATCGAGAGGAGGAGGCGGGAGCCGACGCGCTGGCCGACGAGCCCGTCGTCCCAACCGCCGATCACCATGCCGACGCCGATCGGGAAGGCGAGGGGCTGGCCTCGGTCGTAGGAGTTGTCGAAGACGTGCCCGCCCCAGGTCTGACCCAGGTAGTCCACCTCGATCTCGTGCCCCGGCTGGACGGGATCGCCGCTCCCCTCGCGCAGCACCACCACGTGCAGCCCCTCAGGGGCGGCCGCGGGTGGGAAGGCGAGCTGCGGCTTGGTGCCGAAGTCGCCGGTGACGGACGGAAGAACAACAGACGACATCTCGGCCTTTCGGGTGGGCCCGGAGCGGGCGGCGCCGCAGCGCAGGGGCGCAGGAGAACTTTCATCAAAATTTTAACGCCGGACGCGGGCAAAGCCCGCATCCGGCGTTGTTGGTATCG
Organism: Actinomycetales bacterium UBA1416; assembly: GCA_002304945.1. Classification (GTDB taxonomy): domain Bacteria; phylum Actinomycetota; class Actinomycetes; order Actinomycetales; family Actinomycetaceae; genus UBA1383. The sequence goes on along the minus strand of DBPQ01000034.1, from coordinate 29,075 downwards.
GTCACACCCGTGACCGAGCGTTCACTCCCCTCGCAGGATCGCGAGGATCCGCAGGATCTCGATGTAGAGCCACACCAGGGTGACCGTGAGGCCGAAGGCCCCGGACCAGGCGTACCGCGCCGGGACTCCGGCCTTGACGCCCTGCTCGATGACGTGGAAGTCGATGAGGAGGGAGAAGGTGGCGAGCAGCACGGCGAAGGCGCCGATGAGGAGGCCGAGCGGGATGCCGGCGACCTCCATGGAGCGCACGCCGAACATGCCGTCGGTGACGCCTGTGAGCATGAGCACCAGGTTGACCAGCGAGAACGCGAGGTAGGAGACCATCGCGATCATCACGAACCTCATGAACCGGCCCGTGACCCGCACGATCCGGTTGGCGTAGAGGGCGAGCGTCACTCCGAAGGTCACCACGGTGGCCAGCACCGCCTGGATGACGATCCCGGGGTACATCGCCTCGAACCACGCCGAGATGCCACCGAGGAAGAGGCCCTCGAACGCGGCGTAGGCGAGGATCAGCGCGGGGCTGGGCTCCTTCTTGAAGGCGTTGACGAGCCCGAGCACGAATCCGGCGAGCGCGCCGACGATGGTCAGCGTCATGCCGAGGCCGGGGTTGCTGCCCGTGAGGATCCAGGCGCCGGCACCGGTGAGGACGACCACGCCGAGGGTGAGCGCCGTCTTCATGATCACGTCATCGAGGGTGAGGCGGCCGGTCTCCGCCGGGCCGGCGGGCGGCATGTTGTACGACTGCTCGAGGTCAGCCGGATTGGGGGTTCCGCCGTACTGCGGCGCCTGGTACTGCGGCGCCTGGTACTGGGGGGACTGGTACGTGGCCTGCTCGCCGTAGCGCGGGGCCTGGGCGGTGCCCGTGCCGCCACGCGGGGCGTACCCGGGGTACTCCGGGTAGCCCGCCGGGGTCAGCTTGCTCCCGAAGGCCTTGTTGAGTGCTGGGTTGCTCATGGGGGGTGGTCTCTCCTGTTGAGGCTCGAAGTCGCTGGGGGGACACTCGTGTCCTGCCTACAGGAACGTCCGTCGGCGGGGCATTGTTCCCGGCGGCGGCTCCCGGCGACGACGGCGCCGCCAGCCGACGGCGGCCCGTCCGGCGTCGTCGGGCGGCACAGGCGGGCGGCGCCGTGCCCCCGGCGGGACTCGAACCCGCACTGAACCGATTTTAAGTCGGCTGCCTCTGCCGTTGGGCTACGGGGGCCGCAACCCACCATAGCCGTGATCACACCGTGGCAACCGCAGGGCAAGTCCGGTTCCGAGGCTCCCCGCAGCCGTACCGTGAGCGTGGAGTCACGAGGAGGTTGCCCATGTTCTCGCCCCTGGCGATCGCACCCACGTCCGCTGCCGGCGGCCTGGAGGTCGAATGGTGGTCGATGATCCCGTTCGTCATCCTGCTGCTGTGCATCGCCATCCTCCCGTTGATCCACGCCACCGAGCACCGCTGGGAGCAGAACTCCACGAAGCTGACCGTGGCCCTCGTGCTGGGCCTGCCGGTGGCGGTCTGGTTCTGGTTCGCCGGCGAGCAGGTCACCGTGCTGCACTCGCTGTGGGAGTACGTGCAGTTCGTGCTGCTCCTCGGTGCGTTGTTCGTGATCTCCGGGGGCATCTTCCTCACCGGTGACCTGCAGGCCACCCCCCGGGTGAACGCCGCCTTCCTCGGGATCGGCGCGGTGCTCGCCTCGTTCATCGGCACCACGGGCGCGGCGATGCTGCTGGTCCGCCCGCTGCTCAACACGAACAAGGAGCGCCGCCACAAGGTCCACACCATCGTGTTCCTCATCTTCATCGTGGCGAACACGGGCGGGCTGCTCACCCCCCTCGGTGACCCCCCGCTCTTCCTCGGCTTCCTCCGCGGCGTGCCCTTCACCTGGACGTTCAACCTGATCGCCGAGTGGCTGTTCGTGAACGTGCTGCTGCTCCTCACCTACTACGCCCTCGACACTCGCCTCCACCGCTCCGAACCGGCCTCCAACCTCCTCGCCGACGCCGTCCAGCGCACCCCACTGGGGCTCAAGGGCGGGATCCACTTCCTGTTCCTCGCGATGGTCGTGGCGGCGGTGGCCGTGGTCCCCTCGCTCGACCTCCACGCCATCGAGGAGGGCACCGCCACCTTCGCGCAGTCCGTGCCGTGGCGGGAGCTCGTCTTCCTCCTCGCCGGCGCCCTGTCCTACTTCCTGGGGGACAAGGTGGCCCGGTTCGTCTCCAACGAGTTCTCATGGACCCCGATCCTCGAGGTGGCTGCACTGTTCATCGGGATCTTCCTCGCGATGATGCCGGCCCTGAAGTTCCTCTCCCAGATCGCCCCGAAGCTGCCACTCAACGAGCTCACGTTCTTCTACTTCACCGGTGGCCTGTCCGCCTTCCTCGACAACGCCCCCACCTACGTCACCTTCTTCGAGATGGCCCGCCAGCTGCCCGGCGACCCCCGGGTGGCGGATGTGCCCGAGGCCTACCTCGTCTCCATCAGCCTCGGCGCCGTGTTCATGGGCGCGATGACGTACATCGGCAACGGCCCCAACTTCATGACCAAGGCCGTGGCCGACTCCCGCGGAGTCGCGATGCCGAGCTTCGGCGGCTACCTCGGCTGGTCCGGGAAGTACCTCCTGCCGGTCATGATCGCGATGTCCTTCATCTTCATCGCCCCGCAGTTGTGGCTGAAGGGCATCGGCGTGGCCCTCGCCGTGGGCCTCCTCGCCCGCTCCGTCCTCATCCTCCGCCAGCCCCCGGTGCCGGCGGCGGACGAGGACGAGCCGGAGTACGACGCCGCCCGCGTCTGACCGTCCGCGCGCGGTCTGGGCGTGGCGGGCGGCCGTGACCGGGCGTTCGTCTCCCGCTGACTCGCCGAACGGCTGGGCCCGGGGCGCGCCGTCAGGCGATCGAGAGGGCGATCCCGTCGAGGATGTCGTGCTCCGAGGTGGTGGTGTGCTCCAGCACGCCACCACGGGCGGCCACCTCGCGCTGCACGCGGGCCATCACCTCGGACCACACGAGCGCCCCGGCGGCGATGACGTCCACCCGGCCCGGGTGCAGGTAGCCGCGGGTGAGCCGCTCCTCCCGCGTGGAGTGCAGGTACCAGTCGCACGCGGCCTGTGCCTGGGCGATGGTCATGGTGGCCCCGTTGATGAGCTCGGGCCGGTAGCGGTCCAGGCCGAGCACCTCGCCCGTCAGCGTGGTGATCGTGCCCGCGAGCCCGACGAGGGTGCGGGTGGCGCCCAGGTCCACCTTCGTGGCGGCGACGTCGAGCATCGCCCGCACGTCCGCACGGGCGGCGGCGAGCTCGGGCTCGGTGGGCGGGTCCGACCGCAGGTGCCGCTCGAACATGCGGACGCTCCCCACGTCCATCGAGTGCCCGGCGATCATCGAGCCCGCCTCGCCCAGCACGAGCTCGGTGGACCCGCCGCCGATGTCCACCACGAGCACGGGCTCCGGCTGCCCCGTCAGCACGAGCGTGGCCCCCAGGTAGGACAGGGTGGCCTCCTCGTCCCCGCTGATGATCTCCGGTTCCACGCCGATGGCCTCACGCACGCCGTCGACGAAGTCCTGCCGGTTGCCGGCATCCCGCGTCGCCGAGGTGGCCACGTAGCGGATCCGCTCCACGCCCTTCTCCCGGCACTCCGCCGCGTACCGGCGGGTGGCCTCGAGGGTGCGCTCCAGCGCCGTGGGGTCCAGCATCCCCGTGCGATCCACGCCGGCGCCCAGGCGGACGATCTCCATCCGCCGCACGACGTCGGTGAGCCCGCCCCCCGCGACGTCCGCGATGAGGAGGCGGATCGAGTTGGTCCCACAGTCGATGGCGGCTACGCGTGTCACGGGAAGAACTCTCCCACGCCCCACCCACACGGGACCATTCCGCCGGTCGCCCTGTCAGCCGTTCGCACTGTCGGCCGGTCACCGGGGCAGCGGCCCGCCGCTCAGCCGGTCAGCAGGTCAGCCGGTCAGCAGGAGCAGACCGACGGGCTCCACATGCCCTCACGCTCGAGCCGGTCCAGCACCTCGTCCCCGAACGGGTTCACCCCACGCCCCACGGCCAGGGTGTGCCCCAGGAGGGCGTGCAGGCACTTCACCCGGGTGGGCATGCCTCCGGCGGAGACGTCGGCGATCTCGGGCACGATTCCCAGCTCCGACCGCTCCGCCAGGTAGGCGCGGTGGGCCTGCTCGTAGGAGGCGCGCAGCTCCGAGTCCTCCGCGAGCCGGCGGTTCATCTCCTCCATGGCCCCGGTGGCCTCGAGCGTCGAGACGGCCTTCACGGCCGGCGGGCAGGTGAGGTAGTACGACGTCGGGAAGGGCGTACCGTCGTCGAGCCGGGGGGCGGTGCGGACCACCAGCGGGCGGCCGCACACGCAGCGTGCCGCGATGGCGACGACGCCGCGCGGCACCCGCCCCAGCTGCTCCTCCAGCGTGGCCAGGTCCTCCGGGGTGACGGCGTCGGCGGTCATCCGGCCTGCTCGGGGCTGACGCGGGGTGGGGCGACGGCCCGGCCGATCGCACCCTCGGCGGGGGTCTCGCCCGCCACCTCGATGGAGTCCCAGACCTCCAGGTACCACGGCCCGATGGGCGCGGCGATCCCCATCTCCTCCTCGTAGGCCTGCTGGGCCTCCTCCCCGATCACGGCCTCGGGGTCCACGACGATGTAGGGCTGCTGCCCGGGCATGACGAAGCCGAGGCGGTCACGGGCCTGGGTGCGGACGAAGTCCGGGTCGTCCCAGCGGGCGATCTCGCGTTCCAGTTCCTCGGTGCGGGCCTGCACGGCCACCACCTCGTCGGTGATGCGCCGCTCGGTCTCCTGTTGGCGCAGGAAGTGCCGCAGCGTGGGGGTGACGAGCACGAACGCGACCGCGAGCACCAGCACGAACACGATCGTGCGCCAGCTGACGGAGACGGTGCCGTTGTTGCGGGTGTTGAACTCCACGCGGGAGCTGCGGCGCGCGGTGCCGCGGGTGTTCGCGGGACGGGTGGTGGAGGCCTTCGGGGCGGCGGTGGTGCGGCGGCGCGTCGTCGTCGGCGTGGGGGCGGCGGGGCGGGAGGCGCCCGCCCGGGAGTTGGTGCGCGTGGACGTGCCCGGGGCGGGGGTGGTCCCCGTCCGGGGTGACGTCGGGCGCCGGGCATTCACCCGTCCATTGTCCGTGACCGGGGACGCGAAAGCGGGGAGCGGGAGACCGTGAGTCTCCTGCTCCCCGCTCGCGCGGTCAGGCTACTTGGCGCGCGGGAACGCGGACCGGCCGGCGTAGACCGCCGCCTCGTCCAGTTCCTCCTCGATGCGGAGCAGCTGGTTGTACTTGGCCACGCGCTCGGTGCGGGCCGGGGCGCCGGTCTTGATCTGGCCGGAGTTGGTGGCCACCGCGATGTCCGCGATCGTGGTGTCCTCGGTCTCGCCGGAACGGTGCGAGGTCATGGACCGGTAGCCGTTGCGGTGGGCGGTCTCCACGGCGTCGAGGGTCTCGGTGAGCGAACCGATCTGGTTCACCTTCACGAGCAGCGCGTTCGCGGCGCCGATCTCGATGCCCTTGGCGAGGCGCTCGGGGTTGGTGACGAACAGGTCGTCGCCCACGATCTGCACGCGGTTGCCGATGGCGGTGGTGAGGTCCACCCAGCTCTGCCACTCGTCCTCGGAGAGCGGGTCCTCGATGGAGACGAGCGGGTAGTCGCCGATGAGGGTCTCGTAGTAGGCGGCCATCCACTCGGGGGTCTGGCCCTTGCCCTCGAACTGGTAGGCGCCGTCCTTGAAGAACTCGGTGGCGGCCACGTCGAGCGCGAGCGCCACGTCCTCACCGGGCTTGTAGCCGGCCTTCTCGATGGCCACGAGGATGAGGTCCAGGGCGGCGCGGTTGGACTCGAGGTTGGGGGCGAAGCCGCCCTCGTCGCCGAGGCCGGTGGCGAGGCCCTTGCCCTTGAGCACGGACTTCAGCGAGTGGTACACCTCGGCGCCGTAGCGCAGGGCCTCCTTGAACGTGGGGGCGCCGATCGGGGCGATCATGAACTCCTGGATGTCCACGTTGGAGTCCGCGTGCGAGCCGCCGTTGAGGATGTTCATCATCGGGACGGGCAGCAGGTGGGCGTTCGGCCCACCGAGGTAGCGGAACAGCGGGAGGCCGGAGGCCTCGGCGGCGGCCTTCGCCACCGCCAGCGACACGCCGAGGATGGCGTTCGCGCCCAGCTTGCCCTTGTTGGCGGTGCCGTCCAGGTCCAGGAGCGCCTGGTCGATGAGGCGCTGCTCGGTGGCGTCGATCCCGAGGATCTCGGGGGCGATCACGTCGAGCACGGCGTCGACGGCGTCAGCGACGCCCTTGCCGAGGTACCGCGACTTGTCGCCGTCACGGCGCTCGACGGCCTCGAACGCGCCGGTGGAGGCGCCGGAGGGAACGGCCGCGCGGGCGACGGTCCCGTCTTCGAGCTGGACCTCGACCTCGACGGTCGGGTTGCCACGGGAGTCAAGGATTTCGCGAGCTCCAACAGCTTCGATGCTGGCCACTAGTTCTCCTAATGTCGGGGTGAACGTACGTGGCCAGCCTATTGGGTCACACCCACATCACGAAGGGCCTTTGCGCCCAGACTCGGCGGGAGTTGGCGGGTTACTCGCCCGGCGAAATCGCGGCCTCGCGGAGCGCGGCGCCCCGCAGCGCCGCCGTCCAGCGGCGCAGTTCCGTCTCCGGGTCCAGGCCCGCGTCGAGGGCGGCGAGGACCGCCGCGCCCAGTTGTCCGGCGGGCGACGACGGCGCCGCCTCGCCCTCCAGTCCGGCTGCCAGGGCCGCGGGGTCGAGGCCGGCCTTGCGGACCCGGTTCACCGTCTTCGTGGCCCGTTCCATGGCGGGCAGGCCGCGTGGGATTCGCTCCAGCGCGGCGGCGAGTTCGCCATCCGGGTGGGGCTCCTCCCCCGCCTCCGCCCTCTCGGACGCCTTGATGGCCTGCCAGTTGGTGACCACCTCGTGCGCATCCGCCACCTCGACGTCCCCGAACACGTGCGGGTGACGGCGCTGCAGCTTCGCGACGAGGGTGGCGGCGACGTCGTCGATGTCGAAGGTCCCGGCCTCGGCGGCGATTCGGGCGTGGAAGAGGACCTGGAGGAGGAGGTCCCCGAGTTCGTCGGCGAGGTCGGCAGGGTCACCCGAGTCCACGGCGTCGGCGACCTCGTAGGCCTCCTCGATGGCGTACGGCACGAGGGAGGCGTGGGTCTGCTCGATGTCCCACGGGCACCCGCCCGGGGACCGCAGCCGGTCCATGACCTCGACGGCGTCGAGGAGGCGCTGCCCGATCGGGCGGTCGGTCACTGGGCGGCGTTGAACGTCTTCAGCCACGGGTGCTCGACCGGCAGCAACTCGCCACCCTCGTTGTAGGCGCCGTAACGGTCGGACACCTCGATGTCCGCCGCCTCGAACGCGGCGAGCATGTCCTCGGAGATGCCCATGGCGTCCTCACTGAGCTGGGCCTCGCCCATCAGGTAGAGGTAGCGTCCCACCTGGAGGCCGGCCTCGCTGAACTCCTCGAGCGGCTCAGCCCCGGTGGAGGCGGAGTACTCGCCGAAGTAGTCGACCACCTGGGCGTCGGATGCGGTGATGCCGTACTCGGCCGCCACGGGCGTGACCACCTTCTCCTTCACGAGCGCGTCCACCACGGCCACCGCATTGGGGGCGGAGCCCAACAGCTGCTCGAAGTCCTGCGTGGCATCCGCCACGTCCCCCTCGGTGACGCGGGCGCGGTCCACGGTGGCGGCGGTGCCCGGCAGCTGGGCGCACCCGCCGAGCAGCGCGGCGGACACGACGAGAGCGGCAGCGATGGAACGACGAGACACCACGGTCCTCCTTGATTGGCCTGCGCCCAATCCTAAACCGGTTGTGCGGCCCCCACGGCCAACGGCGTGGTGACGTTCAGCAAGGCCTCGAGCCACTCCAGCAGCGCGGCGTCCGTGAGCGGCTGGCCCCCCACCTTTGCCGTCGTGGGCGCAGGCACGAGGATCGCCCGGATCGCCGGCTTCAGGATCGTGCCCGGGTACAGCCGCTTCAGGCGCAGCTGGGCAGACTCGGGCAGCTCCACCGGGGAGAGCCTGACGTACCGGCCCTGCGCGGAGATCTCGGCGATCCCCACCTCGCGGGCGTGGGCGCGTACCGCGGACACGGCGAACAGCCGCTCCACCGGCTCAGGCACGGGACCGTAGCGGTCGGTGAGCTCCGCGCGGATGGAGGCGACGTCGTCGGGACCGCCGGCGGCCGCGATCTTGGAGTACGCCTCGAGGCGGAGGCGCTCGTGGGCGATGTAGTCGTGCGGGATGTGGGCGTTGATGGGCAGCTCGATCCGCACCTCGGCACGCTCCGGCTCCTTGTCCCCGCGGAAGTCCGCGACGGCCTCGGAGACCATGCGCACATAGAGGTCGAAGCCCACGCCGGCGATGTGGCCGGACTGCTCGCCGCCCAGCAGGTTGCCGGCACCCCGGATCTCGAGGTCCTTGAGGGCCACCTGGATGCCGGCGCCGAGGTCCGTGTGTGCGGCGATGGTCTGGAGGCGGTCGTGGGCGGTCTCGGTGAGCGTGCGGTCCGGGGGGTAGAAGAAGTAGGCGTAGGCACGCTCGCGGCCACGCCCCACGCGGCCGCGGAGCTGGTGGAGCTGGGACAGGCCCATGAGCTCGGCGCGCTCCACGATGAGGGTGTTCGCGTTGGCGATGTCCAGCCCGGTCTCGACGATGGTGGTGCAGACGAGCACGTCGAACTCGCGGTTCCAGAAGTCCACGATCACGCGCTCGAGCTGGTGCTCGTTCATCTTCCCGTGGGCCACTGCGATGCGGGCCTCCGGTACCAGTTCCTGCAGGTGGGCGGCGGCGGCGTTGATGGACTGCACCCGGTTGTGGATGAGGAACACCTGGCCCTCGCGCAGCAGCTCGCGGCGGATGGCGGCGGACACCTGCTTCTCCTCGTACGGGCCCACGAACGTGAGCACGGGGTGGCGCTCCTCCGGCGGGGTGGCCAGCGTGGACATCTCCCGGATCCCGGTCACCGCCATCTCGAGCGTCCGCGGGATGGGCGTGGCGGACATGGCGAGCACGTCCACGTCCGTGCGGAGCTGCTTGAGGGTCTCCTTGTGCTCCACGCCGAAGCGCTGCTCCTCGTCCACCACCACGAGGCCGAGGTCCTTGAACTGCACCTCCCCGGTGATGAGGCGGTGGGTGCCGATCACCACGTCCACGGCACCGGACTTCAGGCCCGCCTTGACCTCGTTCGCCTCCTTGTCCGTCTGGAAGCGGGAGAGCGCCTTCACCACGATCGGGAAGCCGGCGTAGCGCTCGGAGAAGGTCTCGAAGTGCTGTTGGACGAGCAGGGTGGTGGGCACTAGGACGGCCACCTGCTTGCCCTCCTGGACGGCCTTGAACGCGGCGCGGACCGCGATCTCCGTCTTGCCGTAGCCCACGTCCCCGGAGATCAGCCGGTCCATCGGGGTGGGCTTCTCCATGTCCGCCTTCACCTCGTCGATGGTGACGAGCTGGTCGGGCGTCTCCATGTAGGGGAAGGCGTCCTCGAGCTCGCGCTGCCACGGGGTGTCCGCGCCGAAGGCGTGGCCCTTCGAGGCCATGCGGGCGGCGTACAGGCGGATCAGCTCGGCGGCGATCTCACGGACGGCGCGGCGGGCGCGGGAGCGGGTCTTCGCCCAGTCGCTGCCGCCTAGCTTGTTGAGGGTGGGCTCGTCCCCGCCGGCGTATCGGGTGACCTGGTCGAGTGCGTCCGTGGGCACGTAGAGGCGGTCCCCCGCCTGGCCGCGCTTGGAGGCGGCGTACTCGATCACCAGGTACTCGCGGGTGGTGGCGTCCGGGCCCTTGCCCATCGTGCGCTGCACCAGCTCGACGAACCGCCCCACGCCGTGCTGCTCGTGCACCACGTGGTCCCCGGGCTTGAGGGCGAGTGGGTCCACGACGTTGCGGCGGCGGGCGGGCATCTTGCGCATGTCCCGGGTGGAGGTGCCGGCCCGGCCGGTGATGTCCGCCTCGGTGATGACGGCGAGCTTCAGGTCCTCTGCCACGAAGCCCGTGCCCGCACGGGCGGTGGTCACGTGGACGACGCCGGGGCGCGGCTCGTCCGGCACGTCGCCCACCGTGGTGGCGGCGACGTCGGCGGCCCGCAGTTGCTCGGCCATGCGACGGCCGGGGCCGGGGCCCTCGGTGGTGAGGACGAGGCGCCACTCGTCGTGGATGAGGGCGCGGATGTCCGCCAGCGCCTTCTCGACGTCGCCGCGGTAGGGCCGCACGTCCCGCGCGCCGACGTGGAGGGCGGGGTCGTCGTCCGACAGCTCGGCATCGGTGGGGAGGGTGGTCAGGGACCACCATCCGAGGCCGCGCGTAAGGGCCAGAGCTCGAGCCTCGGCGTAGTCCGCGAAGGAGGCTTCGTGCAGGGTGACGGGGACATTGCCGCCGGCCGCGGCGGAGGTCCACGCGGCAGCGAGGAACTCCTGCGTGGTGGCCACGAGGTCCTCGGCGCGGCGGCGGATGCGCTCGGGTTCGGAGAGGAGGACGAGGGCGTCGTCGGGCACGAGGTCGAGGACGGGCTGCATGCCGTCCACGAGGGCGGGGGTGAGGGCCTCCATGCCCTCGACTGCGTGGCCGTCGGCGATGCGGTCCAGCATGTCGGCGGCGCCGGGCAGGGTGGGGATGAGGGCGCGGGCGCGTGCGCGGACGGCGTCGGTGAGGATGAGCTCGCGGGCCGGGGGCGCCCAGAGCCGGTCCACGAGTTCCATGGAGCGCTGGTCCGCCACAGAGAAGGCGCGAATCTCCTCGACCGTGTCCCCGAAGAACTCCACGCGCAGGGGGTGGGGGTCCGTGGGCGGGAAGACGTCGAGGAGGCCGCCGCGAACGGCGAACTCGCCACGGCGTTCCACCATGTCCACGCGGGTGTATGCGGCGTTCACCAGGTCCAGCTCGACCTGGCGCATGTCCGCGTCCTGGCCGGGGCGCAGGGAGACGGGGACGAGATCGCCGAGCCCCGTGGCGATCGGCTGGAGGAGGGCCCGGACCGGCATCACGAGGACGCGGGGAGCGTCCGTCTGAGGGACGGTGAGGTCCGGGTGGGTGAGGCGGCGGAGCACGGCGAGGCGGCGGGCGACGGTGTCCGCGCGCGGGGAGAGCCGCTCGTGGGGCAGGGTCTCCCAGGCGGGGAAGACCACCACGGCGTGTTCCGGGAGATAGGAACGCAGTGCGAAGGCGGCTTCATCCGCCTCGCGGGTGGTGGCGGTGACGATCACGATGGGGCGGTGCTCGGCGGCTCGGGCGACGAACGGGGCGCGCACGCCCACGGGGATCGTGATGCTGAGCATCCCGCGGCCGGGAACACGTTCGAGGGCGGCGGCGAAGCCCGGGTCCCGGGAGAGCACGGGGAGAAGGCCGGTGAGATCCATGACGCGGCAAGTGTAGGCCACCACGATGACACCGCCGGCAGCGCTAGCCTGAGGACATCATGATCCTCGCCCTCGTCGTCTCCCTGCTGGCCGGCCTGGCCACCTCAGTGGGTGGTCTGCTCGCCATGCACCGGCGCACGCTCGAGCGCGAGGTGCTCGCGGTGGCCCTCGCGTTCGCGGCGGGCGCGATGCTGCTGGTCTCGTTCGTGCAGATCCTGCCGCTGGGCATCGAGTGGATGGCGGAGACGCAGCCGTTGATGGCGGCCCAGGCCATCGTGTACCTGGCGTTCTTCGCGGGCATCGCACTGGTGCTGGTAATCGACAGGTTCCTGCCCTCGTCCATGAACCCCAGCGAGATCGAGGGCCGGGAGGCGGCCCTCACGGACTCCGACGCCTCCCACAACCTCCGCCTGCTCCGCAGTGGCCTGCTCGTGGCGATGGTGCTCGGGCTGCACAACTTCCCCGAGGGCATGGCGACCTTCTTCACCACGTACCAGGACCCCACGGTGGGCATCACCCTTGCGGTGGCCATCGCCATCCACAACGTGCCCGAGGGCATCGCGGTGGCTGCGCCGGTGTACGCGGCGACGAAGTCCCGCCGCAAGGCACTGCGGTGGGCCACCGTCTCCGGCCTGATGGAGCCGCTGGGTGGCCTCGTGGCCGCCGCGGTGATCAGCTGGGTGGTGCCGGACGCGTTCTTCGGGATCTTCTACGGGCTCGTGGCCGGGATGATGGTGTTCCTCGCCCTCGACGAGTTGTTGCAGGCGTCCTGGCGGTACCAGACCGACAAGCATCAGACGATCTACGGCATGTTGGCAGGGATGGCGATCGTGGTGGTCAGCCTGGTGCTGTTCACCGCGGCGTGAGGGTCTCTCGCGCGGCCGGACGTCACGCCGTGTGGGGCGCCTGCGCGAACTGCGTGGCGTACAGCTCGCTGTAGAGCCCGCCGGAGGCGAGCAATTCGGTGTGCGTCCCGGTCTCGACCACCCGGCCAGCCTCCAGAACCACGATCACATCGGCGGCCCGCACGGTGGACAGCCGGTGCGCGATGACCACGGAGGTGCGGCCCGCCATCGCCTGGTCGAGGGCCCGCTGCACAGCGGCCTCGGACTCGGAGTCCAGGTGGGCGGTGGCCTCGTCCAGCACCACGATCCGCGGCGAGCGCAGCAGCACCCGAGCGATGGCGATGCGCTGCTTCTCCCCTCCGGAGAGACGGTGGCCCCGGTCTCCCACCACGGTGTCGAGGCCGTCGGGCAGCCGCCGCACCAGCCCGGCGATCTGGGCGCTCTCCAGCGCGTCCCACATCTGCTCCTCGGTGGCGCCCTCGCGGGCGTAGCGGAGGTTCGCCCGGATGGTGTCGTGGAAGAGGTGGGAGTCCTGAGTGACCACGCCGATGGCGGCGCGCAGGGAGCGCGACGTCACCGTACGGGCGTCCACCCCGCCGAGCAGCACGCTCCCGGAATCGGGGTCGTAGAGCCGTGTCAGCAGGGCGGTCACGGTGGTCTTGCCGGCACCGGAGGGTCCCACGAGCGCCAGCATCTGTCCCGGGCGCGCCTCGAAGCTCACACCGTGCAGCACCGGGGTCCGGTCCTCCGTCTCGAAGGCGCTCTCGCCGGCAACGTCCGCCGACGGCGACTCCAGGGAGAGCAGCGACACCTCACTGCCGGACGGATGGGTGAAGGTGACACCCTCCATCGCCACGGAGAGTGGCCCGTCCGGCAGGTCACGCGCCCCCGGGGCGTCGACCACGGAGGGCTGGAGGTCCAGCACCTCGAACACCCGCTCGAAGCTCACCATCGCGCTCATCACGTCCACCTGGACGTTGGAGAGGGCGGTCAACGGCCCGTAGAGCCGCCCGAGGAGCGCCGCGAAGGCCACGAGCGTTCCCACGGTGATCGCCTCGCGAATGGTCAGCACGCCCCCGACTCCGTACACGAGCGCCGTGGCCAGGGACGCCATGGCGCCGAGCGCCGTGAAGAAGAGCCGGCTCGACATTGCCTGTTTCACGCCGATGTCCCGTACGGCCTGGGCCCGTTCCGCGAACTCGGCGTGCTCGCTCTCGGGAGCCCCGAACAGCTTCACCAGCATGGCCCCGGCCACGTTGAACCGCTCGGTCATCCGGTTGCCGAGTTCGGCGTTCCGGGCCATCGCCTGGCGGCGGTAGCCCGCGAGCCGCCGCCCCACGCGGCGTGCCGGCAGCAGGATGAGGGGCACCACGAGCAGGGCCACCACGGTGATCTGCCACGAGAGCGCCAGCATGGTCGCGAGCACCGCCACGAGGGTGACCACGTTCGAGACGAGCGAGGCGAGGGTGGAGGTGAAGGCCTGCTGCGCGCCGATCACGTCCGTGTTCAGGCGGGTCACCAGCGAGCCGGTCTGGGTGCGCGTGAAGAAGGCGATGGACTGCTGCTGAACGTGGTCGAAGACGTCGGTGCGCAGGTCGTAGATCAGGCCCTCACCGATGCGGGCGGAGAACCAGCGCTCCACCAGTCCCAGGATCGCCTCCACCAGGGCGACCACCGCCACCAGCCCGGCGAGGACGATCACCAGCCGCGTGTCCGCATTCGCGACGCCGTCGTCGATGATCCGCTGCAGCAGCAGCGGCGTGGCCACCACCAGCAGGGAGGACAACACGGTCAGGGCGAGGAACGCGACGATCTGCGCGAGGAACGGCTTCGCGTACCCCGCCACCCGCCGCGTGGTGCCGGGCTTCAGCCGGTGGTCGACGACGCTCGCGTCCTTCCGGAACGAGGACGCGAACCCCCCGCGGCCGGCGCCGCCCATGCCCATGCTCATGTGGGCCGCGACCTGTCGGTGTGGAGCACCATCTGGGCCTTGTCGAAGCCGTTGACGACCACGTCGACGACGGCGTCCGCGGCCTCCTCCAGCACCACCGAGATCTCGGGCTGCTCGACCTTGACGAAGTCGCGGAGCACGTAGTCGGCGGGGTCCATCTGACCGGGCGGCCGGCCGATCCCGAGCCGGAGGCGGGCGTAGTCGCGGGTGCCGAGGTGCTGGGTGATCGACTTCAGTCCGTTGTGGCCGCCCTCTCCCCCGCCCACCTTGAGCCGGAGGGAGCCGAGGGGGAGATCGAGGTCGTCGTGGATCACGAGGATCCTGCGGGGCTCGATGCCGAGCGCCCGCGCGAGCGCGGCAACGGGACCACCGGTGACGTTCATGTACCCGGTGGACTTGGCGAGCACCACGCGCGGACCGGGCACTCCCCCGGGGAGCACGCCGACGCGCACCTCGGCCACGAGGGCGCGGCTCCGGTGCGACGTCCAGCGGGCACCGGCCCGGGCCGCCAGCAGATCGACCACCATGTGGCCGACGTTGTGCCGGTTGCGGGCGTAGCGGTCGGTGGGGTTGCCGAGCCCGACGACGAGCCACGGGTCGGTCATTTGGTTCTCCTGTCCGGACACGCCGGTGCCCGAGTACTCGACAGTACTCGGGCACCGCAGCCTGGGTCAGGCTTCCTCGGGCTCCTCGACCGTGGCAGCCCCAGTGGCAGTCTCCTCCCCTTCCTCCTCGCTCGCCTCGGCGCGCGGGATCGAGACCACCACGAGGACGGTCTCCGGGTCGATCTCGGTGGTAACGCCCTCCGGCATCGTGAGGTCGCTCACGCGCACCACGGCGCCTTCGCGCAGGCCCTCGACATCCACCGTGATGACCTCCGGGATGGAGGTCGCCGGAGCGAGCACCGTGAGGTTCTGGTGTTCGAGGGTGGCGAGCGTCCCGGGGTAGGACTCCCCGACGGTGTGCAGCGCGACGTTGACGGTGACCTTCTCGCCCTTGCGGACGATCACGAGGTCGAGGTGCTCGAGCACACGCAGCACGGGGTCGATCTGGACGTCCTTGACGAGAGCGAGCTCGTTGCGTCCCTCGATGTCGAGGGTGATGACCTGGTTGGCCGAGCCGCGGACGATGAGGAAGGTCTCGTGGTCGGGCAGGTTCAGGTGCACCGGGTCGGTGCCGTGACCGTAGAGGACGGCGGGGATCTTGCCGGCGCGGCGGGCCCGGCGGGCGGCGCCCTTGCCGAACTCGGTGCGGATGGTGGCGGTGAGCTTGTTGTCAGCCATGGGGTTCCTCCGGTGTGTGGTGGATGCGGGGCCTCGGCGCGGGGCGTCACACGGGAGGACCTGGATCCACCGCGTCGATCACGGAGCCCGTGGGGCTTCCCTCGCCGAGGCAACCGGCCCAGCATACCGGCCCCGGGGTGCGCGGGACAAAGCCGCAGCCCCGGGGACTGCCGGGTCAGACGCCTTCGAACAGGGAGGTGACGGACCCGTCGTCGAACACCTCGCGGATGGCGCGCGCCAATAGGGGCGCAATCGGGAGCACGGTGAGGGCGTCGAAGCGCTTGTCCGCCGAGATGGGGAGGGTGTCGGTGACGATCACCTCGCGGGCGCCGCACTCGGAGAGGCGCCGCTGGGCGGGGTCGGAGAGCACCCCGTGGGTGGCGGCGATGATGACGTCCTTGGCGCCGGCGTCGAGCACCACGCGGACGGCCTCGGTGATGGTGCCACCAGTGTCGATGAGGTCGTCGACCAGCACGCAGGTACGGCCCTCCACCTCGCCGACCACGCGGTTCGCCACCGCCTGGTTGGGCCGGTTGATGTCGCGCGTCTTGTGCACGAACGCGAGCAACGCGCCGCCCAGCTTCTCCGCCCACTGCTCGGCCACGCGGATGCGGCCGGCGTCCGGGGAGACCACGGTCAGGTTGGAGCAGTCCACCCGGGTGCGCACGTAGTCGGTGAGGATGGGCAGGGCCCAGAGGTGGTCCACAGGTCCGTCGAAGAAGCCCTGGGTCTGGGCGGCGTGCAGGTCCACGGACATGAGGCGGTCCGCACCGGCGGTCTTGTACAGGTCCGCGATCAGGCGGGCAGAGATCGGCTCGCGGCCGCGGTGCTTCTTGTCCTGGCGCGCGTACGGGTAGAAGGGCGCCACCACGGTGATGCGCTTGGCGGAGGCGCGCTTGAGGGCGTCCACCATGATGAGCTGCTCCATCACCCAGTCGTTGATGGGGTTGGTGTGGGACTGCAGCACGAAGGCGTCCGAACCGCGCACGGACTCGTTGAACCGGACGTAGATCTCGCCGTTCGCGAAGTCGTAGGCGGTGACGGGCAGAAGCTCGATGCCGAGCTCATCCGCCACCTTCTCGGCAAGCGGGTAGTGCGCCCGCCCGGAGACGAGCACGAGCCGCTTCTCCCCCTGGGTGATGATGCCGGTCATGCCTGCGTGCCCTCCTCGGTGGTCTCCTCCGCCGGTTCGGTGAGGTCCTGGTGCTCGAAAACGACGCCCGCGCTCACGTCGGTGTCGTCCCCGATGTCGGTGTCCGAGACGTAGCTGAGGCGCGGGACGCGCGAGCCGTGCCCGATGGTGGTGTTGCGGGTCTCGACGAAGGCCCCGATCTTGCCTCCCTCGCCCAGGTAGGTGCCGGGGCGGAGGTAGGCGAAGGGTCCCACGGTGGCCCACTTGCCGATGACGGCGAGCGAGCCGTGGGTGCGCAGGACGGTGGCACCCTCCCCCACCTCCACGTCGGTCAGGGTGGTGTCCGGGCCGATGGTGGCGCCGGTCTCGATGCGGCAGGCGCCGTGGAGCTGGACGTTGGGGAGGATGGTGACGTCCGAGGTCAGGTCCACGTCGACGTCGATCCACGTGGTGGCCGGGTCCACGACGGTGACGCCCTCGCGCATCCACTCCTCGACGATGCGGCGGTTCATCTCCCTGCCGAGTGCGGCGAGCTGGACCTTGTCGTTGCAGCCCTCGACCGTCCACGAGTCCTCGACGGCGACGCCCTGGACCCGCAGCCCCTGCTCGTGGGCGATGCGGATGACGTCGGTGAGGTAGACCTCTCCCTGGGCGTTGGCCTGGTCCACGCGGTGAAGGGCCTTCTCGAGAACCTCGGCCTCGA
The DNA here is from genome assembly GCA_002304945.1 of Actinomycetales bacterium UBA1416. Classification (GTDB taxonomy): domain Bacteria; phylum Actinomycetota; class Actinomycetes; order Actinomycetales; family Actinomycetaceae; genus UBA1383. The sequence goes on along the minus strand of DBPQ01000034.1, from coordinate 11,791 downwards.
AGACGTAGACCGCGGCGTTGATCTCGCGGATCGCGCGCTGGTCCTCGGTGGCGTCCTTCTCCTCGACGATCCCGACCACGGCGCCGTGGTTGCGGACGATGCGGCCGTACCCAGTGGGGTCGGCGAGGTGGGTGGTGAGCACGGTGACGGCGTTGCCCTGGGCGACGTGCGAGCCGAGGAGTTCGGAGAGGATCCCGCCGTCAAGCATGGGGGTGTCCGAGGCCGTGACGATGATGGGGCCGCGGAGTTCGACGCCGTCCTCGACGAGCTTGTCGAGGGCGCACTGCACGGCGCGGCCGGTGCCGGGAATGTCGTCCTGGTCGGCGATGAGGACGGTGTCGTCGAAAGCGAGGGCGTCGGCAGCCACCTGGTCACGTTCGTGCCGGACGACGACGCAGAGGCGGGACGGGTTGACCTCGCGGCCCGCGGCGATGGCGTGGGAGAGGAGGGTGCGGCCCGCGACGGAGTGCAGGACCTTCGGGACGCGCGACTTCATGCGGGTGCCGGCACCAGCGGCGAGGATAACGACGGCGGCGGCGGGCAGGTGGTCCACTTCGACTCCCTTACGGATGTGCCGATGCCCGTGGCGGGCCAGTCACTGTCATCCTAGCCGGGCGGCATCGCCGGCCGCTCCGCCCCCAGGATTCGAACCCGAACCAAAGGCACCAAAGGCCTCTGTGCTGCCATTACACCAGGGCGGACCGCGCCCGAGCGTGCGCTCGGCGCATCTCCATCTTGCCAGAGACGGGGTGTGATGGCAGGTGCCGGTTCCCGGCTGCTGCCAGACTGGTGGGGTGCCCCCGATGACCATCGTGCTCACCGCCCTCGTGCTGGGCGGGGCGGCGGTGGTGCTCACCGAGTGGATGCGGAAGGTGACCGCCGAGGATTCCTGGTGGCTGGGGATCGGCCTGCACGTGTTGCTGGCCGGGGTCGGCGGGGCCGGGGCCGCGGCGCTGGCCCGGGACGAGCTGGAACTTGTGGCGTTCGGGGGGCTGGCGCTGGCGCTGGCGTTGTTGGCGGTCATCGACCTGGCGACCTTTCGTCTGCCGGACGTCATCACCGGCCCGACGTACCTGTTCTTCTACGGCGCGCTGGTGGCTGCGGCGGCGACGACGGACGGCTGGGGGCAGCTCGGGCGTGCGGCCGCCGGTGGCGCGGTGCTGCTGGTGGTCTACTTCGTGCTGGCGTTCATCAACCCGGCGGGGCTGGGACTCGGGGACGTGAAGCTGGCCGGGATCCTCGGCGGATTCCTTGGCTGGTTCGGCTGGCTGCACGTGCTGTCCGGCACACTCGCCGCGTTCCTGCTCAGTGGACTTGTTGCCATAGTGCTGCTGGTGACGCGGCGCGCGACGCTCAAGACGGAGTTCCCGTTTGGGCCGTGGATGATCGCGGGAGCTGGGGTCGGAGTGCTGTGGGCCGGTGGTCCGACGTGACGCTCGGGAAGAGGCCGGGTCACTGCTACTAGTGACGGAAGCGAACGAAGAGACGCCCCACCTCGCATGCGACGATGGATCCATGCCTGACCCCAAGCGTTCCTCCCGCATGACCGGCTCCCAGCGCAGGGAGCAACTTCTTTCCGTCGGCCGTGAGCTGTTCGCGGAGAAGGGCTTCGAGGGCACGTCGGTCGAGGAGATCGCCGCCCGAGCCAAGGTCTCCAAGCCCGTGGTCTACGAGCACTTCGGCGGCAAGGAGGGCATGTACGCCGTCATCGTCGACCGTGAGGTCCAACGCCTCACAGGCGCAATCAACGGCGCCCTCGACGAGGGCGGCCACCCCCGCCAGGTCCTCGAGCGCACCACCCTCGCCCTGCTGGACTACATCGAGGAGCACACCCCCGGCTTCCGCATCCTCGTCCGGGACTCCCCCGTCGCCCAGGCCACCGGCACCTTCTCCTCCCTCATCGGGGACGTGGCCACCCAGGTGGAGCACCTCCTCGGCAACGAGTTCAAGCGTTCCGGCTTCTCCGCCTCCGCTGCCCCCCTATACGCCCAGATGCTGGTTGGCATGATCGCGCTGACCGGGCAGTGGTGGCTGGACTCCCGCTCCCCGAAGAAGGACGAGGTGGCTGCCCACCTCGTAAACTTGGCGTGGAACGGCCTCCACGGGCTGGAGAAGAAGCCCGCGCTCACCACCAACCGCAAGGACTCATGAAGAACCTCGAACTGCTAGGCCTCACCAAGTCATTCGGGACCGTCCGCGCCCTCCGAGACATGTCCCTCACCGTGCGGGAAGGAGAGATCTACGGCTTCGTGGGCTCCAACGGCGCTGGCAAGACCACCGCCATGCGCATCACCCTCGGCGTCCTCTCCCCGGACGCAGGCGAGGTCCGCTACGCCGGCCGGCCCCTCGACCAAGTGGTCCGCGCGCGGGTCGGCTACATGCCCGAGGAACGCGGCCTATACCCCCGCATGAAGGTGGGCCCACAACTCACCTACCTCGCCCAGCTCCACGGCCTCTCCCCCGCGGACGCCGGCGACGCCATGCTCCGCTGGACCGACCGCCTCGGCCTCGCCGCCCGCCGCACCGACGAGGTCATGAAGCTCTCCCTCGGCAACCAGCAGCGCGTCCAGCTCGCCGCCGCCCTCGTCCACAACCCCGAGATCCTCGTGCTCGACGAGCCTTTCTCCGGCCTCGACCCCGTGGCCGTGGACGTCATGTCCCAGGTGCTGCGCGACCAGGCCGACCGCGGCGTCCCCGTCATCTTCTCCTCCCACCAGCTCGACCTCGTCGAACGCCTCTGCGACCGAGTCGGCATCATCAAGGACGGTTCCATGGTCGCCGAGGGCACCATCGACCAGCTCCGCACCACCGACCGCCAACGCCTCCTCGTCCGCCTCGACGGCGCCCCAGCCGGCTGGGTGGCCGGCCTGCCCGGTGTCACACTCATCGACGACGCCGGTGCCGCCGTCGTCGTCGAGGTCGCCTCCGGGGACGTGGCGGCCGAGCAGGCGGTGCTCCGCGCCGCCACGGCAGCAGGGACGGTGCGGGAGTTCTCCCCGGTGCGCCCGCACCTCGCGGACCTGTTCCGCGGCGTGGTCACGGAGGAGGCAGCATGACGCGCATCTGGCTCGTCACCGTCCGTGAGGTGAGGGCGGCGCTCGCCAAGCGCGCCTTCGTCATCGCCACTGCCCTGATGGTCGTGCTCATCGTGGTGGGCTCGTTCGTGGTGGACTACTTCGTGAACCAGGAGATGGAGGACGCCGCCAGCCAGCAACTCGGGCTGACCAGCGAGCTGGCCGAGATGGAGCCTGCCCTCGCCGCCGCCGGTGAGGCCCTCGGCGTGGACATCGAGACCAGCACGGTGGCGGACAGTGCGGCCGCCGAGGCCGCACTGGAGGCTGAGGAGATCGACGCGTTCCTCTCGGGCGAGCCCGGTGACCTGGACCTGCTGTTCCAGTCGGGCTCGAACCAGTCGATCGTGCAGGCCGTGACGTCGGCGGCACAGACCACCGCCCTCAGCGACCAGATCACCGCTCTCGGTGGCGATCCGGGCGTCGTGGCGGCTGCCGTGCAGTCCTCCGCGCCCACCCTGAGCTTCATCGAGGACCCCGCAGCGATGGAGGGACCGCAGTACTTCATCGCCGTGGTCATGGTGGCGCTGCTGTTCTTCGCGCTCGTGAACTCCGGCTCCCAGATCGCGATCGGCGTGGTGGAGGAGAAGGCCTCCCGCGTGGTGGAGATCCTGCTGGCCACTCTCCGGCCGACCGAGCTGTTCGCGGGGAAGGTGCTCGGGAACGGGATCGTCGGTCTGGCGCAGGTGGTGCTCTACGCGGGGGCGTTCGGCGTGGCGGCCTCCGTGACCGGAATGTTCGAGGGCTTCGACATCAACCTCACCAGCCAGATCGCGTGGCTCTTCGTGTGGTTCCTGCTCGGTTTCACGCTCTACGCGGTGCTGTGGGGCTCGCTCGCCTCCCTGGTCTCGCGGCAGGAGGACATCGGCTCGATCACCGCGCCCGTCACGCTTCTGATGCTGGTGCCGTTCTACACGGCGATGTTCACGGTGCCCTCGGACCCCGACGGCTTCACGGTCCGCATCCTCTCCCAGGTGCCGTTCTTCGCGCCGTTCGTGATGCCCTTCCGAAGTGCCTTCACGGAGGTGCCGCTGGCGGAGATGCTCTCGGCCGTGGCGTTCTCCGCGGTGCTGATTCCCCTGTTCGTGTGGCTCGCCGCCACCGTGTACAAGCGGGGGATCCTGCATACCGGGAGCCGGATGACGCTGAAGCAGGCGCTCGGCCGGGGCTGAGTCCGGAGCTGCCCGCGTTGAGTGGGTTCAGTCCAGCCGCCCCCGGGCGAAGCGCGCACCACCACCCCACCGCGTCGAGATTCTCGATGTCGAGTAATCTTGGGACATGCCCGAGCGCCCGCAGGACGAGGTGGACCGGATCGTGTCCGCTTGGGAGCGCGAGCGCCCGGATCTCGACCTCGGCCCGTTGCACGTCTTCTCCCGCGTCTCCCGGCTGGCACGGCTGCTGGAGATCGCCCGCCGCAGGGCGTTCGCTGCCCAGGATCTGGAGGGATGGGAGTTCGACGTCCTCTCCGCGCTCCGCCGGGCCGGCGAACCCTACGAACTCACGCCCGGCAAGCTCATCGAGGAAACACTCGTCTCCTCCGGGACGATGACCAACCGGATCGACCGGCTCGTCAACGCCGGACTCGTGGAGCGGCAGGCGGACACCAGCGACCGCCGCGTGGTCCGCGTGCGGCTCACCCCCGCCGGCAAGGAGACCGTGGACGCCACGATGACACGCCTGCTCGAGTTCGAGCGTGAACACCTCGAGCCGCTCCCCGACCGTGAACGTGCCGCCCTCGCCAGCCACCTCAAGGAACTGCTGCTCCCGTTCGAGCGCTGAGGGGATCAGTCGACCCGAGCAGCACCCTCCGACGCATCGACCACGAACGTCTCCGGCTCGCGGAAGCCATGGTGCGCGAACGCCTTCCGGACGGCGTCCGCCACTGCCTCCGCCTCGCTCGCCCGCACGAGCGCGATCGCGGACCCACCGAATCCACCACCCGTCATCCGTGCCCCCAGCGCCCCGGCCACCCGCGCGGCCTCCACCGTCACATCCAGCTCCGGGCAGGTGACCTCGTAGTCCCAGCGCAGGGAGTCATGCGACGCGTTGAACAGGTCCCCCACCCAGGCGAAGTCCTCCTCCTTCAGGGCGGTGATCGCTTCACTCACACGGGCGATCTCCGTCACCACGTGGCGGACACGGCGGCGCAGCACGTCGTCGTCGAGCGCCTCGAGCGCCGCATCGAGATCGGTCACCTCCCGCAGCGACGCCACCCCGAGGATCGCGGCAGCCTCCTCGCACGCCTGCCGTCGCGAGGCGTACTGCCCGTCCACGAGCGCGTGCGGCGCCCGGGTGTCCACCACCAGCAGCGCGAGGCCGTGCGCGGCGAGGTCGAAGGGCACCGGCACCGCGGAGTTGTCCTGGAAGTCCAGGAGCAGCGCATGCCCGGCCTTGCACCGCAGCGAGGACGCCTGGTCCAGGCCGCCCGTCGGAGCGCCCGCGATCTCGTTCTCGGCGGCGCGGCAGGCGTCTGCGAGGATCGCACGGCCGGCGTCGTCTGCGAGGAGACCGAGCTCATGCACGTCCGAAAGGGCGGCCGCCACGCACCCCTCCAGCGCCGCCGAGCTCGACAGGCCCGCCCCCACCGGCACGTCCGAGTGGACGACGACGTCGAAGCCGCCCACCACGAACCCCGCGCGCCGTAGCGCCCACGGGACACCCGCCACATACCCGGACCAGCCGGCGGGAGTGCCGGGGGCGACGTCGTCGAGCGGCACCTCGACCACCCCGCCTCCCATGGTGGACGCCATCCGCAGGAGGCCGTCCTCGCGGGTCCGGAACGCGGCGTACGTGCGCTGCGGCAGGGCGATGGGGAGGCAGAGGCCGGCGTTGTAGTCGGTGTGCTCGCCGATCAGGTTGACGCGCCCGGGCGCGGCCCACACCCCGGCGGGCTCACCCCCGAACGTCTCCCGGAAGGCTGCGACGGCGCGATCTGCGGAGCTGTTCTCGGTCATGGTGACCAGTGTGGCAGTTGGAGCCCGGCGAGGAGGGCGCGAACGGGCACTCGGGTGGGGCCTTGGGCGGTGGGTGAGTGAGAAGTGCCCCGTCCGAGGTTCCGGAGGAACCTCCCTGACGGGATGTGAGCTTGGATCGCCTGGTGATCCAAGCTCACATCCCTCGACCACAGTCCTCGCACCGCTGGCGTGCACCACAGCAACGCAACCCGCGCCCCGGCACCGATGATGCGTCACGGAGGCATAATTGGCCTTGTCAGCGCGCGGTCGAAAGGAGGAGATCATGGCTGGACCTCTCGTGCTCGATCACGCCGAGATCCTCGAAGCGTGCCGAGAGCACGGCGTCAAGCGTCTTGTTGTTTTCGGTTCCGCCATGACAGAGCGGTTCGACGAGTCGTCCAGCGACGTGGACTTCCTCGTGGAGTTCCGCGATGACGTGGCGGACCGCTTCGATGCGTACTTCGGCCTCAAGGAGTCTCTCGAGGAACTCCTGGGCCGGCCGGTGGATCTGGTGTCAACCGTTGCGCTCAAGAACCCGTACTTCGCGGCATCGGTGCAGGAGAGCGGGCGGGAAATCTATGCAGCCTGAGACCGCCGGACTCCTCTGGGACGCTCACGAGGCCACGCGGTTGATCGCGGAGTTCGTCTCGGACAAGTCGTGGACGGACTACGCAACCGATGCGATGCTCCGTTCGGCAGTGGAGCGTCAGTTCCAGATCATCGGCGAGGCGCTGAACAGGATCAGCCGGCTCGATCCCGCCACTGCAAGACGTATCCCCGACTTGCCGCGGATCGTCGCGTTCCGCAACGTTCTCGTTCACGGCTACGCCATGATCGACGACGAGACCGTCTGGGAGGTTGCGACGGTTCGCTCAGTGGACCTGGCCCAGGACCTGCGTCGCCTGCTCAGCGAGAGCGGCGACTGACGCTCGCGAGACCGGACGTCGCGTCAACCTCCCGGCTGTCGGCGCCACTCGGTAATGTCGGGGGCATGAGCGAGAAGGGGCTGCGCCTGGCGCAGGAGAAGATGGCTGCGGCTGGCGTGAACGAGACCGCGATCGAGGTGTTCACGCACTACTACCGGCAGTTGGAGGAGGGCGTGACGGGGATCATCCACGAGTCCTCCATCCTGCCGATGACGGACCCGCCCCAGCTCGCCGACGTCGAGTTTGACGAGGCGGCCGCCCGGGAGGCCCTGGACGCCACGGTGATCGTGAAGCTCAACGGCGGGTTGGGCACGTCGATGGGGATGGACAAGGCCAAGTCCTTGCTCCCGGTGCGGGACGGGAAGTCCTTCCTCGACATCGTGGTCCAGCAGGTCCTCGCCGCCCGGGAGCGGTGGGGCGCGCGCCTGCCGTTGCTGCTGCTGGACAGCTTCAACACCCGCGACGACACCCTCGCCGCGTTGGCCGCCTACCCGGACCTGGTGGTGGAGGACCTGCCGCTGGACATGCTGCAGAGCCAGGAACCCAAGCTGCGCGTGGATGACCTGACCCCGGTGGAGGTGCCCTCCGACCCGCGCCTGGAGTGGTGCCCACCCGGCCACGGGGACCTCTACCCCACCCTGCTGGATTCCGGGGTGCTGGACCAGCTCCTCGACCGCGGCTTCCGGTTCGCCAACGTCTCCAACTCGGACAACCTCGGCGCCGCTCCCAATGCCGCGTTGGCGGCGTGGTTCGCGGCCTCCGGCGCCCCGTACGCCGCCGAGGTGTGCGTGCGCACCGCGATGGACCGCAAGGGCGGGCACCTCGCGATCCGGAAGTCCGACGGCCGGCTCATCCTGCGGGACACCGCCCAGACCGCCCCGGAGGAGATGCACTTCTTCACCGACGAGTTCCACCACCCCTACTTCCACACCAACAACCTCTGGTTCGACCTGACCGCGCTGCGGGACCTCATCGTTGAGCGCCGTGGGGTGCTCGGGCTGCCGCTGATCCGCAACGTCAAGACCGCCGACCCCAAGGACCCGACCACCCCGGAGGTCTACCAGATCGAGACGGCCATGGGCGCAGCGGTTGAGGTGTTCGAGGGCGCCCAGGCGATCGCCGTGCCCCGTGGGCGCTTCCTGCCGGTGAAGACCACGAACGAGTTGCTGCTGCTGCGCTCGGATGTCTACGAGCTCGCCGACGACGGCGCCCTCACCATGGTCCCGGACGCCGCACCTGTCGTGACCCTTGGGGGCCGGTACAAGAAGATCGCCGACTTCGAGGCCCGCTTCCCCGCCGGCGCACCCTCGCTGAAGGAGGCACACTCCCTGACCGTTGACGGCGACTGGACCTTCGGCGCCGACGTCCGAATCACCGGGGATGTGGCACTCGAGGACACCGGAAGTCAGGAGGTCGTACCGGACGGCACCCTCCTGGGCTGAGCACCCGCCTTCCTCGTGGGGTGGATTTGTCACGCATGCGTGGCGAATTCACCCACGTGCATGACCACCAGCGGTCAGTCCAGCTCCTCCAGGAGTTCGAGCCAGCGGGTCTCGAGGTCGTCGTGCTGGGCGCGCAGGCCGCTGACCTCGTCCCCGAGTTCCGCCATGCGCGCGTAGTCCGCGGACCCGGCAGCGAGAACCGCCAACTCCGCCTCCTTGGCCGCGATCTGCTTCGCGAGCTGCTCGATCTGGCGCTCCAGGCGCTGCATCTCCTTGCGCGCCGCGCGCTGCTGGGCGGCATCGGAGCCGGAGGCCTGAGAGGCCGTCCCTGAGGCCGGTGAGCCGCCCGTCGGGAGGGAGCCGCCCGACGGGCGAGGACCCCCGGACGTGCGCGCACCGCCCGCCGGCCGGGCGCCGTCGTCGGACGCCTCCCGCAGGGCGAGGTACTCCTCCACCCCGCCGGGCAGCGAGCGGATCCTCCCGTCCCCGAGCAGCGCGACCTGGTGGTCCGTGACGCGTTCGAGCAGGTAGCGGTCGTGGGAGACCACCACGAGGGTGCCGGGCCACATGTCGAGGAGGTCCTCGATGTTGGCGAGGGTGTCCGTGTCGAGGTCATTGGTGGGCTCGTCCAACAGGAGCACGTTCGGCTCCCCCACGAGGATGCGCATGAGCTGGAGACGGCGCCGCTCCCCGCCGGACAGCTCCCCCACCTGGGTCCAGGCGCGGTCATGCGAGAAGCCCAGCCGCTCGGTGAGCTGGCTCGCGGTCATCTCCTTGTCCCCCACAGTGACCCGCTCGCGCACCTGCGCCACGGCCTCCACCACCCGGAGGTCGGCAATCGCGTCCAGCTCGGCGGTGTCCTGGCTGAGGGAGGCCACCACCACGGTCTTGCCGTGCTTCACCCGCCCGGACGTGGGCGTGAGTTCCTTCGCCAGCAGTTGCAGCAGGGTGGATTTCCCCGCCCCGTTCACCCCGACGATCCCCACCCGCTCCCCGGGCGCGAGACGCCAGGTGACGTCGGAGAACAACGGGGCGCCGCCGTCGTACGCGAAAGACATGTCCTCGACATCGATGACGTCCTTCCCCAGGCGCGCGGTCGCGAGCTTGGTCAGGGACACCTCGTCCCGCGGGGGCGGCTCGTTGGCGATGAGCGCGGCCGCGGCGTCGAGGCGGAAGCGGGGCTTGGAGGTACGCGCCGGGGCGCCGCGGCGGAGCCATGCGAGCTCCTTGCGCAGCGTGTTGTCGCGCTTCTGCGCGGTGACGGCCGCCAGTCGCTCCCGCTCGGCGCGGGCGAGGATCCACGCGGCGTACCCGCCCTCGTAGGTGTCCACGTGGCCGGGGGTCGAATCGTCCCGGCGGCCGGGGACCACCTCCCACATGCGGGTGCACACGGCGTCGAGGAACCAGCGGTCGTGCGTGACGACGACGAGCGCCCCCTTCCCGCCCGCGAACCGGCCGTTCAGGTGCCGGGCCAGCCACGCGACGGCCTCCACGTCCAGGTGGTTCGTGGGCTCGTCGAGCACGAGCACCTCGAACGGGCTGGTGAGCGCGGCGGCGAGGGCCACGCGACGCCGCTGGCCACCGGAGAGCTGCCCCACCGGCGCCTCCAGGTCCAGGTCCGGCAGCAGCCCGCGGTGGATGTCCCGGATGTGCGCCTGCGAGGCCCACTCGTGGTCCGCGAGGTCCCCGTGGATGGCGTGCCGGACCGTGGCGGTGGGATCGAGGTCGTCGGACTGGGACACGAACTCGAGCCGCACCCCGCCGGTGCGGGTGACGCGGCCGCCGTCGGGACGCCGCCGCCCCGCCAACGTGGCCAGCAGGGTGGACTTGCCCGCCCCGTTCTGCCCGACGACGCCGACGCGGGCGCCGTCGTCGAGGCCGAGCGTGAGGCCGCGGAACAGGGGGCGCGAGCCCACGACGATGTCGAGCGCCTCGGCGCCCAGGAGGTGTGGCATGGATCAGCTCTCGTCGACGACGTGGGCGCCGGGGACGGGGCCGTGCGCCACGAACGCCGATTCTGCCACGGTGTGCTCGCAGATGTACTCGCCGAGGGAGAGGGCCGTGTCGTCGTCCGGGCAGAGGACGGCGATGGTGGGGCCGGAGCCGGAGACGATCGTGGGGAGGGCGAGGTGGGAGCGGGCGGCCTCGTAGACCTGGCGGGCGCCGTCGTGGAGGCAGAGGGCGGGGCCGGCCAGGTCGTTGCGGGAGTTCATGCCCACGTACTGGGTGTCCCCCTCGGCGAGGGCGCGGACGAAGCGCTCGTCGATCACGGGGCGGCGGGGCTGGTGCCGGCGGCTGTCGAAGTGGGAGAACACCCGTGGGGTGGACAGGCCCTCGTGCTGGGTGATGACCAGCCACGTGTACGAGCCGCGCGAGAGAACAGGCGTGAGCACGTCCCCGCGGCCCGTCCCCATGGCAGTGCCGCCCATGAGGCAGAAGGGGACGTCGGCGCCGAGCTCGGCGCCGAGGTTGCGAAGAGTCGCGGGGTCGAGGCCGAGGCCCCACAGCCGGTTGAGGGCGACGAGAGTGCCGGCCGCATCGGCCGAACCGCCGGCCATGCCGCCGGCAACGGGCACGTTCTTGTGGATCTCGAGGCGGGCGCGGGCAGGGACGCCGGCGTGCTCCGCGAGCAGGCGGGCGGCGCGGATCGCGAGGTTCGACTCGTCCGTGGGGAGGCCCGCCCCCCGCCCGCTCATCGTGAGACTCAGGGTGGCGGCGGACCGCGCAGTGATCTCCTCGAAGATGTCCACGGCCTGGAACACCGTCACGAGATTGTGGTACCCGTCCGGCTCCCGCGGCCCCACCGCCAGGTAGAGGTTGACCTTGCCCGGCGCACGGACGCGCACGGTGGAAGTCATGCCTCCAGCGTGGCAGAGTCCGTTCGGAGTCGCACGGCGAGAGCGTCAGCGGGGGTTGGGGCGGAGGAGTGCGCCGCGGCGGCGATGGCGGCGANNGCGGCGATGGCGGCGATGGCGGCGAACTCGGCGATGTGAAGGGTCTCGCCGCGGCGGGAGGAATCGATGCCCGCAGCGGCGAGGATCTCGCCCGCGCGCACGGCGCTGCCCGCCCAGCTGGCCAGCGCTGCGCGGAGGGTCTTGCGGCGCTGGGAGAAGGCGGCGTCGACCACGGCGAACACCTCCTCGCGACGGGCGGTGGTGGCGGGCGGGGCGGTGCGGGTGAGGCGAACGAGGGCGGAGTCCACATTGGGTTCGGGCCAGAAGACGGAGCGGGAGATCGTGCCGGCGCGGGTGGCGGTGCCGTACCAGGCGGCCTTCGCGGACGGGGAGCCATAGGTGCGGGAGCCGGGTGGCTCGGCCAGGCGGTCCGCGACCTCGGCCTGGACCATGACGAGGATGTCGGTGAGGTCCGGCAGGACTTCGAGGAGGGTCAACAGCACT
>DBPQ01000006.1 GCA_002304945.1 Actinomycetales bacterium UBA1416 | reverse complement strand
CCATCATAGCAACTGTTATACAGGCGCACCGACCGCTGGCCGACGCGGCCGCCCTGCCAGCGTGGGACGGCCGCGACAGGTACTGGCGCATCCGGCAGGTTCTGTGCCGCAGGCGAGCGGGAGTCGTCGTGTTCGATGAGGTCGAACGAACGAACAGCGGATAGGCGCCGGCGACCCGTGCCACGGACCAGGATTGCTGCGTCGTACTACGCCGTCGCACACTGACGTCCATGGGGTGAGGACCTCATCTGTGACGCCGACTCCACGCCTACATTCGCTCGCGCCCGGACCGCTATCCCGGCGGGCAGGCGAAACCTCCACGGCATCAACGCCTGGCCCGCCACTGGGGCCGACCTGACGTTCTACCTGGAAGGTTGTTCCGACCCGGCCGAACAGGTTGCGGTCCAAGGTGTACTCGGTGCGGCTGAGCGCGGAGGAACAGGCTCGGGTGCAACGCGTCGCCGACGCGAAGCACCTGCCGGCGTCCACCTTGGTGCGCTCCTGGATCCTGGAGCGCCTGGACCAGGAAAAGTCCGCCTGAACACGCTTCGCCCGATCAAGCCCGCGGCTCGGATTGGTGCGATCACAGCCCCCGACCGGTTGCAGTTGCGGTTGCAGTTTCAGAAAGCGTGTGTTGTCACGAGCGTGGTGGCCGACATCTGACGGGGTCGGCCAGTGGAACCAGTTCTGCCGCGACGGCTGTTTGCCCCAGACCTACCGTCGTACGCGCTGGCCGGTGACGGTGGCCGAGGTGCTGCATGTTCAACATGTCGTTCTGTTCATTCCACATGAACAGTGATACATTCTGAACATGAATGACTGGCAGGACACGGCACGCGCTGACGTCGCAGAGGTACTGCGGCGTGCTGGCCTGCAGGTCCAGGCCTCGGATGGCGGGCTCGAGGTTGCGCTCGACGGCTGTCTCCCCCACGCCTTCCATCCCGTGGTCCTGAACAGGGAGATGACCGCGCCGATGGCGGCCCAGCTTGAGGCGAGTCAGGGCGACGTCGTGGTGGCACGCTTCGTCAATGACCTCGCAGCCGACGTGCTGCGGGCACGCGGAATAGATTTCGTGGACCGTGCCGGTAACGTCCACTTCCGACGCCCCGGCTTCCTCATCGACATCCGGGGCCGACGGCGTCCCGAGCGTGCCGTCCCCGTCCACACTCGAGACGAACCTCCGCTCGTGGAGGCGCCTGCGTCGTCACTCAAGGTCGCGTTCGCGCTCGTGTGCCGCCCCGAATTGGCTGCGGCCCCGATGCGGAAGATCGCGACGGCAGCTGGAACCTCGTTGGGAAGCGTGCCCCGCGCGATCGAAGCGCTGGAGTCCGGGGGCTTCCTGCTTAGCCGGGACCGGTCCGAGCGGAAGCTGATCCGGCGGGGGGAACTTGCTGCCCTGTGGGTCGAGGTGTTCGCGACCAAGCTGCGACCGCGGGTGCGGGGCTCGTACTTCAGCCCTGCCACCTCCGGGTGGTGGGAGGGCGTGACCGCCGAGGAGGGTCTGGCGTTCAGTGGCGAGGTCGGGGCATGGCTGCTGGACGGCTACCTCCGGCCGTCAGGAGCCCTCGCCTACGTGACGGGCGACCCGCTTCTGGTTGCCGCGCGCCACCGGCTTCGGCCGGATCCCGCCGCCGGCACGGTGGAGATCCGGGAGCAGTTCTGGCACTTCGAGTGGGTGCCGGGCCGACCGACCGCCCCACCCCTCCTGGTGTATGCCGACCTGATCGCCACCGCGGAGCCCCGGCTCGTCGAGGCCGCCCACCACCTCCGGGAGGAGAGCGATGAACTGCGACGCCTCCTCCTTCCCTGAACTCGATCTCCAGGGGCGCGTCCTGGCGGAGCTCACGGCCGCCGCGGCGGAGCGAGGAGTCAGTCTCTTGGTGATCGGGGCGGCCGCCCGGGATATCCTGATGACGTGCATCGGACTTGAGCTCGGGCGGGCGACCCGCGATCTCGACGTCGCGGTCGCGGTGACGTCCATGGCCGAGTTCGAGGGCCTCCTCAGCGCCTTCCCGCGCGCGGTCGGGCGCGGATCCCACTCGATCATGGTTCAGGGACTCGAGGTTGACGTGGTTCCCTTTGGGGGCGTCGAGTCGATGACCCGGCGGATCGCGTTCCCGGACGGCTTCGAGCTTGACGTCCTCGGAGTCGCTGAGGCGCTGGGGGCGGCCGTCCGGGTCACCCTGCCGCACGGCGTCACAGTACGTGTCCCCACGTTCGCCGCCCAAGCCGTCCTCAAACTGTTCGCGTGGCGTGATCGCAGGTACGCCACAAGCAAGGACGCGATCGACCTGCGTGCGATCCTCGGCACCGGATGGCGCGGTCTCCAACTCGACCGGCTCTACGCGGAGGAATGGGAGACGGTCGAGAAGTGGGGCGGCGACGTCGTCGCCGCAAGCGCCGCCGTCCTCGGACGTGAGGGAGCTACCCTGCTCGAACCCGCGGGCCGGGCGGAGGTGCTCGGGATGCTGCGGGACGCCCACCTCATGGAGGCTCTCGCCGGTACCGCGGGCAGCATGGCGGCGGAGTTCCTACTCCAGCTCGACGCTTACCGTGACGGGTTCTCCTCGGTCAACGCCTAAGCGCCTTTTGAGGTAGCGTGCGTTCCACCACCTCCGTCACGACCACCGCGTTGTCAGTCCTCGTTACCTTGGTGGGGTGTGCCCGGCACGTTGCGCGCCCACCGCAAGAGTGTCGCCCTCGAGGTGATCACCAGATCCACGCGCGGACGCGAGCGGGGTCGCAGCTGGCACGGGTTGCAGTTGCGGTTGCAGTTCCTTCCTGTTCAGGGGCGTCGATCGCCGTCGGTCGTCGTCGGCCCCCGGCCGTGACCTGCGGTGATGCAGGAGACGGGCCCTACGGCTGGTTTGGCTGGATGGCGGCCTGCAACGAACGGTTGCGGTTGCAGTTGCAGAAGGCGTGTGTTGTCTCACGTGTGCGGCCGACGTCGGCGCCGCCGTCGGCAACGGTAGGGATTTCTCGAGCGGGAGGAATTCCCGTCACCGACCGGATCTGCCCAGTCGAGTTCGACGGGCGTAGGTACGGATCTGCTGATGACCGCCCTTGTTATTGGAGGCCAGGCTCGCGGGAGCCCGCGCCGGGTGACGTCGTCCGCGCGGTATTGGTTCTGCTCGACTGATTCGGCGCCCGGCCCACGTTCGTCAGCCTCGACCGAGCGAGGTGGGACTCGACGCCTGGCTGACCAACCCAGAAGTCCGCACCATCGAGGAGATGAGTGAGCCTGACCAGCGGTACACACGAGCGGTCCGGTGGCTGGCCGCCGGATGCGCACAGCTGACAGTGGCACGCCTCCATTCGCTTCGACGCCTGCGCCAGAGGGGTGGCTGGGGACAGAGCTGGCGACGCGCACCAACGCAGGAATGCCCGCTCAGGCAGGGGCCGCTAAACCTGGGCCTACCGATAGTCTGGACGGCACCCGTTGCATGGAGGCCGCCCATGACAAGAACAACGACCACCACATCACGCCCACATCTCAGCGCTGGGTGCGCGC
>DBPQ01000151.1 GCA_002304945.1 Actinomycetales bacterium UBA1416 | reverse complement strand
CCCGGAGAACGGTGCCGTGGTGGCTACGATGGTCTCGGTGCCGTTGCAGTCCAAATAGCCGCTCATGACACTGTTCAGGTCCCCGGTGCTGTCGACGCGGGCGTCCAGTACCTCGAACGACGCCGTCCCCTTCTCCGGGTCGAGGCAGGCCACCCGGGCCTCCAAGGTCAAGCCTTCCACCGCATCGCCCGAGACGACGTCCACCCGGTCCACGCCGAACACGGACCGGGCGATCTCTCCCGGCAACGCGGGGATCGCCAACTCGCGGGGCGCCGCAGGAGAGGTCGCGGTATCCGAAGTGGTGGGGGACGGAACACCCGGGGTCGCCGTTGCCCCCTCAGGGGAGGATGCCGTCGGAGATTGGTCGGTGGTGCTGCTGCACCCGGCGAGAAGGAGCGCGGCCGCCGTCAGGACAAGGAATCTCATACTCACCAATGTGTCGGGACACCCCTCCGCCTTGCACCTGCTTCGCCAGGCGGTTCGCCGACACCCTCCCTCAGCGGAGAGGCGCTAGACCCCGCGCGGAGCCCGAGACCGGGAGGACCAGCGCGCGTGGGAGGGCGGTGACCTGGACGCGATCGTGGGCATAGTTGTCGTGGCGACTGTCGTGATCGCCGGGATCGCGTCGGAGACAACTCGGCTGGGCGTAGCCAGGGCGACATCGCGGGCGCCGGCCAACACGCTTGTGACAACCGCGCTTCATGCAACTGCAACCGCAAACGCTACCGCCGTTTCAAGTATCGTTGCATCGGAGACAACAGACAGGCCCGTCTCCTGCATAACCGCAGGTCGCGGGCCCGTACTCATGGCGGAGGATGGGGGATTCGAACCCCCGAGGGCTTGCACCCAACACGCTTTCCAATTGCGTGTTCCGGTGTTCACGGGGGTCGACCAACGTCCATCTGTGCAGGCTAAAACCGGTGGCCGATAACGACCGACGGCGATCGACGCCCATGAACAGGAAGGAACTGCAACCGAAACTGCAACCGGTCCGGAGCCGAGCGGCTGCTGGCGCCCGCGGGGGACGCGCCGTGGAGGGGTACGCGTGCGAAAGAGGCCCCGTGGCGCTGAACTGATCGGCCGCGGGATATGTAAGGCGGTCACAGCGGGCGGTTGACTCCTGGTGCGGCCGTCGTCTTCCTCAACCCCTCTCGAAGCAATCGGGCGCTAGGCGCAGATGGCTCCGGGATCCCGGTGGTAGTCGTGCGGCGGCCGTTGCAGGCTGCCTCGCCGAAACCTCCCCCGAAGGCCGACGCCGCTGGGACACTGGGTCTCATGACATCGCCGTTCGGAGGCCGGACGTTTGGCGTCCTCCTGCACCCCTCAAGCCTCTTCGGGCGTGACGACATCGGCACCCTGGGCGAGGAGGCCCTGCGGTTCGTCGACTGGCTCTCCCTGACCGGTGCGGGCATCTGGCAGATCCTCCCGCTCACGCTGAACGGGCAGCACGACTCGCCCTACTTCAGCTACTCGACATTCGCGGGCAACCCCTGGCTGGTCGACCTCCCGCACCTGTCGGCGCATGGGCTCCTGCCTGACCCGAAGCTGCACGGCCACGTCGTTGACGACGCCGTGCCGTTCTCCGAGCTGCCCACGACGAAGCTCCCGCAGCTCCTTTCCGCGGCCGAGACGTTCCTGTCTAGCCCGGCCCACCCCTGGCGCGAACAGTTCACGCGCTTCCGCGCGCAGCAGGCCTGGCTCGCGGACACCGCGCACTTCTTCGCCCTGAAGGGGGAGCACGATGAGACCCCGTGGTGGCAGTGGCCCGTCCCGCTGCGCTCCCGTGAGGTGGACGCGATCCGCGAGTCCCGCGAGGCGTTGGCGCACCGCATCGCGGTGTGGGAGGTGGTGCTCTTCTTCGTGGACCTTCAGTGGGCCCGGATCAAGGGCTTCGCCAACGACAGGGGCCTGAAGGTGCTCGGCGATCTGCCCATCTACGTCAACCACGACTCTGCGGACGTCTGGCTGAACCAGGCGCAGTTCCATCTTGACCAGGTCGGCCACCTCACCGCCCAGTCGGGTGTGCCGCCGGACTACTTCAGCGAGACCGGCCAGCTGTGGGGCAACCCCTTGTACCGGTGGGACATCATGGCGCAGGACGGCTTCACCTGGTGGGTGGAGCGCCTGCGCCGGTGCGTCGAGCTCTCCGACATCGTGCGCATCGACCACTTCCGCGCCCTGTCCGCCTACTGGGAGGTGCCCGCCGACGCCGAGGACGCCCGCGGCGGTCGCTGGGTGCCCGGCCCCGGCCAAGGGTTCTTCGACGTCCTGAAGCGGGAGTTCCCCGGCCTACCGTTCGTCGCGGAGGACCTCGGCACCCTCGACGAGGACGTCTACGCGCTCCGCGACGACAACGGTCTTTTCGGCATGCGGATCCTGCAGTTCGGGTTCGACGGGACGCCGGACAACCCGCACCAGCCGCACACCTTCCCGCGCGAGTGCATCGCCTACACCGGCACTCACGACAACCAGACCGCCGCCGGATGGTGGGCTGAGCTCGACGAGGACATGCGCCGCCAGGTCGCCGCGTACTACCAGTTCGAGCCGTCGGCCGACGAGGGCCGCGCGGTCTGGTCGCTCATCGAGGCCGTCATGGGCTCGCGGGCGGACGTCGCCGTCCTCCCGATTCAGGACCTCCTCGTCCTCGATGACCGCGCCCGGATGAACGACCCCTCGGTGTTCGTCGGCAACTGGTCGTGGCGCATGCCGGAGAACGGGCTCAGCAACGAGCTCGCGCAGTCCATCCGGGCCCTCGCCGAGAAGTACGACCGCCGGACGCGTGGGTAGCCGGTCGGGTGTCGTGCGCTGTGCCGTGCGCTCTTGCCTGCGCCGCGGATGGGTCGAGGGTGTCTTGATTCCGAGGCATGTGCAGCGCGTGGTTCAGGCGCCGGTTCCCGGCACGTGAGAGCCGGTGGCGTCTGGTGTGTCTCGCCTCTCGTGGAGTCGGATCCCTGGAGTCTGGCGTCGCCTCCAGCTGGACTCCGACCGCGGCGCGAAGACCCGGAGGATGCGCGCGAACAAGTCATCGACGACGTCTCTCGCGCCTGGGGTTGGGCCGGCTGCAGCGTCGAGATCGTTGAGACGTAGCCGTAACCCGCGAGCGCTCATCGGTGCGGATGCCGCCAGCGCCCGGTTCGACGGCGCGGACGAACCGCGAGGGTCCCTACTGTCGTCGTGGGCCGCAAACGTGTGACAACACACGCCTTCTGCAACTGCAACCGCAACTGCAACCGGTTGTTGCAGGCTGCCACCCAGCCAGGACGGCCGAAGGGCGCCTCTCTTGCATCACCGCAGGTCACGGGCCCGTTCTCATGGCGGAGGATGGGGGATTCGAACCCCCGAGGGCTTGCACCCAACACGCTTTCCAATTGCGTGTTCCGGTGTCCGTGGGTGTCGGCCGACGTCCATCTGCGCAGGTCAACACCGGTCGGCCGACAAGGACCGACGCTCCCCGACGTCCGCGAACACGGAGGAACTGCAACCGCAACTGCAACCGGTCGGGGGCTGTGGTCGCACCAATCCGAGCCGCGGGCTTGATCGGGCGAAGCGTGTTCTCAGGCGGACTTCTCCTGGTCCAGGCGCTCCAGGATCCACGAGCGCACCAAGGTGGACGCCGGTAGGTGCTTCGCGTCGGCGACGCGTTGCACCCGCGCTTGTTCCTCCGCGCTCAGCCGCACCGAGTACACCTTGGTACGCAGTCTGTTCGGCCGGGTCGGAACAACCCCGGGAGGGAATGGAGCTTCTCTGGTCTGCTCGGACTCCTTCCGCACGTGGGCGGCAAGTGCCGGATCAATCGTCTTCGCCATCAGTGACTCCTTCCAGGTAGAACGTCAGGTCGGCCCCGGTGGCGGGCCAGGCGTTGATGCGTGGAGGTCGCCGTCAGCGTCCCGGAACGCAATCACCACCAGCACCCGACCGGCCCCTTCCGAGTGACCGATGAACCGTGAGGCACCCATCCGCGACTTGGGGTCTGGCTCGAATGCGATGAGGTCAACGTCGTCGAGCGCCTCCTGCGTCCACTCCGGTTCGATCGCATGCCCGCCGGGGTAGCGGTCCGGCCGCGAGCGGATGTACGCGGCCGACTCGGCGTCCCAGATGAGGTCCTCACCCACGAACCCCAGTGTACGACGGCGTAGTACGGAGTGGCAATCCGTGCCACGCGTCGCCAGCCCCTAGTCGCTGTCCGCCCTCGCGACCTCATCGAACACGACGATGCCGCGGTCGTCGGCGTCACAGAACCGCCCGTGCGCGCCGAGCTGGCTGTCGCGGTTGTCCCACGCGGGCAGGACGTCCGCGTCGGCCCGGATGCCCGTCCCGGTCAGGGTGTCTCCGTCGGTCACCGCCGTACCGTCACCGAGAAGAACGAACACGTCATCCTGTTCGGCGTTGCGGGGCCAGACCACCCAGCGGCGCTCCGACCCGGGACCGGACCAGGTGAAGCACCCGTTGTCCTCCACGTGCAATGTCCCCACGAGCACCTCCCGTGGTCCTGGGATCGAACCGGGCGGAACGCTCGGCAGTCCGAATCCACCCATCGCGCTGCACCCGGCGAGCAGCACACCACCCACGGCGGCGGCCCCCATTACCAGCGCGGGTACGACCTTGACGACCACCGCGCGCCTCGACGGCGCCACGGAGGTGACGACGTCGTCACGCACCACCGTCATCGGTCACTCCCTTCGCTGGGTGCCCCGGCGGGGTCCGGGTTCCGCTGTGTCCACGGCGTCGGACCCCCAGGCCAGGCTGTCCTCTCGCTCCATCGTCACACGCAGGAACTGCGGGACTGCGGCGGTTCGTCCGTCCCTTGAGGCCGCCGTCCCATCGAGATCCGGCGGGTCAAGGGAAGGCGCCGGTGGCTGGCGGGCCACCCGACTGCCGCCGCCAGGTTCCGCGCAAGTAACTGCTGCGGCAGAACTGGTTCTCCTGTCCGACGCCGGCGGACGTCGGCAGCGGTTGTGACCACCCACGCCTTCTGCAACTGCAACCGCAAC
>DBPQ01000049.1 GCA_002304945.1 Actinomycetales bacterium UBA1416 | reverse complement strand
GGCGGGGACGGCGGCCGGAGCGGGCTCGAGGACCTCGTCCACCAGGGCGACGATCTCCTCCTTGGAGGACGCGGCGCGCAGCGAGGCGAGGAACTCCTTCTTAACGAGCGCGCGGGCGAGCTTGGTGAGGAGCTTGAGGTGGTCCGCGTCGCCCCCCTCGGCGGCGGCGATGAGGAACACCAGGTCGGCGGGGCCGTCCTTGGCGCCGAAGTCAACCGGGTTGGACAGCCGCGCGAAGGCGAGCGAGCTCTGGCTCACGTCGGCCGAGCGGCAGTGGGGGATGGCGAATCCGCCGGGAAGGCCGGTGGCCGCCTTGCCCTCGCGCTCCATGGCGTCACGAGTCAGGCCGGCGGCGTCCGCCCTGCCTGCATCGGCGACTAGGCGCGCGAGCGATTCGATGACATCGGCCTTGGTGGCGCCAAGGTCGGCGTCGAGTGCGACGAGCTCTGTCGTCATCAACTTCATGTCGTCCTCTTCCTGTGTTGGGGATTTCCGTGTCGGGGTCGGGGTTTCGGGGATCGTGGGTTTCGGCGCTGTGTGAGCTGGTGGGGGCGGGTCATTCGATGGGCGTGGCGGTGGCGACCTCCGGGTCGGCGTCGCCGGGCTTGGGGAGGGAGGTGCCGGGGAGGCCGGCAGCGGCGGACCCGTAGGCGACGGCGGTCCTCAGGCGCCGTTCAGGGCTCTCGCCCCTGACCGCCGCGAGGATGTACCCCGCGACGGAGGAGTCGCCGGCTCCCACCGTGCTCCTGACGGGGATGTCGGGTGCCGGGGCGTACCAGGCTCCCTCGGCGGTCACGAGGACGGCACCGGCGGCACCGAGGGTGACGAGGACCGCGGCGATCCCGCGTTCCATGAGGGAGCGGGCGGCCTGGGCCACTGGCCGGGGGTCGCCGCGGCGTGCGGCTGCCTCGAGTTCCTTGGCGTCGCCGCCGGTGAGCTGGGCGATCTCGTCGGAGTTCGGCTTGATGAAGTCGAACCCCGCGTCGGGGAGCGCATCGATCAGGGCCTGCAGCGGGGCGTCGGAGGTGTCGACGGCGACCCGGCACCCGAGCGGTCGCAGCGCGGTGGCGAGGCGCGCGTACCAGTCGACCGGGGCCCCCGGGGGCAGCGAGCCGGAGAGTACTACCCAGTCGGCGCCGCGCGCGGCGCCGAGCACGAGTGCGGTGCACGCCTCGACCTGCTCCGGGGAGAGGGTGGGGCCGGGCTCGTTGATCTTGGTGGTGGTCCCGTCCGCCTCGGTCAGCGTGAGGTTGGTGCGCACCGCCTCGCTGATCGGGACCGCCTCGTGGGGCAGGCCGATCGCCGCGAGGGCGGGGAGGATGGGATCGGACGGCCCCGCGGGCAGGAGCGCCCGGACGTCCTGGCCGGCGTCGAACAGGACGCGGGCGACGTTGACGCCCTTGCCGGCACCCTCGACGGTGACGGCCTCCACGCGGTGCACCTCCCCCCGGGTGAGGGGACGGTCGAGGGTCGCCGTCCTGTCGAGGCTGGGGTTTGCCGTGAATGTGACGATCATGCGGTGACCACCTTGACTCCTAGGTTGGTGAGGGCGTTGTTGTCCGAGCGGCTCAGGGCCGTGTCGGTGATGAGGACGTCCACGTCGTCGGGACGCGCGAAGCTGACGAGGTGGTCGGCACCGGCCTTCGAGGAGTCCGCCAGCACGACGACCACGTTCGCGCTCGCGACCATCGCCCGCTTGACGGCGGCCTCGCTCGGGTCGGGGGTGGAGAAGCCGTGGGAGACGCTGAAGCCGTTGGTCCCGAGGAAGGCGACGTCGACGCGGAGGTCGCGCAGCGCCTCCACGGTGGGCGCGCCGACCGTGGCCTGCGTGAGTCCCCGCACCCGGCCTCCCAGGAGCTGGATGTCGGCGACCTGCCGGGTTGCCAGCGCGGAGGCGATCGGGGTGGAGTTGGTGACCACCGTGCTGAGCGCTCCCGGGGCCAGGATCTCGGCGAGGCGCGCCGTGGTGGTCCCGGCGTCGAGCAGGACGGTTCCCCCCGGACGGGAGGGCAGCAGGGACAGTGCGGCGTGCGCGATCCGGCGCTTCTCCGCGGAGCGGGTCTCCTCCCGGACCGGGACGGCCGACTCGGCGAGCCGGACCCGGTCCGCGGGGACGGCGCCTCCGTGCACGCGGGAGAGGAGTCCGAGACCGGCCAGCGCGTCGAGGTCTCGGCGGATGGTCTCGGTGGCGACGTCGAATCGTTGGGCGAGCTCGGCCACGGCGACCCGGCCGTGCTCCTGGGCAAGCAGGACGATGGCGTGCTGTCGCTCCTCCGCGTACACGGCGTCCCTGCCTTTCCCTCGTGAAACAACACAACAACATGTTGTTGTTCATTGTTTTACACCCGAACTCGTTGACTTGGCAAGGGGCTGGTGCCAGAATCGTGAGAACACGTTCGGGACACCCCTCGTGGCCCACTCAATGCGGAGGAACTGCCATGACCGAGACCACCACCTTCACCATCCAGGGCACCGGCGTCGTCCCGGGGTACGCCTACGCACCGGTGATCTGGGCCACTGCACGGCCCACGTTACCGAGCGGAGGGGCCCCGGTACCCGAGGATCGGCGCGAGGACGAGGTCGCGCGCTTCAACGCCGCTGCCGGCGCCGTCGCCGACCGGCTGGCGGCACGCGCGAGCGCCGCCACCGGCGTCGCCGCCGAGGTTCTCGGGGCGACGGCGTCCCTCGCCCGCGACCGTGGCTGGGCGCGCGCCGTCGCGAAGCTCGTGAAGGGCGGGACGAGCGCGGAGGTCGCCACCGTCGGGGCCACGGAGCAGTTCGTGGAGACCTTCCAGAAGATGGGCGGGCTGATGGCGGAGCGCGCCACGGACCTGCGCGACATCCGGGACCGGGTGGTGGCGGAACTCTCCGGCCAGCCAGAGCCGGGCATCCCGCACTCCGAGACGGCGGCCGTCCTCCTTGCCGAGGACCTCGCCCCGGCGGACACCGCGGGCCTGGACCCCGCCACGATCGTCGCCCTCGTCACCCGCCTCGGAGGGCCCACCAGCCACACCGCGATCATCGCCCGGCAGCTCGGCATCCCCTGCATCGTCGCCGCGGCCGGCCTCGACCGGATCGAGGAGGGCACCGCCGTCCTCGTGGACGGCACCCGGGGCCTCGTCGAGATCGGAATCGACCCCGCGGTGGCGGAGGAGCGGGTGACCGAGGACGCCGCACGGCGCGAGGCCATCCGGGTGTGGAGCGGTCCCGCGCAGACCAAGGACGGCGTGCACGTCCAGGTGCTGGCGAACGTGCAGGACGGGGCCTCGGCCCGCAAGTCGGCGGAGACGCAGGCGGAGGGCATCGGTCTGTTCCGCACGGAGCTGTCGTTCCTCTCCGCGCAGACGGAACCGAGCATCGAGGAGCAGGCGGACCTCTACGCCGAGGTCTTCGGAGCGTTCCCGGGCGGCAAGGTCGTCGTCCGCACCCTCGACGCGGGGTCCGACAAGCCGGTGCCGTTCGCGAACCACCAGAAGGAGGAGAACCCCGCTCTCGGCGTACGGGGCATGCGCCTGGACCGCACCAACGAGGGGCTGCTGGCCCGCCAGCTCGACGCGCTCGCCGAGGGTGCGCGCCGCGCCCAGGTGGACAAGCCCTGGGTGATGGCGCCGATGGTCTCCACCGTGGACGAGGCGCGGCTCTTCTCCGCTCTGGCCCGGGAGAGGGGCATCTCGCCCGGCATCATGGTCGAGGTACCCGCGGTCGCCATCCTCGCCGATGCCTTCATGGCCGAGGTGGACTTCTTCTCGATCGGCACGAACGACCTCACCCAGTACACGCTGGCGGCCGACCGGATGTCCTCCCCCCTCGCCACCCTCACCGACCCGTGGCAGCCCGCCGTCCTGCGCCTCATCGCGATGACCGCGGCCGCGGGTGAGCGCGCCGGCAAGCCGGTGGGCGTGTGCGGCGAGGCCGCCGCCGACCCGCTGCTGGCCTGCGTCCTCCTCGGTCTCGGCGTCACCTCGCTCTCGATGGCGCCGACGGCGATCCCTGCCGTCGGCGTCCAGCTGGCCACCGTCACCCTCGAGCAGTGCCGTGCGGCGGCGCAGGAGGTGCTCGCCACCAGCACCTCGCTGGAGGCGAAGGAGCGGGCTGCCGAACTCCTGTGAGCCCCGGGGCGGGTGGCGCGCGGCGCCACCCGCCCCGTCCAGCACGAGGAACGGTCGGACGGACCGGGGCGTGTTGGCCCTAGAGTGTGCGTCGTGGATGAAATGCAGACCAAGGTCGTTCTCGACGAGTCCCGGATCCCGACGCACTGGTACAACATCGTCGCGGACCTGCCGACCCCGCCCCCTCCGCCGCTGCACCCGGGCACGCGGGAACCGCTGACGCCGGACGACCTGTCCGCGATCTTCCCCATGGGTCTCATCGCGCAGGAGGCCAGCGCCGAGCGGTGGATCGAGATTCCCGAGCCCGTGCGCGAGATCTACAGGCTCTGGCGCCCGTCGCCCCTGTACCGCGCCCACCGGCTGGAGAAGGCGCTGGGCACGCCGGCGCGCATCTACTACAAGTACGAGGGCGTCTCCCCGGTCGGCAGCCACAAGTTGAACAGCTCGGTGCCGCAGGCGTACTACAACATGCTCGAGGGCCGCACCCGGCTCACCACCGAGACGGGCGCCGGCCAGTGGGGCGCAGCCCTCTCGCTCGCCTGCCAGTTCTTCGGGATGTCCTGCGACGTCTGGCAGGTCCAGGGGTCCTACGACTCCAAGCCGTACCGCCGGATGCAGATGGAGACCTACGGTGCGCACGTCGCGGGGAGCCCGTCCGAGCTCACGGAGGCGGGGCGCGCGCTGCGCGAGCGGTTCCCCGGCACGGCCGGATCGCTCGGCATGGCCATCAGCGAGGCGGTCGAGGCGGCGGTGAAGGACCCGAACGGGAGCTACTCGCTCGGGAGCGTCCTCAACCACGTCACCCTGCACCAGAGCATCATCGGCCTGGAGGCCCTCGCCCAGCTCGAGGAGTTCGGGGAGCGCCTGCCCGACGAGCTCTACGGCTGTGCCGGTGGCGGATCGAACCTCGCCGGCATCAGCTTCCCGTTCCTGCGCGAGAACCTCGCGGGCCGGGCGGACACGCGCGTCGTGGCGTGCGAGCCCAAGGCGGCGCCGTCACTCACCGAGGGGGAGTACCGGTACGACTTCGGGGACACCGCGGGCCTCACTCCGCTGCTCAAGATGTACACGCTGGGGGCGGACTTCGTCCCCGCCGCCGTACACGCCGGGGGCCTTCGGTACCACGGCATGGCTCCGCTCGTCAGCCACGCGTACCACGAGGGCCTGATCAGCGCGATCTCCGTGAAGCAGCGTGAGGCGTTCGAGGCGGGGGTCATCTTCGCACGCTCCGAGGCGATCATCCCCGCGTCCGAGTCGAACCACGCGATCGCCGGAGCGCTCCGTGCCGCGCGCGAGGCCACCGAGACGGGGGAGGAGAGGGTCATCCTGATCGGGGTCTCCGGCAGCGGCCAGCTCGACCTGCCCGCGTATGCGGACTTCATCGCGGGGACGATGATCGACAGCTGACGCCTAGGTGTGCGCCTGCCACACGCACTCCCCGAGGGAGATCTCCGTGAAGGTCGCGGTGAAGCTGCCGTCCACAGGGCTGCAGGCGTAGACGCCGAGGTCGACCGGCCCTGTCGCCGCCGCCAGGTGGAAGACCCGTGACTGCTGGAACTCGCCCCCCGGGAGCGCCCAGTCGAGGCGGAAGTCGCGTTCCCGGCGCGAGAGCCGCCAGGTGATCGCGTCGGCGTCGGGTGCGAGGGTCGTCGCCCAGTCCGACCAGCCGCCGTTGGTGACCACGCTGCCGAGGAGGCGGACGTCGTCGTTCTCCACGGAGGCCTTGAACCAGTTGTCCGCGTCCTGGTGGACGATGATCCCGCACTGGTCGAACCGGGCGCCGTACCGGAAGGCGGCCGTGGCCGTGAACGTCACGTACTGCTCGTCGACGGCGGTGAGGAGGGCGTGGGCGTCGTTCCTGCGGAAGCCGTAGTACGTGCGCTGCCAGAGGTCGGTCCCGGGCTCGGTCGTGAACCACACGCCGGTCTCGTCCGCGCCGTGCTCGCGCGGTTCGTTGAGCCAGCGGACCGGACGATGCGTGAAGAACATGATGACCTCCCGGCGGCCAGCGTAGCGAGGGTGCGCCTCGCCCGCGCGGCCTAGGGTGGGAGCCATGACCAGCCTGCCCGAGCGTGAGGCGATCGAGATCGCCCAGCGGCTCATCCGGTTCGACACCTCCAACTTCGGCGACGGGTCCGGACCGGGGGAGCGGGGCGCGGCGGAGTACGTCGCCACCTCGCTCGCGGAGGTCGGCTGGGAGCCCACGCTCGTGGAGTCCGAGCCCCGCCGGTCCACCGTGCTGCTCCGCATCCCGGGCCGCGAGCCGGGACGCGGAGCCCTCGTGGTCCACGGCCACAGCGACGTGGTGCCGGCCCACGCCCCGGACTGGAGCGTGGACCCGTTCGGCGGGGTGATCCGCGACGGCATGCTGTGGGGTCGCGGCGCGGTCGACATGAAGCAGATGGTGGGCATGATGCTCGCGGTCGCGCGGGACATGAAGCGGTCCGGGTGGCTGCCGCGCCGGGACATCGCACTCGCGGTCTTCGCGGACGAGGAGGCCGGCGGCCGGAAGGGGTCGCACTGGGTGGTGGACCACCACCCCGAGTTCTTCGACGGCGCGACGGAGGCGATCTCCGAGGTCGGCGGGTACTCGGTCACCGTCGAGGGGCGACGGGTGTACCTCGTCCAGACCGCCGAGAAGGGACTCCACTGGCTCCGCCTCCTCGCCCACGGGACGGCGGGCCACGGCTCGCTCGGCAACGACGACAACGCCGTCACCCGGCTCGCGGGGGCGGTTCACCGGATCGGCACCCACGCCTGGCCGCTGCACCTCACCCACACCGTGCGGCGCCTCCTCGACGGTGTCGCGGACCTCACCGGGACCACCTACGACCCGGAGGACCAGGAGTCCATCCTCCGGTTGGTCGACGCGCTGGGACCCTCAGGTGCGTTCGTGCGGGCCACCCTGCGGACGGGAGCGAATCCCACGCAGCTCGACGCCGGCTACAAGGCCAACGTCGTCCCCGGGACCGCCACCGCCGCGCTCGACCTGCGGACCGTTCCCGGCACGGAGGAGGACGCGCTCGCCACCCTCAAGCGGCTCGCCGGCCCTGGGGTGGAGTTCGAGGACATCAATCGGGACATCGGCCTCGAGGTCCCCTTCGAGGGGGAGTTCGTCGACGCCATGGTGGCCGCGGTGCTCTCGGAGGACCCGGATGCGGCGGTCCTGCCGTACATGCTGTCCGCCGGCACGGACAACAAGGCGCTGTCCCGGCTCGGCATCCGCGGCTACGGCTTCACGCCCCTGCGGCTGCCCGCCGACATGGACTTCTCCGCGATGTTCCACGGCGTGGACGAGCGCATCCCCCTCGACGCCGTCGAGTTCGGGGTGCGCACGCTCACCCACCTCCTGCGCAACGGCTAATTCCCTGTCCGCCGTTCCTCGCCGACGTATAGGCTCACAGCATGGAGATCGATCCCCGCGCGGCCCTCGACCGGCTCATCGAGGCGCTGACCGCTCACTATGACGCGGTCACGTCGAACCAGGACCCCGAGGCGCCCGCGGTGATCAGCGCCACCGCCACCCTCGAGGACGCATTCGTCACGTATGACGACGCCCTGATCACCAACTTCGATGTCGACCTGCCGTTCGACGTCTACGACGACGACTTCGAGGACGATGACGACCTCGAGGACTTCGACGACGAGTCCGACGAGTCCGACGAGGACGACGAGGAGGACGAGGAGGACGACGACGAGGACGACGAGGACGACTGAGCGTCCCGCTACTGGGTCCGCCCTCGCTCCGGGTAGCCGGTCGGCGGGGCGCTGACCTCGGTCAGGGCCTCACCGATGAGGTCCGGGAGTTCGACGTCGCTGGCGAGGACGGTCCGGAGTTGCCCCGGCGTGCGCGGACCGACGATCGCGGAGGTCACACGGGACCGGACCCACGCGAGGGCGACGTCGAGGGGCTGGCACTCCAGCCCGTCAGCTGCGCGCACGACGGACTCGACGATGCCGAACGACCGCTCCGTCAGGAGCGGTTCCACGAACGACCGCAGGTGCGGCGAGGCGGCCCGCGAGTCCGGCAGGGTGGCGTGCCGGTACTTGCCGGTCAGGACGCCGCGGCCGAGCGGGGACCACGCCAGCACCCCGAAGCCGAGCGCGTCCGCGGCGGGCAGCACCTCCCGTTCGATCCCGCGCTCGAGGAGGGAGTACTCCGCCTCCACGACGGCAAGGCCCGGGCGGAGGAGCCCGGCCATGTGGGCGCACATCCAGCCCGCGTGGTTGGATACGCCGACGTAGCGGGCGCGCCCCGTCTCCACGGCCGTGGCCAGTGCGTGCGCGGTCTCCTCCATCGGGGTGGACGGGTCGGGGGCCTGGACGAGGAGGACGTCGACGTGGTCCGTCCCGAGGCGCGCGAGGGAGGCGTCCAGCGAGTCGAGGATGGTCCCGCGCGAGGCGTCGACGACGGCGCGGTCCGACCGCCACGTACGGACGCCGGCCTTCGTGGCGATCACCACGTCCGAGCGGGAGATGCCCCCGGCGAGGAACTCACCGAGCAGTGCCTCCGCGCCGCCGTCGGAGTAGCCGGCAGCGGTGTCGACCAGCGTCCCGCCGGCGTCGAGGAACTCGGTGAGCATCATCGAGGCGTCGAGCGGATCCGTGTCCCGGCCCCACGTCATCGTGCCGAGTCCCAGCTCGGAGACCCGCAGGCCGGTCCTGCCGACGGCACGCTGTTCCATGCCGACACCCTATCCGTGCGCGTCGCACGGCGACGGGTAGTCTTCCCGGGTGGACCGCTGGACGACCGTGACCCTGCCCCCGCTGCCCGTCCTCGACGTGGTTCCGAGGATCGGCGGGCTCACGCTGCCTCGTGAGGTGGCGCTGTACACCTGCGGGATCACTCCGTACGACGCCACCCATCTCGGTCACGCCCACACCTACCTCACCTTCGACCACCTCGTCCGGATCCTCACGGTGACGGGCGGCCACGTGCGCCACGTGCAGAACGTCACCGACGTCGACGACCCGTTGCTGGAGCGCGCCGCGGCGACCGGCGTCGACTGGCGGGAGCTGGCCGCCTCCCAGGTCGAGCTGTTCGCCGCCGACATGGCGGCACTGCGCATCCTGCCGCCGGACGCCTGGGTCGGCGTGGTCGAGTCGATCCCCCTCGTCGTCGACGCCGTCGCCCGTCTCCTCGCGGCTGGAGCGGCCTATCGGCTGCCCGCTTCGGGAGATGTCTACGCCGCGGTGGAGGAGGACACCTCGTTCCACGAGCGCCTGCCCGTGCCGGCGGGCGACGCCGTCGCAATGTTCGCCGAACGGGGCGGCGACCCGGAGCGCCCCGGGAAGCGGTCCCCCCTCGACCCGCTGCTGTGGCGCGCCGAGCGGCCGGGGGAGCCCGCCTGGGAGGGCGGTCCCCTCGGCCGGGGCCGGCCCGGCTGGCACATCGAGTGCGCGGCCATCGCCGCTCACCACCTCGGCGGCGCTCCCACGATCACGGGCGGGGGCAGCGACCTCGCGTTCCCCCACCACCACATGTCCGCCTCCCACCTGCGGGCGCTCGGTCACGGCGAGGGCGTGCTCACGATGCACGCCGGCATGGTCTCCCTCGACGGGGAGAAGATGAGCAAGTCGCGCGGCAACCTGGAGTTCGTCTCCCGGTTGCTCGCCGGTGGCGCGGACCCGGCGGCGCTGCGCCTCGCCCTTGCCGGCCACCACTGGCGGTCCGACTGGGAGTGGCACCCCGCGGACATCGAGGCCGCGCGCGGCCGGCTGGACCGGTGGCGGGCGGCGGCGCACGCCACCCGTCCGGCCGGCAGCGGTTCACCGCTGGCACGCTCGATCGCCACCGCGCTCGCGGACGACCTCGACAGTCCGGCCGCCCTGGCGGCCGTCGACGCGTGGGCCGGGCGGGTGCTGGCCGGCGACGACGAGGCGCTGTCCGACGCCCACGCCGTCGCCGCCGTGGACGCCCTCCTCGGCGTCGACCTTCAGGACCGGCCGCGCCGGCGGAGGTAGCGTTCGAACTCGCGCGCGAGCGCCTCGCCGGTCGCCTCGGGCGACTCGGCGGTGTCGCGGGTCTTCTCGAGCTGGGCCACGTACCCGGCGACGTCCGGGTTCTCCTCCGCCAGTTCGCTGACGCCCGCCTCCCAGGACTCGGCCTCCTCGGCGAGCTCGGCGATGTCCACCTCCTCGTCCAGCAGGCCGGTGAGTTCGCGCAGCAGCGTCAGCGATGCCTTCGGCGAGGGCGGGTCGGCGATGTAGTGCGGCACGGAGACCCACACGCTCACCGGCTCGAAGCCGCCCTCACCCGCCATCGTGTCGAGCACCCCGACGATGCCCGCAGGGCCCTCGTAGTCGGACTCGCGCAGCGCCAGCGTCCGCCGCACCCGCTCGCTCGAGGAGGTCGCCAGGGCCGGCAGGGCACGGGTGTGCGGCACGTCGGCGAGCAGGGCACCGAGCAGGAGGATCTCCCGCACCCCTGCCGCACGGGCCGTCTCCAGCAGTTCGTGCACGAAGTCACGCCACCGGAACGACGGTTCGAGGCCCCGCACCAGCAGGGCCTGCCTGCCCGACGGCATGGTGGCGGACCACAGGACGGTTCCCGGCCAGAGGAGACGGCGCACACCCTCCTCGTCTCGTTCCATCACCGGACGGTTCACCTGGAAGTCGTAGTAGTCCTGCGCGTCCAGGGCGTCGAGCTCGTCCGCCTCCCACACGTCGATGAGCAGGTCGATCACGGCCGTGGCGGCGTTCCCCGCGTCGTTCCAGCCCTCGAAGGCGGCGATCATCACGGGTGGCTGGTTCGCGTCGTGCCCCATGCCTCCAGCCTACGTCTGGGTAGGCTGGAGGCGTGACCCACCCCCTCAAGGCCGTGCTCTGGGACCTCGACGGCACCGTCGTCGACTCCGAGGGCTACTGGATCGCCACGGAATCGGAGATCGCTGCCGAGCACGGCGCGGACTGGGGGGAGGACGACGGCCTCGCCGCCGTCGGGCAGCCGCTCGCCCGCACGGCGGAGATGCTGATCGCGCGCGGGGTGGACGCGCCGGTGTGGGCGGTCGTCGATGAGATGGTCACGCGCATGCAGGCACGGGTCCGGGCGGAGGGGGTGCCGTACCGGCCCGGCGTGGTCCGGCTCATGGAGGAGCTGCGTGCGGAGGGGATCCGGCAGGCGCTCGTCACCATGAGCGTCGGCGGCTACGTGGACGCCGTCGTGGAGGGATTCCCGGAGGGCACCCTCGACGTCATCCGGACCGGCGACACCGTGCCACGTGGCAAGCCGGACCCGCAGATCTACCTCGACGCGGTGCACCACCTGGGCCTGGAGGTGGCGCACTGCCTGGCCATCGAGGACTCCCCGTCCGGGGTGGGCGCGATCCTCGCCGCCGGCGTCACACCCGTGGCGGTGCCGTTCATGGTGGAGGTGCCACGCGACGAAGTCCTCGTCGTGCTGCCCACGCTCGACGGTGTCACGGCGGACCACCTCGCCGTCATCCACCGACAGTGGCAGGCCGGCGCACCCCGAGCAGCGCACTGATCCCCTCCTCCGGGACGGGCGGGACCTGACCGCCGAACGCCGGGCAGAGGGACTGGAAGGAACACCAGGGGCAGAGCGCGGACCTCCGGGCGGGAAATTCGCCGGAGCGGGCCGCCGCCTCGATCCGGTCCCACCACCCCGTGAGGTCGTTCTCGAAGGAGACCAGGTCCTCCGGGTGCGGATCGAGCGTGAGGGTGCGCCCGTCCCCCAGGTACACGAGCTGGAGGCGGCTCGGCGGCGTACCCTCAAGCCGCCACACCATGAGCGCGTAGAAGCGCATCTGGAAGAGGGCCTCCGCGCTGAACCGCTCGGACGGGGACCTGCCCGTCTTGTAGTCCACGAGCCGGACAGCCCCCGTGGCGGCGCGGTCCACCCGGTCGATGTAGCCACGCAGGAGGATCCCGTCGGCGATCTCCACCTCCACGAGGAGTTCCCGGGCGTCCGGCTCGAGCCGGCGGGGATTCTCCATCCGGAAGTAGGTGGAGATCAGGGCGCGGCACTGGGCGAGCCAGGCCGCGACGTCGTCCTCGGTGGTGAAGAGGCGCAGGAGTTCGGGTTCCCGCGCGAGGAGGGTGGCCCACTGCGGATCGAGGAGCGCCAGGGCGGAGGCCTCCGTCCGCCCCGCCGCCGGCAGGTCGAACAACCGCTCGAGGACGGCGTGCACGAGCGTCCCCCGCAGTGCCGCGGTGCTCGGGGGCTCGGGCAGGCGGTCGACGGTGCGGTACCGGAACTTCAGGGGGCACTGCTGGAAGTCCCTGACCCGGGAGGGTGACATGGCGGCGCGTCTCACGTCCTCCACGGTAACCCGCGCCCCCGTCACGATCCTCGAAGCCTGTGGACGGTGGCACACCACGTACGCTGGGGACGTGACGGGTTGGCGCATCGGACGCATCGGCGGGACACCCCTGTTCCTCGCACGGTCCTGGCCCATCGGGGTCCTCGTCCTCGGCGCGTTCTACCTGACGGGTCTCGTGTCCGCGATGCCCCTGGCACAGGCGGTGGGGTACTCGATCATCGCCGTGTTCGGCCTGTTCGGCTCGGTGCTGGTCCACGAGGTGAGCCACGGCCTGGCGGGCCGGCTCCTGCACCGGCCCCCCGAGGCCTACACCCTCACGCTCTGGGGTGGTCACACGACCTTCCGCGGACCGGAGGCCCGGCCACGGGACATGGCGCTGATCGCCGCTGCGGGCCCGGCCGCCAACCTGGTGCTGGCCCTGGTCGTCCGGCTGCTGCTCATCGCACTGCGGGGTGAGCCATTCTGGATCCTCGCGCCGCTCGCGTGGGTCAACCTCGCCCTCGGGGCCTTCAACCTCCTGCCGGGCCTGCCGATGGACGGGGGGCACCTCGTGCACGCGCTCGGCTGGGCCGTGACCGGGCGCCGTGACAGCGGGATGCTCCTCGCCGGACGCCTCGGCCAGGGCCTCGCCCTCGCCGTCGCCGCCTACGGGCTCGTGCCCCTGCTCGCGGGCGGGGGTTCCGCGAACCTGTGGGCACTCCTCATCTCCCTCTTCCTGTGGCAGGGCGCCACACAGTCCGTCCGGGTCGCGCGGGCCCGCCAGCAGGTCGCCGACGTCGACCTGCGCCGGTGGATGGTTCCCGCCCAGGCCGTCGACGCCGGCGCACGCGTCGGTGACGTCCCACCCACCGGCGCCGTCGTCCTGGACGCGGGCCGGCCCGTCGCCCTTGTGACCATCGAGGCCCTGCAGCAGGGAGCCGACCCCGGGCTCCCCGTCAGTGCCGTGGCCCGGGCCGTCGCCCCGGAATCGGTGCTCCGCGTACCGGTGGGGGCCGACGCCGTCGCGGCGCTGGGGCGCGCCTCCCGGCACGGCGACACGGTGGTGCTGTCGGACGGCCAGGGCCTCTGGACGGGGTCCGTGGCACAGCTCGCCCAGTACCTCAGGCGGTAGGCTCGTCCCTCGTGACCGAGCCCACCACCCCCACGTCCATCGGGCCCGCAGCCCGGCGCGGACCCCTCCGCGCCGGCGACCGGGTCCAGCTCACCGACGCCAAGGGCAGGATGCACACGATCCAGCTGCGGGACGACGGGCACTTCCACACCCACCGCGGCGGCATCGACCACGCGGACATCATCGGGCGTCCGGACGGCAGCGTCGTGCGCACGGCGGAGGACCACGAGTACCTCGTCCTGCGGCCGCTCCTGGCGGACTACGTGATGGGCATGCCTCGCGGTGCCGCCATCATCTACCCCAAGGACTCCGGGCAGATCGTGCAGATGGCGGACATCTTCTCCGGCGCCGTCGTCGCCGAGGCGGGTGTCGGGTCCGGGGCACTCGCCGCGAGCCTCCTCAACACGATCGGCGTCGGCGGGCGGCTCGTCAGCATCGAGCGCCGCGCCGACTTCGCCGAGATCGCCCGCGCCAACGTGCGGGCCTGGTTCGGTGCGGACCACCCGGCGTGGGAGGTGCACGTCGGAGACCTCGCCGACGTCCTGCCGACCGTCGTCGCGGACGCGGGCGTCGACCGCGTGGTCCTCGACATGCTCGCCCCCTGGGAGAACATCGACACCGTCGCCAGGGCGCTCGTCCCGGGTGGCGTGGTGCTCGCCTACGTGGCCACCACCACGCAGCTCTCACGCTTCGTGGAGGACCTGCGGGCGAACGGCGGCTTCACCGAGCCTCAGGCGTGGGAGACCATGCTCCGCACCTGGCACGTCGAGGGACTCGCCGTGCGGCCCGACCACCGGATGGTCGGCCACACGGGGTTCCTCGTCACGGCCCGCCGGCTCGCCCCCGGAACCATCCCGCCCCAACGGGTGCGCCGTCCCGCACCCGGCGCCCGCGCCGCCGCCGAGGAGGCCGCACCTCCCACCGGCGAGGCGTGGACGCCGGAGGCCCTCGGGGAGCGGACCACCTCGGAGCGCAAGGTGCGGCGCGTCCGGCGGGACCTCGACGCCCGCGCCGCCTACGACGATGCCACCACCGGAGGGCGGGACGATGCCTGAGAGGAACAGCCAGGAGCTGGAGCAGCAGCTCATCTCGCTGGCCGCCAAGAACGACCGCCTGGCCGATGCGCTCACCACGGCGCGCCGCCGCCTGGTGGAGCTGCAGGACCAGCTCGACCAGGCGATGCGAGCCCCCTCCTCCTACGGGGTGTTCGCCGCGGCACACCACGAGGAACGCGAGGCGGACGTGTACGTGGCCGGCCGGAAGATGCGACTCCCCGTAGCCGCGACCCTCCCGCTCGGCGCGCTGCGTCCCGGGCAGGAGGTGCGCCTCAACGAGCAGTTCCTCGTGGTCGCTGCCTCGGGTTTCGAGGCCAACGGCGAGGTCGGGGTGGTCCGGGAGGTGCTGGACGGCGATCGCGTCCTCGTCGCGCTGCGGGCCGACGACGAACGCGTCCTCCGCCTCGCTGGCCCCCTGCTGGGGGCGGCGCTGCGGATGGGCGACGCCGTCGTCGTCGACGTCCGCGCCGGCTTCGCCACCGAGTTCGTGCAGCGCACCGAGATCGAGGACCTGATCCTCGAGGAGCAGCCGGACACCGACTACGGCGACATCGGCGGGCTCGAGACGCAGATCGAGCAGATCCGCGACGCCGTCGAGTTGCCGTTCCTCCACCCGGAGCTGTACCGCGAGCACGGGCTGCGGCCCCCGAAGGGCGTGCTGCTCTACGGCCCGCCCGGCTGCGGCAAGACCCTGATCGCCCGCGCCGTTGCCACGTCGCTGGCCCGCACCGTCGGCGGTCCGGAAGGGAAGGCGTACTTCCTCAACATCAAGGGCCCCGAGCTGCTCAACAAGTTCGTGGGGGAGACCGAACGCCAGATCCGGGTCATCTTCGCCCGGGCCAGGGAGCGGGCGCGCGGCGGCGTGCCCGTGATCGTGTTCTTCGACGAGATGGAGTCCCTCTTCCGCATCCGGGGCGCCGGCGTGTCCTCGGACGTCGAGACGACGATCGTGCCCCAGCTCCTCGCGGAGGTGGACGGGGTGGAGGCACTCGAGAACGTCATCATCATCGGTGCCTCGAACCGTGAGGACATGATCGACCCGGCGATCCTCCGACCGGGCCGCCTTGACCTGAAGATCCGCATCGAACGTCCCGACGAGGAGGGAGCCCGATCGATCCTCTCGAAGTACCTGACGACCGACCTCCCGCTGCACGAGGCCGAGCTGGCCGCCCACGGCTCGCCCGCGGACGCCGTGGCCGCGATGATCGACGTGGCGGTGGAGCGCCTCTACGCCACCACGCCGGAGAACCGCTACGTCGAGGTGACGCTCGCCAGCGGGGAGAAGGAGGTCCTCCACGTGCGCGACTTCGCGTCCGGGGCCCTGATCGCGAACGTGGTGGACCGGGCCAAGAAGGCCGCCATCAAGGACCTGCTCGCCACCGGGGAACGCGGGCTCCGGACCCGCCACGTCCTGGACGGGCTCGCCCAGGAGTTGCGGGAGAACGAGGACCTCCGCGCCAGCACCGACCCCGACCAGTGGGCGCGGATCTCCGGCCGGCGCGGCGAGCGCGTGTCCCTGATCCGGATGCTGCGCGACGACGAACGGGCCGTGCAGGAGCGGCCGGCGGTCCGTCCGGTGGAGGACCTCGAGATCGGGGAGGACGTGCTGTGAGTGTGCGCCGTGTCATGGGCATCGAGACCGAGTACGGGCTCATCGAGCCCGGCAACCCGAGGGCGAACCCCGTGGAGATGTCCACGCGCCTCGTCCGCGGCTACGCGGCCGGCGTGCCGCACGCGGCGTGGGACTACGCGGGGGAGGACCCCCTCAGCGACGCCCGCGGCTACCGGATGGCCCGGGCCGCGGCGCACCCCACGCAGCTGACGGACGCGCCCGCGACGACGGACCGCGCCACCCTCCGCAACGGCCCGGCGAACGCGGTGCTCACCAACGGGGCGCGCCTGTACGTCGACCACGCCCACCCCGAGTACTCCTCTCCCGAGGTCACGAGCCCCCGCGACGCGGTGCGCTGGGATCGCGCCGGGGACGAGATCATGCGCGAGGCGATGCGGGCCGCCGGCAGCCCGGAGATCGTGGTCTACAAGAACAACGTCGACGGCAAGGGTGCCTCGTACGGCACGCACGAGAACTACCTCGTGCGCCGCTCGGTCCCCTTCCACGAACTCGCCCACCGGCTGACGCCCTTCCTCGTCACCCGGCCGCTCGTGTGCGGGGCCGGCCGCGTGGGACTCGGCCAGCGTTCGGAGGATCCGGGCTTCCAGATCTCCCAGCGGGCCGACTACGTCGAGAACGACATCGGGCTCGAGACCACCTTCAACCGGCCGATCGTGAACACGCGTGACGAGCCGCACGCCGACGCCGGACGGTGGCGCCGCCTCCACGTCATCGGCGGGGACGCGAACCGGTTCGACGTGCCCACCCACCTGAAGTTCGCCACCACCGCCCTCCTGCTGTGGCTCATCGAGGAGGACCACCTCCCGCTGGAGCTGGACGCCCTCACGCTCACCGCCCCCGTCGTCGACTCGTGGGGCGTCAGCCACGACCCGTTCGGCCACGTCCTCTCCACGGAGGGCGGTGCCCGAACCGCCCTGGACGTCCAGCGGACCTACCTGGACGTGATCGCCCGGTACGCACCCGCCGACCCCGAGACCACAGAGGCCCTGGAGCTGTGGGACGCCGTCCTCACCGGCCTCGCGACGGACCCGGCCTCCGTCGCTCACCAGGTCGAGTGGGTCGCCAAGCAGCAACTCCTCGACGGGCTGCGCCGGCGGGGCGGCCTCAGCTGGGACAACCCGCGCCTCGCCGCCCTCGACCTCCAGTGGGCCGACCTGCGGCCCGAGCACTCCGTCGTCGCCCGCCTGGACGCCGCAGGTCGCGTCCACCGCCTCGTCGAGCAGCAGGACGTCCACACGGCCGTCTCCACGCCCCCGGAGGACACGCGGGCGTGGTTCCGGGGCACGATGGTCGCCCGCCACGCCGGGGCGGTGGCGGCGGCGGGCTGGTCGTCGGTCGTCGTCGACGCTCCCGGGCGCAGGTCCCTCGTCCGGATCCCGCTCTCCGACCCGCTGCGGGCCACGCGCGCCCGCGCGGCTAGGCTGGTGGAGTTCAACGACGTGGACGAGCTGCTCACCATGCTGGGTGGCGAGTGAGGAGGAGACGTGTCCAGCCAGGAATTCGCGGCATCGTCCCGGCGTGAGCCGGACCCGGCCCCGGACGTCCCGGTCCCCGCGGCCCCGCAGGCCCAGGTCCGGAACGTCGACGAGCTCCTCGACGAGATCGACTCGATCCTGGTGACCAACGCGGAGTCCTTCGTGCAGGGCTTCGTGCAGAAGGGCGGCCAGTGATCCCACGGCGGATCTGGGGGATCGAGACGGAGTACGGGCTCACCTGTGCCCCCGTGACCGGCCACCGGCCGCCCCTCGACGCCGACGAGGCGGCCCGCGTCCTCTTCCGGCCGGTCGTGGCCATGGGGCGTTCGACCAACGTCTTCCTCCGCAACGGCGGCCGCCTCTACCTCGACGTGGGTTCGCACCCCGAGTACGCCACCGCGGAGTGCGACGCCCTGCCGGACCTCCTCGCACAGGACCGGGCCGGTGCGGTCCTGCTCCGGGAGCTCGCCGACCGGGCGAACGAGCGGCTCGCGGGCGACGGCGTCGACGGCCGCATCCACCTGTTCAAGAACAACCTCGATGCCGCCGGCAACTCCTTCGGCTGCCACGAGAACTACCTGGTGCGACGCCGGCCCGACTTCGCGCGGATGGTGGCTTCCCTCGTGCCCTTCCTCGTCACCCGGCAGGTGGTCACCGGTGGTGGCCACGTGCGGGTGCGCGGGGGACGCGTGGAGATGGGCTTCTCCCAGCGGGCCGGCCAGATGTGGGACGCGACGAGCTCCGCCACCACGCGTTCCCGGCCGCTGGTGAACACCCGGGACGAGCCGCACGCGGACGTGGAGCGCTACCGCCGCCTCCACGTGATCGTCGGCGACTCGAACGTGGCGGAGGCTTCCACGCTCGTCAAGGTGGCGGCGACCGACATGCTGCTCGCCATGCTGGAGGCCGGTCAGCGGCCGGGGACGGAACTGCTGGATCCGATGCGCGCCATCCGGGAGATCTCCACCGACATGACGGGGACCGTGGCGGTGGAACTCGCCGACGGCCGGAGGACGACCGCGGTCGCGATCCAACGGACCCACCTCGAGGCGGTGCGCACCTTCGCCGCGGCGAACTGGGACGTCGGGCCGTGGCACGCCGCGGCGCTCGACCTGTGGGAACGGGCGCTCACCGCCGTCGAGACGGGGGACCACACGCTCGTGGACACCGAGCTCGACTGGGCGATCAAGGAACGGCTGGTCGCGCGGTACGAGGCCCGGGACGGGGCGACGGCGATGTCCCTGCAGCGCCTCCTGCTCGCCTACCACGACATCACCTCGGGTTCGCTCCAGGACCGCATGGAGGCCGGTGGCCTGATGCGGCGCCTCACCACCGACGCCCAGGTGGACCACGCCCTGCGGCACGCGCCCGCGACCACCCGGGCACGGCTCCGGGGCGAGTTCGTCGGCCGGGCCCAGGACCTCCGCCGCGACCACACCGTGGACTGGGTGCACCTGCGCCTGGCGGATCCCGCCCACCGCACGGTCATGCTCACCGACCCCTTCGCGGCGACGGACGACCGGGTCGACGCCCTGCTGGAGGCCATGGCGATCTCGTAGTCTGGGGGCATGCGCATTCTCGCGGCCCTCCTGGCCGTCCTGCTCCTGGCCGGGTGCCAGGCGGGACCGGACCAGCAGCAGAGCGACGAGGGCCCCATCACCGTCACCGGGGAGTTCGGGTCCGTGCCGGTGGTCACCTTCGAGGCGCCGCTGGAGATGGGCGAGTCGACCATCGAGGTGCTCATCGAGGGGGACGGACGCGAGCTCCTGCCCGAGGGTCCGGTGCTGCTGGCGCTGACCGCCTACGGGGGCGACGACGGCGCGATCCTCGCCGACCGGGGCGCGGGGACCCCGCGCAACCTCCTCCTCACGCCGGAGGACGTCGGCGAGAACCTCTTCGGGGTGCTCACCGGCGTGGCCGAGGGCTCGCGGCTCCTGATGGTCCAGCCGGTCGACGACGGCGGGCCCGACATGATGCTCGTGGTGGTGATCGACGTGTTGCGCACGCAGGCCCACGGCGAGGCCGCCGAACCGGTGGACGGGGTGCCCGTGGTGGGGTCCACGGACACCGGCGCGCCCACCGCGACCGTCCCCGAGGGCATCGTCGAACCCACCGAGCTCCAGGTGGTTCCCGTCACCCGCGGCGCGGGGTCACAGGTGAAGCCCGGCCAGGAGGTGGTCGTCCAGTACACCGCGTGGGCGTGGGACGACGGGGTGGTCTACGACTCCACGTGGGAGTCCGGGGGCGTCCCGGCCACCATCGCCATCGACGACACGTTCGCGGGCCTCCGCAACGGCGTGGTGGACCAGCGGGTGGGCTCCCGGGTCATGCTCCTCATCCCACCGTCCCAGGCGATCGGGACGGACGCCCTCGTGATGGTGGTGGACATCCTCGCCGTCATAGGGGAGGGCGAGGTCGAGACCCCCGCCCCCACGGACTCGGCCGCACCGACGCCGGATCCCACCGGCTGAGTCAGCCGGCCACCCAGCAGAGGTCCGCGTCCCGGCGACGGTCGAGCGCGGCCTCCTGCCGCGCCCACGTGTCCCAGTGCTCCGCCCAGTACCCGTCATCGCGCGCCATGGCGCGTGCCCGCCGGACCT
Source organism: Actinomycetales bacterium UBA1416 (assembly GCA_002304945.1). Classification (GTDB taxonomy): domain Bacteria; phylum Actinomycetota; class Actinomycetes; order Actinomycetales; family Actinomycetaceae; genus UBA1383. The sequence continues at coordinate 2,888 of DBPQ01000049.1, read as the reverse complement.
CCTCGGGTGCGTCGCACCACACGCCCACGTCGACCCACGCGTCCACCGGCGCGGCGATCGCCCCGCAGCCCTCCACGAGCAGCAGTTCCCCCGGGCGCAGTGGGGAGACCTCCACCCACCCTGCGGGCCGGCCGGCCTCCCAGTCCCACGGGCGGTACCTGCCCGCCTCCCCGCGCGCGAGCGGCGCCAGCGTGAAGGTGACGAGGTGGTCCAGCCCCCGCGCCAGGCCCCACCAGCCCCGGTACACGTCGTCCAGGTGCAGCACCCGCATCCGGGGGAGGGCCGCCTCCAGGCGGGCGGCGAGGGCCGTCTTGCCCGACCCCGAGCGCCCGTCGACGCCGACGACGACGGCGCCACCACGACGGGCCGCCCCGAGGCGCGCCACCATCTCGCCCAGCGAGGCGACCCGGGCGCAGCCGCGTTCCTCCATGGCCAGCCAGCCTATTATGGCAGCGGCGAGAGGAGGCCCCATGAGCGTCGCGATCCGCGTGATCCCGTGCCTCGACGTGAGCGACGGGCGCGTGGTCAAGGGGGTCAACTTCGTGAACCTCCGGGACGCGGGCGACCCCGTGGAGCTCGCGCACCGCTATGACTCCGAGGGGGCCGACGAGCTCACCTTCCTGGACGTCTCGGCCTCCGCCGAGGGCAGGGCCACGATGCTCGAGGTGGTGCGCCGCACCGCGGAGGAGGTGTTCGTGCCCCTGACGGTGGGCGGGGGGGTGCGCAGCGTGGACGACGTCGACCGCCTGCTCCGTGCCGGCGCCGACAAGGTGGGGGTCAACACGGCCGCCATCGCCCGGCCCGCCCTCGTCGACGAGGTCGCACAGCGGTTCGGCAACCAGGTGCTCGTCCTGTCCCTCGATGCCCGCCGCTCCGACGCCACCCCCTCCGGGTACGAGGTGACCACCCACGGCGGGTCCAGGGGCACCGGCATCGACGCGCTCGCCTGGGCGCGCGAGGTGGCCGACCGCGGTGCCGGGGAGATCCTCCTCAACTCGATGGACGCCGACGGCACCCGGGCAGGCTTCGACCTGGAGATGCTCGCCGCCGTGCGTGCCGCCGTCGGCGTCCCGCTCATCGCCTCCGGGGGAGCGGGGACGGCGGCGCACTTCGCGGACGCCGCCCTCGCCGGCGCCGACGCGGTGCTCGCCGCCTCGGTGTTCCACTTCGGGCAGGTCTCCCTCGCCGAGGTGAAGCGCGAACTGGCACGTGCCGGGCTGCCCGTCCGGTGAGTTCTCCCATGGCGGGCCGTCGTGCGAGGATCGGCCGGTGACCGCGACACCCTGGGGCGCCACGACGCCAGACCTCGGCCGCTTCCGCGTGCTGGCCCGCACGCACCGGGTGATCCCGGTGGCGCGCCGGCTCCTCGCGGACGAGCTCACCCCGACCGGCGTCCACCGCGCCCTGGGAGGGCACCCGGGCTCCTTCATCCTCGAGTCGGCGGAACACGGGGCCTGGGCCCGGTGGAGCTTCGTCGGGGTCCGCTCGCGGGCGACCCTTCTCAGCTACGACGGCACCGCGCAGTGGCTCGGCGACGTCCCCGCCGGCCTGCCGACCACGGGCCCGGTCCTCGACGTGCTGCGCTCCACCCTCGCCCAGCTCGCCAGCGCCCCGCTTCCCGGCCACCCGCCCCTCACGGGTGGGCTCGTCGGGATGCTCGGGTGGGACGTCGCCGGACTCTGGGAGCGCCTGCCCCACACGACGGTCGACGACCGTGGCCTGCCGCTCCTCGCGCTGAGCCTCGTCTCCGACCTCGTCGCCCTCGACCACCACACGGGCAGCACGTGGCTCATCGCGAACGCCATCAACGGGGACGGCACCGATGAGCGGGTCTACGAGGCCTGGGAGGATGCCGTCGCCCGCCTGGACGAGATGCAGGGTGCGCTCGCGGCGCCCCGCCCAGCCGTCGTCACCGTGCTCGGCGACGGCCCCGAACCCGACCTCCGGCTCCGGCGGACCCCTGAGGACTTCGAGGCAGCCGTGCGGGCGGGCAAGGAGGCGATCCGGGACGGCGAGGTGTTCCAGGTGGTGCTCTCGCTCCGGGTGGACGTGGACTGCGAGGCGGACCCCCTCGAGGTCTACCGCATCCTGCGGTCGACCAACCCGAGCCCGTACATGTACCTCGTCACGCTGCCGGACCCGCGCCGCGAGGGCGGCCGCATCGACATCGTCGGCTCCTCGCCGGAGACCCTGGTCCGCGTGGAGGGACGGGCCGCGCGCACCTACCCGATCGCGGGCTCGCGTCCCCGCGGCACCTCCCCCGAGGAGGACAGGGCGCTGGCGGAGGAGCTGCGGGCCGATCCGAAGGAACGCGCCGAACACCTGATGCTCGTGGACCTCGCCCGGAACGACCTCGCCCGGGTGTGCGATCCCGCCACCGTCTCCGTCACCGACTTCATGGCGGTCAGGCGCTTCAGCCACATCATGCACATGGCCTCCACCGTCACCGGAACCCTGCGGGACGGCGTCAGCGCGCTGGACGCCCTCGTCGCCACCTTCCCGGCGGGGACGCTCTCGGGCGCCCCCAAGGTGCGGGCCATGGAACTGATCGACCAGCTCGAACCCACCCGCCGCGGCGTCTACGGCGGCACCGTCGGCTACCTCGACCTCGCCGGGGACATGGACATGGCCATCGCGATCCGCACCGCCGTGATCGCCGAGGGCGTCGCGAGCGTGCAGGCCGGTGCGGGCATCGTCGCCGACTCCGTGCCCGCCACCGAGTACGTCGAGTGCCGCAACAAGGCCGCGGCGGCGCTCCGTGCGGTGCAGCTCGCGAGCAGGCTGGGCCGCGCGTGACCAGGGCCGGCGCCGTCGTCGCGCTCCTGGTGGCCGGCGCTGTCGCGCTCGCGCTGAGCGCGGCCGCCTGGGTGTCCGGCACCGCCCCCACG
>DBPQ01000023.1 GCA_002304945.1 Actinomycetales bacterium UBA1416 | reverse complement strand
GGGGGTGTGGATTCCGCAGCGCCACGCGCGCCCTGTGGACAACCCGCCGAGGTGGGCGATCGACGATGCCACGGGCGGACGTCACGGGCGTGGAGGCCGGCGCGGTGCGTCGGTGCCGGGGGCGCCCTGCACGCATCCTCGCCACGGACACTGTGGCGAGGATGCATCCTGATGGCGAGGGGCAGACCCCTGACCTTCAGCACGAGACCTCGCCGCAGTGACTGTGGCGAGGTCTCGTGCCGGCCCGGGTGAGGGTCCCCCGCGGTCCGCAATCCCGTTGCCTCGCGCGGCCATCTCCTAGGCTGGTCGCAGGACGAGCGGAAGGCACCCCATGGGCGACCCCTGTGACATCACCTCGGACCAGATCTGGGAGGACCAGCGCGCCGCGTACGACGCGATGCGCTCGCGGTGTCCGGTGGCCCATGACGGCGAGGGGACCTGGACCGTCCTCCGGCACGCCGAAGTGGTCGCAGCCGCGACGGATCCCGGGACCTACTCGAGCACCGTCACCGCCCGCCGCGCCATCCCGAACAGCCTCGACGGCGCGGACCACGCGGCGTTCCGGGCGATCGTCGACCGCTACATGACACCGGAGCGAGTCGCCCGGGAGGAGTCGCAATGTCGTGCGCACGCCGCCGCGATCGTCGACGCCCTCCCCCGCGGCAGCACGGTGAGGACGGTGGCCCACCTGGGGGTCCCGTTCGCGGTCCGAACCCAGAGCGCGTGGCTCGGCTGGCCGCCGGACCTCGAGGACGTACTGGTGGCCTGGATGGCGGACAACCACGCCGCGACGCGCTCCGGGGACCGGGAGCGGACCGCCGCCGTCGCCGAGCGATTCGACGCCATGATCCAGGGCCTGCTTGAGGCGCGACGCGAAGCGGCGCCCGATGCCGACGTCACGGCGGAGCTGATGCACGAGACGATCGGTGGCCGCCCCCTCACCGACGAGGAGATCGTCTCCATCCTGCGGAACTGGACGGCCGGGGACCTCGGGTCGATCGCCACCTCGATCGGCGTGATCGTCCACTTCCTCGCCACCCACCCCGAGGAGCAGGACCTCCTGCGTGCGCTCGCGGTCCATGGCAACGCTGCCGCCCTCGAGGCCGCGGTCGAGGAGATCCTGCGAATCGACGACCCCTTCGTTGCCAACAGGCGCCGCGCCACCCGTGACGCCGAGCTCGGTGGGGAGACGATCCCGGCGGGAGCCCGCGTCATCCTCAACTGGACCGCCGCGAACCGGGATCCTCTGGTGTTCCCGGACCCGGATACCTTCGATCCGGCCAGGCACGCGGCCGACAACCTGGTGTTCGGGATCGGCCCGCACGTCTGCCCCGGGCGGGCGCTCACGCTCATGGAGCTGCGTGTGGTCACCGAGGAGCTGCTGCGCCGCACTGCCGGCATCACCCTGTCGGAGGAGCGGCCGACAGTCCGGGAGACCCCGCCGGTCGGGGGCTGGGCCCGGGTGCCGGTCGTCCTCAGGTGAGAGGGCGGAGCGCCGGCCGTCCCGCGTGCTCCGCCGCAGGAATCTCGGCTCCGGCCGCCGGCACGCGGATGACCATGCTGAGGATCACCCCCAGCACCGCGACCACGAAGGGGTAGACGCTCACCGCCACGCGGAACGCCATCCCGGGGTCGGGTCCCGGGTCGTCCCCCGAGTAGTAGCCGAAGAGGAAGCCCAGGGAACCGAGTCCGATGCCGGCCGTCGCCCCGGTGATGCGGCTGAAGAACCCGAAGGCGGAGAGGAACAGGCCCTCCCGGTGCTGGCCGTGCCGGCGCACGTCATCGTCCAGGACCCGCGCCTGGATGAGGTCGTTGGTGGCGAGCAGCCCGGACCAACCGACGGCCACCACCGCGAGGCCGGCCATCGCGGTCGCCAGCGACGTCGCGAAGTAGAAGGGGACGAAGCCGGCGGCGAGGAACACGAAGGCGATCCGCCAGGCGAACGGCGCCCCCCGCCGTCGGACGAGCGCCGTCCACACGGGAAGGCCCGCGGCGGCGATGACGATCGACGACCCGATGAGCCACAGCGAGTACGCCACGGGCAGACCGAGGGAGTACTTGACGTAGAGCTGGATGCCGGCGAGCACGAACGCAAGTGGGACGAGGTAGCAGGCGGTCGCGATGCCGACGAGCCAGAAGTGCGGGTTCCGGAGGATCACGCCGGCTCCGGTGAGGAAGCCTGCGTGGTCCTCCGTCGCCCGCGTGGGATCCTCCCGCACGTTGAGCGCCATGAACAGCAGCGCGGCGAGCGCGATCACGGCGTAGAGGATCGCGGTGGCACGGAATCCCTCCGGCGAGTCCTCGCTCCCGAAAACGCTCGTCGTGAGCACCGGGGTGGCGGCCAGCGCGATCGCGAACGCGAGGAGCTGGAAGGCCTGCCGCAGGGAGTTGGCACCGGCTCGCTGATGCTCCTCCGGGAAGAGCTCGGGTAGTAGCGCGTTGTAGTTCGCGGCATACATCGAGTCCGCCGCCTCGCACAGGATCGCGAAGAAGGCGAACCAGGCGACGAGTGCCACGCCGTCCAGGGTGTCGGGGGCGGAGAAGAAGCCCACGAGTCCGGCGGTCAGCACCACGGCGCCGATCACGAGCCACGGCCGGCGCCGGCCCCACCGGGTGCGGGTGCGGTCGGAGAGGTGGCCGAGGATGGGGTTGTCGACGGCGTCGAGGACCGCGTACACGGCCATGACCGTGCCGTAGGCCCGGACGTCCAGCCCGAGGATGTCCACGTAGAACAGCAGGGTGGAGACCCGGATGGTGTTGATGGGGATGGCGAGGCCGAACATCCCGATGGAGTAGCGCCATGTCGGCATGGACCTCGTCACGTGCCCGCCTTCCTCACGGCCTCATGGGGTCACGCTAGCCTGCCCCACCCCCACCACTCAATGCGCGTCCAGCACCGGCCTCCCCGGGAAGGCGGATCGCGTGAGACACCACGACCCCTCCCAGCGCGAGGACGAACGGGAACACGGCCACGTACACCCGGAACGCCGTGCCGGGGTCGGCGCCGGCGTCGTCGCCCGACCAGTAGCCGAACCACACCCCGAGCAGGGCGAGCGCCACGCCGTTGAGCGCTCCGGTCACGCGGCTGAAGATCCCGAAGGCGGAGAGGTAGAGGGCCTCGCGGTGCTGGCCGTGGACCCGTGCGTCCTCGTCGAGGAGCCGCGCCTGGATGAGGTCGTTCGTGGCGAGCAGGCCGGACCATCCGGCCGCCACGACGCAGCCGGCGAGGGTGGCCTCCACGAGCGTGCGGGCGAGGAACAGCGGGATGAAGCCGGCGGCCAGGAGGATGAACGCCAGCCGCCAGATCCGCGGGGCGCCGTGGGCGCGAACGAGCCGGGTCCACACGGCGAGACCGCCGGCGGCCACCACGATCACGATGCCCTGGATCATGAGGGTGCTGGCGACCGGGAGTCCGAGCGAGTACTTCACGTACAGCTGGATGCCCGCCAGGACGAGCGCGAGCGGGGCGAGGTAGCAGGTGGACGCGATCCCGATCGTCCAGAACAGCCGCGTCCGGGCGATCGCGAGCAGCCCGGGCACGAGCCGCGAGCGCTCGGCCGCCGAGTGGGCGGGGTCCTCGCGCACGCCGAGCGCCATGGCCAGCAGCGCGACGAGGGCCACGACGGCGTAGATCCGCGCCGTGGTGGCGAAGCCCTCCGTGGTGTCCTCCGTGCCGAACACGCTCGTCGTGAGAACGGGGGTCAGGGCGAGGGAGAGCAGCAGCGCCACGAGCTGGAAGCCCTGACGCAGTCCGTTCGCGACGGCCCGGCCGCCCTCGTCCGGGTACAGCTCCGGCAGGAGCGCCCCGTAGTTCGCCGAGTACATCGAGTCCGCGGCCTCGCAGAGCAGCACGAAGACCGTGAACCAGGCGACGAGGCCGAGCCCGTCGAGTTCGCCGGGGGCGGAGAAGAAGCCGACGAAGGCCGCCGTGAGGGCCACCGCGCCCACCACCAGCCAGGGGCGCCGGCGCCCCCACCGGGTGCGCGTGCGGTCCGACAGGTGCCCGAGCAGCGGGTTGTCGACCGCGTCGAGGACCGCGTAGACGGCCATGACGATGCCGTAGGCCCGGACGTCGAGGCCGAGGATGTCCACGTAGAACAGCAGCATGGAGCCGCGCACCATGTTGATCGGGATGGACATCCCGAACATGCCGAGCGCGTAGCGCCACGGCGGCGTGCGCCTGCCCTCCATGTGCCCTCCCTCGACCGGCCCACGGTAGCGGTGCTCCGGCAGGAGGCACAAAAACCCGCCGACCGCCGCGGTGTGCTTGGCTTGACCCATGGACATCGCACGTCGTCTCGTGATCCACGGCATCGTCCAGGGGGTGGGCTACCGCTGGAACTGCCTCCACGTCGCCGAGTCCCTCGGCGTGGCGGGCTGGGCACGGAACCTCGACGACGGCACCGTCGAGGTGCACGCGGAGGGCCCACCGGCCGCCGTCGGCCAGTTGCAGACGTGGTGCGAACGCGGGCCCCGCCACGCGCGCGTGACGCGCGTCAACGCCGAGGAGACGGCGCCGCGCGGGCTCACGGGGTTCTCGGTGGAGTAGGTGGTCAGCCGGCGAGCTCGTGGGTCACGGCGTCGGCGAGCAGCCGGCCGTGGCGGGTGAGGACCACGCGGCCGTGCTCGGCGGGCGCGGCCTCCACCAGTCCCCGGGTGATCAGACCGGGGAGGAGGTCCCGCGCCCTCCCCCGCACCGGGACTCCCTCCGCGAGCCGCACGCCCAGCATCAACCGTTCGAACGCGCGCTCCTCGGGGTTCAGGACCTCGCGGCCCGCCGCCGGCAGCCGGCCGGCCCGGACGAGCGCGGCGTGGGCCCGCGGGTGCTTCACGTTCCAGAACCGGGTTCCCCGGACGTGGGAGTGCGCCCCGGGTCCGATCCCCCACCAGTCCGCCCCGCGCCAGTAGCCGAGGTTGTGCCGGGACTGGTGGCCGGGCCGTGCCCAGTTCGAGATCTCGTACCAGGGCAGGCCGGCTGAGGCCAGGGCGGAGTCGGCGATCTCGTACTTCTCCGCCTGGTCGTCCGGATCCGTGGGCGGGAGCTCGCCGCGGCGGACCTGGGCGCCCATCCGCGTGCCCTCCTCGATGCCGAGCGCGTAGGCGGACACGTGGTCGGGCGCGAGGTCGAGGGCCGCTTCCAGGCTGCGACGCCAGTCGGCCACGCTCTCCCCGGGTGTCCCGTAGATGAGGTCGAGGGAGACGTCCAGTCCGACGGCGCGCGCCGCCGCCACCGCCCGGCCCACGTTGGCGGGGGTGTGGGTGCGGTCGAGGGTGGCCAGGACGTGCGGCACCGCGGACTGCATCCCGAGCGACAGGCGGGTGATGCCACCCGCGGCGAGCTGCTCCAGGGAGGCCTCGTCCACGGTGTCCGGGTTGGCCTCGGTGGTGACCTCGGCACCCGGGGCGAGCCCCCACTCGGCGCGGACTGCGCCGAGCATGGCCAGCAGGTCCGTGGCAGGGAGCAGGGTCGGGGTCCCGCCGCCCACGAAGACCGTCGCGGCCGGGCGGGCCGGGAGCTCCGCCGTCGTCAGGGCCGTGGCCGCGAGCCGGATCTCGGCGACGGCGGTGGCGGCGTACCCCGCCTGGTCCGCACCCCCGCCGAGTTCGCCGGCGGTGTACGTGTTGAAGTCGCAGTAGCCGCAGCGGACCCGGCAGAACGGGACGTGCAGGTAGACGCCGAAGGGGGGCAGAACGGCACCGCCGCCGGCGGCCAGCCCGGCGAGCGGGCCGCCGTCGGGAACACGCTCGCCCTCGGGGAGGGCGGGACTCACTTCTTCCCCGTGGGTGCTTCCGACGTGAGCGCGGCGATGAACGCCTCCTGGGGGACCTCGACGCGGCCGATGGCCTTCATGCGCTTCTTGCCCTCCTTCTGCTTCTCGAGCAGCTTGCGCTTCCGGGTGATGTCACCGCCGTAGCACTTGGCCAGCATGTCCTTGCGCAGGGCGCGGATGGACTCGCGGGCGATCACGCGGGAACCGATGGCCGCCTGGATGGGCACCTCGAACTGCTGCCGCGGGATGAGCTTGCGGAGCTTGCCGGTCATCTCCACGCCGTAGGCGTACGCCTTGTCCTTGTGGACGATCGCGGAGAACGCGTCGACCGTCTCGTGGTTGAGGAGGATGTCCACCTTCACCAGGTCCGAGGGCGCGTCCCCGGCCTCCTCGTAGTCGAGCGAGGCGTACCCCCGGGTGCGGGACTTGAGCTGGTCGAAGAAGTCGAACACGATCTCCGCGAGCGGCAGGGTGTAGCGCAGCTCCACCCGCTCGGCGGAGAGGTAGTCCATGCCGAGCAGCGAACCGCGCCGATCCTGGCAGAGTTCCATGATCGCGCCGATGAACTCGCTGGGCGCCAGGATCGTGGCCCGCACCATGGGCTCCCGGATCTCGGCCACCTTGCCCGACGGGAACTCCGAGGGGTTCGTGACATCCACCACCGTGCGGTCCTCCAGCGTCACCGAGTACTCGACGTTGGGGGATGTGGAAATGAGGTCGAGCCCGAACTCGCGCTCCAGCCGTTCGCGGACGATCTCCAGGTGGAGCAGGCCGAGGAACCCGCACCGGAAGCCGAACCCGAGGGCGGCGGAGGTCTCCGGCTCGTAGACGAGGGCGGCGTCGTTCAGCTTCAGCTTGTCGAGGGCGTCGCGGAGGTCCGGGTAGTCCGAGCCGTCCATGGGGAAGAGGCCGGAGAACACCATGGGCCTCGGGTCGCGGTACCCGCCGAGGGCCTCCTTCGCCGGCTTCGTCGCGTTCGTGACGGTGTCGCCCACGCGGGACTGGCGTACCTCCTTCACACCGGTGATGAGATACCCCACCTCCCCCACGCCGAGGCCGCGCGTGGGGATCGGCTCCGGCGAGATCACGCCGATCTCGAGCAGCTCGTGGGTGGCGCCGGTGGACATCATCATGATCCGCTCGCGGGGGCTGAGGTGCCCGTCCTTGACGCGGACGTAGGTGATGACGCCCCGGTACGTGTCGTAGACGGAGTCGAAGATGATCGCGCGGGCCGCGGCGTCGGGGTTCCCCGTCGGGTTGGGGACGAGGTCGACGATGTGGTCGAGCAACTCGCGGACGCCCTCACCGGTCTTGCCCGAGACACGCAGGACATCGTCCGGGGAACCACCCACGAGGCCCGCGAGCTCCTCGGCGAACCGGTCCGGCTGGGCGGCGGGGAGATCGATCTTGTTCAGCACGGGGATGACCATGAGGTCGTTCTCCAGCGCGAGGTACAGGTTCGCCAGCGTCTGCGCCTCGATCCCCTGCGCGGCGTCCACGAGGAGGACGGCCCCCTCGCACGCCGCCAGCGAACGGGACACCTCGTAGGTGAAGTCGACGTGCCCGGGCGTGTCGATCATGTTCAGCGCGTAGGCGGTGCCTCCCACCTGCCACGGCATCCGCACCGCCTGGGACTTGATCGTGATCCCGCGCTCCCGCTCGATGTCCATCCGGTCGAGGTACTGCGCCCGCATGGTCCGTTCGTCGACCACGCCGGTGAGCTGCAGCATGCGATCGGCGAGCGTGGACTTGCCGTGGTCGAT
>DBPQ01000038.1:729-3142 GCA_002304945.1 Actinomycetales bacterium UBA1416 | reverse complement strand
GTTCGAATCCCGCCACCCCGACCATCCGCGGGGTCACAGGAGCATGTTGACCGCGGAGACGAGCGTGAGGGCGATCACGAGCTTCTCGAACACCGCCTGGTCCATGTGCGCCGCGAGCCTGCGCCCCGCCAGGGCGCCGACGATCACCACCGGGGCCAGGACGGCGTTGATCGCCAGCGAGTCCGCGGTGATGAGGCCGAGCCCCACCGAGAACGGCACCTTCACCAGGTTGACCACGAAGAAGAACCACGCGGAGGTGCCGAGGAAGGCCCACACCTCGAGGCGCATCGCGAGGAAGTACATCGACATGACCGGGCCGCCCGCGTTCGCCACCATGGTGGTGAAGCCGCCGAGTGCCCCGTAGACCGCGGCGGCACCCCGGCGCGGCCGCCCTCCCGCCTCGGCCCGGGCGTGCGACCCGGGCCCGTACCGCCGCCAGAGCGTCACGGCGATCAGGGCGAGGAGGATCACGGCGATGATCCGGCGGACCAGCGCGTCGGAGGCCATCGCCATGAACAGTGCGCCGAGCACGACACCGCCGAGGACGGTCGGCACCAGCCGCCGCAGCACCGCGAGGTCGGCGTGCCGCCGGTAGGCCCAGACCGCGAACAGGTCACCCAGGATGAGCAGGACGAGCAGGGTGCCCGTCGACGCCTTCGCCGGGAGTGCCAGGGCGAACAGGGCGGCGGCGAGCGTCCCCCCACCGGGCAGCGCCGCCTTGCTGAGGCCGACGACGAGCGCACCGAGCGTGAGGGCGGCCCACGCCCAGGCGGTCAGTTCCGGCACCGGACCATCATCGCATCAGGGCGAGCCCTCCCGGCCGGCGTCCCGAGTCCGGACAATGCACGAAGGGGACCCCTTGCGGGATCCCCTCGGTCACGGGCGCCGGTCAGTCCTCGACCAGCAGGCCCTTCTGGTACGCCCGGGCGAGCCGCCGGGGAACCTGGATCACGCGGCCGCGGACGCGGACGTTGACGAGCTCGGGGAGCTCGGCCTTCCACTGGGACCGGCGTGAGCGGGTGTTGCTGCGGGACATTCTGCGCTTGGGAACCGCCACGGTCCGCTCCTTTCGATGGGATCTTGAGCCAACGACCCACAATGCCACCTCGCCACCCCCGGCGGCCAGTCACGAGGGCTGCGGAGGGGTGTGAGATTCGCCAAGTGGAACTGGCAACCGCATGATCCTACCGTGCCGCGGCGCACGGGGCGAAATACTGGGTCCGATGTGGCTCCCGTCCGGCTATGCGGCCCGCACCACCCTCGAGGTCAAGCGGTCCCGGTTCGTCACCCTCCTCACCCGCACCGATGACGAGGACGCCGCGCGCGAGGCCATCGCCGCCGAGCGCCACCGGTACCCCGAGGCCCGCCACCACTGCACCGCGTTCATCGTGGAGGTGCCGGGCTCGCTCGCCGTCGAGCGCTCCTCCGACGACGGCGAGCCCGCCGGCACGGCCGGCATGCCCATGCTCGAGGTGCTGCGCGGCAGCGGACTGACCAACGCCACCGCCGTGGTCACCCGCTGGTTCGGGGGGATCAAACTCGGCACGGGCGGCCTCGTGCGCGCCTACTCGGAGTCCGTGGCCCAGGCACTCGCCACCGCCCCCCGCGTCACGCCGGTCACGCGCACCCTGCAGGCCCTCACCCTCGACCACGCCGAGGCGGGGCGGGTGCGCAGCGAACTGGAGGCCCGCGGCGCCGTCGTGGTCGATGCGCGGTANNGACGCCCGGGTGACGCTGGTCCTCACCCACGCCGACGACGCCGTCCTCGCGGGCGCCGTCGCCGCCGCCACCCGCGGGGACGGCACGCTCCGCGTGGTGGGGACGCAGGTGGTCGAGCAGCCGACACCGCCTGTTGAGTCCGGCGCCGCTGATGCACTAGGTTGACACCACCCAGCCGGCACCCACGAAGGGGATGCGATGAACCTCACCGCCCTGATCCCCCGGTGCCGTGCGATCCACTGTCGGTAGGGCGCCCGGCTGAAGCCGCGCGACCGCTCGCGTGCCCGGCGCCCGCCGCCCCCATCCCACCCGCACCGGCAGACAAGGACCACCCATGATCTACGACGACGTCACCGCCCTCGTGGGCAACACCCCCCTCGTCCGGCTCAACCGCATCACCGACGGGGCGCAGGCCACCGTGGCGGCCAAGCTGGAGTTCTACAACCCCGCCAAGTCCGTGAAGGACCGCATCGGGGTGTCCATCGTGGACGCCGCCGAGGCCTCCGGCGAGCTGCGGCCCGGCGGCACCATCGTCGAGGCGACCTCCGGGAACACCGGCATCGCGCTCGCCATGGTGGGGGCCGCCCGCGGCTACCCGGTGATCCTCACCATGCCCGAGTCCGCCTCGAGGGAACGGCGGGCCCTCCTGCGCGCCTTCGGCGCCGAACTCATCCTCACCCCCGCCGCCGAGGGG
>DBPQ01000038.1:0-664 GCA_002304945.1 Actinomycetales bacterium UBA1416 | reverse complement strand
GGAGATCTGGCGGGACACCGACGGCGCCGTGGACATCCTCGTCGCCGGCATCGGGACGGGCGGGACCATCACGGGGACCGGCCAGGTGCTCAAGGAGCGGAAGCCCGGCGTCCAGGTCATCGCCGTCGAGCCGGCGGAGTCCCCCATCCTGAACGGCGGCGCCCCCGGTCCGCACAAGATCCAGGGGATCGGTGCGAACTTCATCCCCGAGATCCTCGACCGCGAGGTCTACGACGAGGTCCTCGACATCGACGCCGAGACCGCGGTGGCGTGGGCCCGGCGGGCCGCCCGTGAGGAGGGCCTGCTCGTAGGGCTCTCCTCGGGCGCCGCCCTCGCCGCGGCCGTCAGGGTCGCGCAGCGCCCGGAGAACGCGGGCAGGCTCATCGTGGTGATCGTGCCCTCCTTCGGGGAGCGCTACCTGTCCACGGTCCTGTTCGAGGGGCTCGTCGACTGACGATGTCCGCCTGCGCCCACGACGAGTCCACCCCGCACCACCACGTCGACGTCGCCGCCTCCGTGGCGGCGTCGACGCGGCGGTCCTTCACGTTCGCAGCTCTCGCGCTCGGTACGGCCGCCGTGCTCCTGCTCGCCGCCGCCCTGCTCGATCCGCGGGGCTGGGTCGGCGCCCTGGCCGCCGCCGCGGGGTGGGCCGTCGCGACGGCCG
>DBPQ01000059.1 GCA_002304945.1 Actinomycetales bacterium UBA1416 | reverse complement strand
CACTACTCGCGGATCCGGGTCAGATCCAGGCCACAAGAGCGCACGCACTATCGTCCTGCGTACGCCGAACGATTGTGCGGGTGGCACACCACCCGCTGAAACGTTGTGCGCACGCTCTTGGGGGCACCGCCCAAGACTGCGCACGCTCTTGGGCGCACCGCCCAACACTGCGCACGCTATTGGGGAACACGGGGAGACTGGTCAAGACTGCGCACGCTGTTGGGGCCGCGCCAGGACAGCGGGGCAGCACGGACCCAAGCCCCGAACCCGAACCAGTATCAGTCCGCCTCCGCCAGCAACGCGGCCTCGCGGTCGCGGACGGCGTCCTCCCGCACGAACCGCCACCACAGGAAGATCGCGAACCCGCCGAAGATGAACCACTCGGCCGCGTAGGCGAGGTTCTGGAGGTTCATGCCCCGCTGCTGCTCGTAGCTCGGCGGTGGCACCACGGCCATCTCGGACGCCGGCGCCGACTCGGCGAGCACCACGAACCCGGTGAACGTCGGCCCGCCCCACAGGTTGGCGAGTTCGCCGGTGGAGACGGCGCCGACCATGCCGTCCGGGTAGTCCCCCACCACGGCCTTCTCGCTGTCCGTGAGGTACCCGGTCACGGTCACGGGTCCGCTCGGCACCTCGAGCAGCGCGGCGGTCGCCGGGCTCGCGGGCTCGGCCGCGCCCCCCGCCGTCGTGACGTCCGTGACGTCCGTGACGTCCGACGGCGCCACCCACCCGCGCAACACCGGGATCATGGCACCGGTGTCTCCGCCCTCGGTGACCCACAGCGCCGTGACGACGAGGGTGGCGTCCGCGCCGTCGACGGACCGGTCCGGCACGAGCACCTGCTGCCGGTACTCCCCGGTGACCCGCACCTTGCGCAGCTGCTGGTCCGTGCGGAACGGCTGGCCCACCACGAGGGCCTCCGCGAGCGGAACGGGTTCCGCCGCCAGCCGCTCGGCCTCGATCGACCGTGCCTCCTGGGCGCCCCGCAGTGCGGCACGATCGAGCTGCCACGCACCCAGCTGGATGCAGCCGTAGGCCACGAGCGCGAGCACCACGAAGAGCGCGATCATGCGCGGCTTGGTGGCCGACCGCACGAACTCGGCCCACGTCACCCGCGACGGCAGCGTCACCCGCCCCGTCCGCGCAGTTCGCGCCACCTGAGTCACCCGCCCATCCTAATTCGGCAACAAGTCGCATCAGCCCGGCAACACCGTCCGCCGGCGTGTGCCCTCGGCTAGCCTCGCAGACGACGGACCATCCGAGGACAGGAGCGCACATGAGCGTGACGACCAGCTGGCCGAACGGCCAGGCCCATCCCATCACCGACGAGGAGGCCCGCCAGATCGACGCCTGGTGGCGCGCGGCCAACTACCTCTCCGTCGGCCAGATCTACCTGCTCGACAACCCCCTGCTCCGCGAGCCCCTGACCCGCGACCACGTCAAGCCGCGCCTGCTGGGCCACTGGGGGACGACGCCCGGCCTGAACTTCCTCTACGCCCACATGAACCGCGCCATCAAGCAGCGCGGCGTGGAGGCGATCTACATCACCGGACCGGGCCACGGCGGCCCCGGCCTCGTCGCGAACACCTACCTCGAGCACACCTACACCGAGGTCTACCCGAACATCACCGAGGACGCCGACGGCGTCAGGAAGTTGTTCAAACAGTTCAGCTTCCCCGGCGGCATCCCCTCCCACGTGGCCCCCGAGACCCCCGGTTCCATCCACGAGGGTGGCGAACTCGGCTACGCCCTGTCTCACGCCTACGGCGCCATCTTCGACAACCCCAACCTGCTCGCGTTCACCGTGGTGGGCGACGGCGAGGCCGAGACCGGCCCGCTGGCCACGTCCTGGCACTCGAACAAGTTCACCAACACCGAGTCCGACGGCGTGGTGCTGCCGATCCTCCACCTCAACGGGTACAAGATCGCCAACCCGACCGTGCTCGCCCGCATCCCCGACGAGGAGCTCGCCGACCTCATGCGCGGCTACGGACACAAGCCGCACTTCTTCGTCGGCGGTTTCGACGACGAGGACATCATCGAGGTGCACAAGCGCTTCGCCGCAGTCCTCGACGCGGTGCTGGACGAGATCGCCGAGATCAAGTCTCGCCCCGAGGGCAAGGACGAACCGCGCCCCCAGTGGCCGATGATCGTCTTCCGCACCCCGAAGGGCTGGACGTGCCCCAAGGAGATCGACGGCAAGCGCACCGAGGACTCGTGGCGCTCCCACCAGGTGCCGCTGGCGAGCGCACGCGACACCGACGCCCACCTCAAGGAGCTCAACGACTGGCTGCTCAGCTACCGGCCCGAGGAGCTGTTCGACGACGAGGGTCGACTCAGGTCCGAGATCGCGGAGCTCGCGCCGGAGGGCACCCTCCGCATGAGTGCCAACCCGTCCTCCAACGGCGGTGCCGTCCTCAAGGACCTGATCCTGCCGGACTTCCGGGACTACGCGGTGGACGTGAAGACTCCCGGTGCCATCATGACCGAGCCCACCCGGCGTCTCGGCACGTGGTTCCGTGACGTCGTGAGGCTCAATCCCACCAACTTCCGGATGTTCTCCCCGGACGAGCACGCCTCCAACCGCCTGCAGGACACCTACGAGGTGACCGACAAGCAGTGGAACGCCATCTTCCTGCCCACCGACGAGGGCGACCCGCTCGCCCCGCACGGCCGCGTCATGGAGATGCTCTCGGAGCACCAGTGCGAGGGCTGGCTCGAGGGGTACCTCCTCACCGGCCGCCACGGGATGATGAGCTCCTACGAGGCGTTCATCCACCTGGTCGACTCGATGTTCAACCAGCACGCCAAGTGGCTGAAGGTCACCAACCACATCGGCTGGCGGCGGCCCATCGGGTCGCTCAACTACCTGCTCTCCAGCCACGTCTGGCGGCAGGACCACAACGGCTTCAGCCACCAGGACCCCGGCTTCATCGACCACGTGGTGAACAAGAAGTCCGAGATCATCCGGGTCTACCTGCCACCGGACACGAACACGCTGCTCTCCACGTGGGACCACTGCCTGCGGTCGCGGCAGTACGTCAACGTGGTGGTGGCCGGCAAACAGCCCAACCCGAACTGGCTGAGCATGGAGGAGGCCATCAAGCACTGCACCCGCGGCCTCGGCATCTGGAAGTGGGCCGGCACCGAGGTGGACGGCCAGGACCCGGACGTCGTGCTCGCGTGCGCCGGCGACGTCCCGACCGTCGAGGCACTGGCGGCCGCCCAGATCCTCCGCGAGGCGATCCCGGACCTGAAGGTGCGCCTGGTCAACGTCGTCGACCTCATGCGCCTGCAGGACGAGAAGGAGCACCCCCACGGCCTGTCCAACAAGGAGTACGACAACTACTTCACCGCCGACAAGCCCGTCGTGTTCGCCTACCACGGCTACCCGTGGCTCATCCACCGCCTCACCTACCGCCGCTCGGGACACTCCAACCTCCACGTGCGCGGGTTCAAGGAGGAGGGGACCACCACGACGCCGTTCGACATGCTCATGCGGAACGACCTCGACCGGTACCACCTGGTGATGGACGTGATCGACCGGGTCCCCTCGCTCGGCTCGAAGTACGCGAACCTGCGCCAGTACATGGCCGACAAGCGGATCCTCGCGCGGGCGTACGCCTACGACCACGGCGAGGACATTCCCGAGGTGCAGGACTGGGTGTGGGGTGACGCGGGCGACGCGGCCTCCGAGGAGGAGGTCACCGCGACGCTGTTCACCGGAGGGGACAACGAGTAACAGTCCCGGACACTAGGCTGGGGAGGGGGTCCACGAGGCCCCCTCCCCGAGCTTTGGAAGGAGTCGCAACGTGGCGCGCTCGATCTACGTGGTCTCGATGGAGGGTCACACCGGCAAGTCGACGGTGGCCCTTGGGCTGGTGAACCTGCTCTCCGGAAACGTCCAGAACGTGGGGGTGTTCCGGCCGGTCGTGCGCGCGGGCGCTGAACGCGACCGTGTCCTGGAACTGTTGCTCGCGAGCCTGCCCAACCTCACCTACGACCAGTGCGTCGGGGTGACGTACGACGACGTCCACGCCAATCCCGAGGAGGCGCTCTCCCGGATCATCCACAAGTACCGTGCCCTCGAGCACTCCCTCGACATCGTCGTCGTGGTGGGCTCCGACTACACGGACATCGCCGGGCCGGCGGAACTCGAGTACAACTCCCGGATCGCCGCCAACCTCGGGGCCTCGATGCTCCTCGTGGTCCGCGCGATGGACCGGGCCCCGGCGGAGGTCGCCCAGGCCACCCTGCTCGCCATCGACGAGATCAACTCCAACCACGCCCAGGTCATCGGGATCGTCGTGAACCGGATCCTCGACGACGCCGCGGAGTCCTACGCCTCCGCCGTCGACGACTTCGGCCTCCCGGTGTGGACGCTCCCGGAGCTCGAACTGCTCTCCTCCGCAACGGTGGAGGAGTTGATGCGTGAGCTCGGCGGCTCGCTGGCCTTCGGCGACAAGGCCCTCCTCAGCCGCGAGGCCGAGCACCTCCTCATCGCGGGCATGAACACCGAGCACGTGCTGGAGCGGCTCAAGGAGGGCCAGGTGGTCATCACGCCCTCGGACCGGAACGAGGTCCTCATCGCCCTGATGGCCGCGCACGCGGCCGAGGGCTTCCCGTCGCTCTCCGCGATCATCCTGAACGGCGGGCACCCGGTGCCCCCCATCGTCTCGCGGCTCATCAACGGCTTCGGGCAGCGGCTCCCGGTGATCGAGACACGCTACGACAGCTACCGCACCGCCCAGATCTGCTCGACCACGCGTGGGACGCTCACCCCCCGCACCCAGCGCAAGATCGACCTGGCGCTGTCCACCTTCGAGGAGAACATCCCCGCGGACTCCATCCTCACGAAGCTCGACTTCACCCGCTCCGCGGTGGTCACCCCCCTGATGTTCGAGGCGGAACTCCTCGACCGGGCGCGTGCCGACCGCAAGCGCATCGTCCTGCCCGAGGGCAGCGACGACCGCATCCTCCGCGCCGCCTCCACCCTGCTCGCCCGACAGGTGGCGGACCTCGTGATCCTCGGGGACGAGGCCACGATCCGCGCGCGAGCGAAGGAACTCGGCCTCAACATCGACGACGCCACCGTGCTCGGCACGGACGACCCGGACTACGTCATCCGGTTCGCGGAGGAGTACACGCGGCTGCGCGTCCACAAGGGCATGACCGTGGAGCGCGCCCGAGAGATCGTCCGCGGCAGCTCCTACTTCGGCACCATGATGGTGCACCTCGGACTCGCCGACGGCATGGTCTCCGGCGCCGCCCACACCACGGCGCACACCATCCGCCCCTCGTTCGAGATCATCAAGACCAAGCCGGGCGTCTCCATCGTGTCCTCGGTGTTCCTGATGCTCATGGAGGACCGGGTGCTCGTCTACGGCGACTGCGCCGTGAACCCGGACCCCACGGCCGAGCAGCTCGCGGACATCGCGATCTCCTCCGCGGAGACCGCCGCCCAGTTCGGGGTGGAACCGCGGATCGCGATGCTGTCCTACTCCACCGGTGAGTCCGGATCCGGCGCGGACGTCGACAAGGTGCGGGAGGCCACCCGCCTCGTGCGCGAGCGCGCCCCTCAACTCTCGGTGGAGGGCCCCATCCAGTACGACGCCGCCATCGAGCCCTCGGTCGCGAAGACCAAGCTGCCGGACTCCGACGTGGCCGGCCGCGCCACCGTGTTCATCTTCCCGGACCTCAACACCGGCAACAACACGTACAAGGCCGTCCAGCGCTCCGCCGGCGCCGTCGCCGTGGGCCCGGTCCTCCAGGGCCTGAACAAGCCGGTGAACGACCTCTCCCGTGGCGCCCTTGTCAAGGACATCGTCAACACCGTGGCCATCACCGCGGTCCAGGCCCAGGGCGCCACGCCCGTCACGCAGGGAGAAGAGCAGTGACCCACCGAACCGTCCTCGTCATCAACTCCGGATCCTCCTCGATCAAGTACCAGCTCGTCGACCCGGACACCGGGGACGCCCTCGCGAGCGGGCTCGTCGAGCGCATCGGCGAGGAGTCCGGCGCGCTGACGCACACCCACAACGGCGAGCGCCACACCGAGGCTCATCCGATCGCGGACCACGGCGACGGACTTCGGCGCGTCATCGAGCTCTGCGACGAGGTGGGCCCCGACCTGCAGGAATCGGGAATCGTCGCAGTCGGCCACCGCGTGGTCCAGGGTGGCAGCCACTTCTCCCGAGCGGCCATCGTCGACGACGCCGTCACGGACCGCATCCGCGAGCTCATCCCCCTGGGTCCGCTCCACAACCCCGCGAACCTGAAGGGCATCCTGGTGGCCCGGGACCTCCTGCCGGACGTCCCCCACGTGGCCGTCTTCGACACGGCGTTCTTCCAGGGCCTCCCCCCGGAGTCCGCGACCTACGCCCTCAACAGGGAGGTCGCGGAGAAGTACTCGATCCGTCGCTACGGCGCCCACGGGACCTCTCACCAGTTCGTCTCTCGCAGCGTCTCCGAGCTGCTGCAGCGGGAGGACCTCAAGCAGGTCGTCCTCCACCTGGGCAACGGCGCATCCGCCTCCGCTGTCGTCGGCGCGCACGCCGTCGACACCTCCATGGGCCTCACCCCCCTGGAGGGGCTCGTGATGGGCACCCGGACCGGGGACATCGACCCGGCCGTCGCCTTCCACCTCTGCCGCGTCGCGGGAATGGACGTCGCGGAGATCGACGACCTCTTCAACAAGAGGTCCGGCCTCAAGGGGCTCACCGGGCACAACGACATGCGCGTGGTCCGCGGCCTCGCCGAGGAGGGCGACGAACGGGCCATCCTCGCCCTCGGGGTCTACACCCACCGGCTCCGCAAGTACATCGGCGCCTACGCCGCGGTGATGGGCGGCATCGACGCCCTGACGTTCACCGCGGGCGTCGGGGAGAACAACGTGGAGCTCCGCGCCGAGGTGGCCGAGGGGCTGGAGTTCCTCGGCATCCACGTGGACGGCGACCGCAACGCTGTCCGCGCCTCCGGCCCGCACGTCATCTCCCCCGACGGCGCCCCCGTCACCGTCCTCGTCGTGCCCACCAACGAGGAGCTCGAGATCGCCCGCCAGAGCGTGGCCCTGCTCGAGAACTGACGTCACGGGGGCCCCACCAGCATGGTGGGGCCCCGTGCTGTGTCAGCCCTTCTTCGGCGCCGTCATGGACGCGACGTTGAGGGCGACGTCGAGCTGCTCCTCGGTGACCTCGCCCCGCTCCACGTAGCCGAGGTCGATCACGGCCTCACGGACGGTGAGGTTCTGCTTCACCGAGTGCTTGGCGATCTTCGCGGCGGCCTCGTACCCGATGACACGGTTCAGCGGCGTGACGATGGAGGGCGAGGACTCCGCGAGCTGCTTGCAGCGCTCCACGTTGGCCTCGATCCCGTCGACGCACTTCGTGGCCAGGACCCGGGAGACGTTGCCGATGAG
Source organism: Actinomycetales bacterium UBA1416 (assembly GCA_002304945.1). Classification (GTDB taxonomy): domain Bacteria; phylum Actinomycetota; class Actinomycetes; order Actinomycetales; family Actinomycetaceae; genus UBA1383. The sequence goes on along the minus strand of DBPQ01000059.1, from coordinate 3,839 downwards.
GGTGATCGACTCCAGCAGGTTGCGGGCCATCACGGGCAGCATGACGAGGAGGTCGAAGTTGCCCTGCGCGCCGGCGAACGCGATCGCCGCGTCGTTCCCGATGACCTGCGCCGCCACCTGGATCGTGGCCTCCGGGATCACCGGGTTCACCTTGCCGGGCATGATCGAGGACCCGGGCTGCAGGTCCGGCAGGGCGATCTCGCCGAGTCCCGTGCGGGGCCCGGAGCCCATCCACCGCAGGTCGTTGGCGATCTTGACGAGCGAGACCGCGATGGTGCGCAGCGCCCCGGACATCTCCACGAGCGAGTCCTGGGCGGCCTGCGCCTCGAAGTGGTTGGACGCCTCCACCAGCGGGAGGGCGGTGTTCTCGGCGATCAGCTCGATCACCCGCTGCGAGAAGCCCGCGGGCGTGTTGATCCCCGTCCCGACGGCGGTGCCCCCGAGGGGGAGCTCGCACAGGCGCGGCAGCGCCGCCTCCACCCGCGCGATGCCGTAGCGGATCTGCGTGGCGTACCCGGAGAACTCCTGGCCGAGCATGATCGGGGTCGCGTCCATGAGGTGGGTGCGCCCGGACTTGACGACGTCCCGGTACTCCTCCGCCTTCGCCTCGAGTGAGCGGGCGAGCACGTCGAGGGCGGGAAGCAACTCGTTCCGCACGGCACCCACGGCGGCGATGTGGATCGAGGAGGGGAAGACGTCGTTGGAGGACTGGGAGGCGTTCACGTGGTCGTTCGGGTGGACCGGGGTGCCCTTGATCCGGGAGGCGAGCGTGGCCACGACCTCGTTGGTGTTCATGTTCGACGACGTACCCGAGCCCGTCTGGAACACGTCGATCGGGAACTCGCCGTCGTAGCGGCCCGCGATCACCTGGTCCGCGGCCGCGACGATCGCCGCAGCGGTGTCCGCGTCCACGACGCCGAGTTCACGGTTGGCGATGGCGGCGGCACGCTTGATCTGGCCGAGGGCGGCGATGTGGTGCGGGGAGATCCCCCGGCCCGAGATCGGGAAGTTCTCCACCGCCCGCTGCGTCTGGGCGGCGTAGAGCGCGTCCTTCGGGACGCGGACCTCTCCCATGGTGTCGTGCTCGATGCGGTACTCCGTCACGGTTCCTCCTGTGGGTTGGGTGCTGGAAGAAGTCTCCCAAACCCGCGGCGGACCCACCCGGGAGTTCAGTCCCGGGGTTGGTACGGGGAGACGACCACCTCGACGCGCTGGAACTCCTTGAGGTCCGAGTAGCCCGCCGTGGCCATGGCCCTCCGCAGCGCCCCCATCATGTTCGTGGTGCCGTCCGCCACCACGGAGGGCCCGAGAACGATCTGCTCGAGGCTGCCCGCCGTACCCACGTCGACCCGCTCGCCACGCGGCAGGTAGGGGTGGTGCGCCTCCACCCCCCAGTGCCAGCCCCGCCCGGGCGCCTCGGCGGCGCGGGCCAGCGCGGCGCCCATCATGACGGCGTCGGCACCGCAGGCGATGGCCTTGACGAGGTCGCCGGAGCGGCCGATCTGGCCGTCGGCGATGACATGCACGTACCGTCCCCCGGACTCGTCCAGGTAGTCGCGCCGGGCGGCGGCGACGTCGGCCACGGCGCTGGCCATCGGCACGTGGATGCCGAGCGCCTGCCGGGTGGTGTGCGCCGCCCCTCCCCCGAAGCCGACGAGCACGCCCGCCGCCCCGGTCCGCATGAGGTGGAGGGCGGCGGTGTACGTGGCGGCTCCGCCGACCACGACAGGGACGTCGAGTTCGTAGATGAACCTCTTGAGGTTGAGGGGCTCACGGTTGGAGGACACGTGCTCCGCGGACACCGTCGTCCCACGGATGACGAACAGGTCCACGCCCGTCTCGACGACGGTGCGCCAGTGCTCCTGGGTGCGCTGCGGGCTGAGCGCGGCCGCCACGGTGACGCCACCGGCGCGGATCTCGGCGAGGCGGCGCGTGATGAGGTCCGGGCGGATGGGCGCCGAGTAGATCTCCTGCATCCGGGCGACGACCTCCTCCGCCGGGAGCGTGGCGATCTCGTCGAAGAGCGGCTCGGGGTCCTCGTAGCGGGTCCACAGCCCCTCGAGGTCGAGGACGCCGATGCCCCCGAGACGGCCGAGCCCGATGCAGGTCGCCGGGGACATGGAGGAGTCCATCGGGGCGCCGAGGACGGGGGTGTCCACGTGGTAGGCGTCGATCTGCCAAGAGGTGTCGACGTCCTCGGGGTCACGGGTGCGCCGGGAGGGGACGACCGCGATGTCGTCGAAGGAATAGGCGCGCCGCCCACGCTTGCCCCGGCCGATCTCCACTTCGTTGCTCACCCGAGCATGCTACCGGCAACGGGTGGGGCTACCCGCGCCGGGTGTAGTTGGGAGCCTCGGCGGTCATCGTCACGTCGTGGGGGTGGGACTCCTTCAGCCCGGCGGACGTGATGCGGATGAAGGCGCCGTGCTCCTGCAGTTCGGGGATGGTGCGGGCCCCCACGTAGAACATCGACTGGTGCAGGCCGCCCACCAGCTGGTGCACCACGGCCGAGAGCGGCCCCCGGTAGAGCACCTGACCCTCGATCCCCTCCGGGACGATCTGGTCGTCCCCCGAGACGTCGGCCTGGAAGTAGCGGTCCTTCGAGTAGGACTTCCGGCCGCGCGAGGACATCGCGCCCAGCGAGCCCATCCCGCGGTACTGCTTGTACTGCTTGCCCGCGATGAAGACGGTCTCGCCGGGGCTCTCCTCGCACCCGGCCAGCAACGACCCGAGCATGACGGTGTCCGCCCCTGCCACGAGCGCCTTCGCGATGTCGCCCGAGTACTGCAGCCCGCCGTCGCCGATCACGGGCACGCCCGCCGGGCGGGCCGCCCGAGCAGCCTCCATGATCGCCGTCACCTGCGGGACGCCGACGCCGGCGACCACGCGCGTGGTGCAGATCGACCCGGGGCCCACCCCCACCTTGACGGCGTCTACGCCGGCCTCGACGAGCGCCCTCGCCCCGTCGTGGGTGGCGACGTTCCCGCCGATCACCTGCACGTGCCGGGTGGCGGGATCTGCCTTGAGCGTCCGCACCATGTCGAGCAGGAGCCGGGCGTGGCCGTGCGCGGTGTCGACGACGAGGACGTCCACGCCCGCCTCGATGAGCGTCGTGGCGCGCGTGTGCGCGTCGCCGAAGTACCCGACGGCGGCGCCCACGAGCAGGCGCCCGTTCGAGTCCTTGGAGGCGTGCGGGTACTGCTCCGACTTGACGAAGTCCTTCACGGTGATCAGCCCGGTGAGGCGCCCCTCGTCGTCGAGGAGTGGCAGGCGCTCCCGCTTGTACTGGCGCAGGAGCGCCGTGGCGTCCGCGTGGGAGATGTCCTCGGGGGCGGTGATGAGCGGCATGGGCGTCATCACGTCCCGGACCAGGGTGGCACCCCACTCGGCGATGGGCGTGAAGCGCAGGTCCCGGTTCGTGCAGATGCCGAGGAGGTGGTTGCCCTCGTCGACCACGGGGAGTCCGGACACGCGGTACTCACCGCAGAGGCGGTCGAGCTCCTCGAGGGTCTGGTCCGGACCGATGGTCACGGGGTTGGTGATGCGACCGGTCTGCGTCCTCTTCACGAGGTCGACCTGGTAGGCCTGGTCCGCCACGGAGAGGTTGCGGTGCAGGATCCCGATGCCACCCTGGCGGGCCATCGCAATGGCCATGCGCGCCTCGGTGACGGTGTCCATGGCGGCGGAGACCAACGGGATCCGCACGCTGATCTCGCGCGTCAGGCGGGAGGTCGTGTCCACCTCGGAGGGGATCACGTCCGTGGCACCCGGGAGCAGCAGGACGTCGTCGTAGGTCAGGCCGAGAGGAAGGTCGCGCATTGGTAGTCAGGGGCGCGGTG
>DBPQ01000065.1 GCA_002304945.1 Actinomycetales bacterium UBA1416 | reverse complement strand
GTGGACTCCCGGATCGTGCAGACGCTGATGCGGCACCGGTCGCTGGCCACCACGGCCCGGTACATGAAGGTGTTCGAGGTCCAGCAGCGTGAGGCGCTGGACAAGCTGCCCGCCGTGTGGGACGGGCCGCTGTAGGCGAGGGCGTTGCGGCCGAGGGCAGTGCGGCAGGCCGTGGGCTCTGTCACACTTCCGCGGTCGCGACTGGTGTGGCGGAAAGGTGGCGTCGGGCGGGGCGCTCGGCAACTCCCGGGGCAAGCGGCCCAAACGAGCAGTGACGTGCAAACCAGCACCCTATGCTCCACAAGGTGAGCGCATACAGTCCCGCCAGTCCAGTGTCGGAACAGGGTCTGCATCGCAGGCTCGGCCTGTTCGAGGTGACGGCGCTGTCGGTCGGGTTCATGGGACCCGTGATGGCCATGGCACTGAACGGCATCGGCATCGCCAATCTCGTGGGGAAGGCGGTTCCCTTCACCTTCATCGTCTCCTTCGTGGGCACCCTCCTCGTGGCGTACGCCTTCATCCGACTGACCCGGTTCTTCACGCACGCCGGCAGCGTCTACGCGCTCGCCGGCTCCACGCTGGGGCCACGGGCCGGGTTCTTCGGCGGCTTCGCCCTCCTCGGCACCTACGTGTTCTTCGCCGCCTGCATCACCGGCGCGTGCGCCGTCTTCTTCGAGGCGATGCTGGGCCAGCTGGGCCTCACCATGACGGGTGGCTGGTGGGTGCTCGTTCCCCTGGTGGTCGCCGCCCTCGCACTTCTCATGAACACGCGCGAGTCCCTGACCACCACGCGGGTCCTCCTGGCGATCGGGTTCCTCGGGATCATCGCCATGGTGATCCTCGCCGTCATCGTCATCGTACGGGTGGGCGGGCCCGTCTCCCCTGTCAGCACCGGAGTCGACCTGGGCTCCCTCCTGCCATCCGGAGCGGGCATGAACGCCGTGATGACGGCGTCCGTGTTCGGCTTCCTGTCCTGGGCAGGCTTCGAGTCCGGGACGTCGTTGAGCGAGGAGGCGAAGGACCCCCACCGGACGATCCCGCGAGCCTTGCTGTTCGCCGTGGTCCTGGCGGGTTTCCTGTACACCTTCATCATGTTCGCCCAGACCATCGGCTATGGCACCGACGAGGCGGGCATCGCGGCCTTCGCCGGCGCCAGCTCCACGCTGACCGACATGAGCTCCATCTACATCGGCGCCTGGTTCGCGGTGCTGATCTCGGTGATCGCGTTCGTCGTCGCGCTCGCATCGCTCGTGTCGTCGACGGCGGCCGCCTCCCGGCTGCTGTTCGCCCTCGCCCGGGACGGCTTCGGCCCGGCCACGCTGGGAAGGGTGAACGTCCACGGCGTCCCGGCCCACGCCCTGTACGTGGTCCTCGCGGTGACGCTGGTCCTGGTGCTCGGACTGTTCCTCGGCGGCCAGGGGTCGATCGAGGTGTACTACTGGTACGCCACAATCGCCACCCTCTGCATGGTCGTCGCCTACGGGATGACGTCGGTCGGGGCAATCCGGTACGCGATCTCACGCTCACCGGTGCCCCGCTGGGAGGCGGTCGTGCCGGTGCTCGGTCTCGGGTACCTCGCGTACGTCTTCCTGGTGCAACTGGTGGGCCAGGAGCCCCCCTACACGTACTTCCCCATCATTGCCGGGGTCTGGTGCCTGACCGGGCTCATCGTCGTGCTCGTCGCACCCGGCCTCGCAGACCGAATCGGTGCCCGCCTGACCCGGGAGGAACTCGAATGAGCAACATCCAGCACGACGCCACCCATGCCCCCGCCGGCATGACGTTCTTCGCCACCAGCGACATCACCGCCCTCACCAAGGGGCGTGCCCTGCTCACCCGAAACGTCACCGAGGGGAGCACCATCGGGTGGGTCCCCGCCAACCTCGGGATCGGGACGCACGGCCACATCGTCGACGAGATCCCGTTCGGTTCCACGGGCGACCTGCGCATCAAGCCGGACTTCGCCTCACGTCGCACGATCAGGGGGGTGCCCGACCAGCCGGACCTCGACTTCGTCTTCGGTGACATCGTGCACACCGACGGGCAGCCCTGGTCCTGCTGTGCACGGACGATCCTGAAGGACGCGCTCGCCGCCCTGCACGACGAGTTCGGCATCACCCTGACCTGCGCCTTCGAGCACGAGTTCGTCGATCGGGACGCGACGTACCCACACCACCCCTTCTCCTTCCGCAGCTTCCGCAGCGCGGAGCCGATCGGCACCCAGCTCCTGAACGCCATGGTCGAGAGTGGCCTGGAACCGGAGTCCTGGCTCCCCGAGTACGGGCACCACCAGTTCGAGATCACCACCCGGCCCTCCGCCGCGGTGGAGGCCTGCGACCGGGCCATCCTCATCCGGGACCTGGTCCGCGACGTGTACAGCGCCAACGGGCACCGGGCCACGTTCTCGCCGGTGGTCGAGCCGGGCGGCTCGGGCAGCGGCGTTCACATCCACTTCAGCCTGTCCGACGACGAGGGCCGCAACCTGGCGTGGGATGCCGACCGGCCCGGCCGGGTGTCCGAGCTGGCGGGTTCCTTCGTGGCCGGGATCCTCCGCGATTCCCCGGACATGACCTCCCTCTTCGCACCGTTGACCGTCTCCTACCAGCGACTCGTGCCGTCGAACTGGTCCTCCGCCCGGGCGTTCCTCGGGCTGCACAACCGCGAGGCGCTCGTCCGGATCGTGCCCACCGTGGAGATCGGCGGACGGGACCCCCAGAAACAGCTCCACTTCGAGTTCCGCGGCGCGGACGGTGGCGCAAACCCGTGGCTGCTGCTCGGTAGCCTTGTCCGCGCTGGGCTGGAGGGCCTCCGTGAGGAGCTCGCCCCCGCCGAGGTGATCACCGGCGAGCTCGACATGGAGGGAGCCCACCGCGAACTGACGGCCCTGCCGAGCAGCCTCTCGGAGGCGCTGGACCGCCTGGAGCAGTCGGAGAGGGTCCGTACCTGGTTGCCGTCGGAGTACCTGCAGACCTTCCTGCGGATCAAGCGCCTCGAGGTGGAGGAGATGGCCCCCCTCAGTCTGACCCAGCAGTGCGAGGCGTACGCCGATGCCTACTGACGCACCCCTCGTCCCGGGCGAGCCCGCCGGGCTGGTCGACCACCACTGTCACGGAGTCGTGGAGACGGATCTCGACCGGGCGGCGTTCGAGGACCTCATCACCGAGTCGTCGGTGCCGGCCGCGCCCGGCTGCTCGTTCTTCGACACGCAGGTGGGCCTCGCCGTCCGGGCCCACTGCGCCCCGGTGCTTGACCTGCCGGCGTTCGCGCCGGCGGAGGACTACGTGGCCCGGCGGGCCGACCTCGGTGCCGTTGAGGTGAACCGTCGCTTCCTCCGGAGTGGCGGCTTCGCGGAGCTCCTGGTGGAGACCGGCCACCTCGGTGACCGCATCCTCGGCCTGGACGCCATGGCCGAACGGTCCGGCGCCGTCGTCCGCGAGGTCGTTCGCCTGGAGCAGGTGGCCGAGTCGGTCGCGGACCGGATCGGGGACGCGGCCGGCGAGTACCCGGAGACGCTGCGCTCGGCGCTCGCCGCCCGGCTCCCCGCCGCTGTCGGCGTCAAGACCATCGCCGCCTACCGTGGCGGCTTCGGCTTCCCGCAGGAACGGCCCTCGGACGACGCAGTGGTGGGCGCGTACGAGTCCTGGCGGCAGGAGATCAGGGCGACCAGGCAGATCCGGATCACCGACCCGATCCTCATCGCGTTCGGCGTGTGGAGCGCAGTCGACCACGGCGTGCCGATCCAGGTCCACGTGGGGTACGGCGACGCCGATCTCGACCTGCACCGCTGCAACCCCCTGCTCCTGACCGACCTGATCCGGGCGACGCAGGGATCGGGCGCATCGTTCACGCTGCTGCACTGCTACCCGTACCACCGCGAGGCCGGCTACCTGGCCCACGTGTTCCCGCACGTCTACTGCGACGTGGGGCTGGCCGTCAACTACACGGGGTTCCAGTCGCCGCAGGTCCTCGCCGAGTCCTTGGAGCTGACGCCGTGGCACAAGGCGCTCTTCTCCTCCGACGCCTGGGGCGCGGCCGAGCTGTACCACCTGGGTGCCCTCCTGTTCCGCCGCGGCCTGGCCCACTGCCGGGAGACCTGGTTCCGGGACACGGCACTCCCCGACGACGAGTGGCAGCGCATCATCGACCTCATCGGCTCCGGGAACGCCCGGCGGCTCTACGGACTGGAACCATGACCCCGGACCTCGACATGCTGGCCCGGCATTGGCTCTCGGAACTCCGCGAGGAACTCCCGGCGGCGATCGAGCTGCGGCACCGGTTGCACGCGGACCCGCGGCTCTCGGGCGACGAATGCGACACGGCCGCCGCCGTGGCCCAGGCCATCGGCATCGAGTTCGAGACGGTGGCCGGCTGCGGCGGCTGGGCACGGATCGGGCCGGGCGAGGGCGACGCCGTCGCCGTCCGTGGCGAGCTGGACGCGCTGCCCGGGACCGAGCGGACCGGCGCGTCGTTCGCGGCGTCCGAGGGGGCCGTCCACGCGTGCGGGCACGACGTGCATCTGGCCGCCCTCACGGCGCTCGCGCGAGCGGCCGCACGGGTGAACCTGCCGGCCGGGCTCGTGCTGCTGCTCCAGCCACGGGAGGAGAAGTACCCGTCCGGCGCGGAGGACATCGCACGGGCCGGGGTCCTGACCGCCCAGGGGGTCAGGGTCGTCGTCGGCGCCCACGTGCATCACGACGTCCCCCGGGGCCACGTGGCGGCCGGGGCCGGCCCCGTTAACGCGGCGTCGGACGAACTCCACATCACCGTCCGGGGCACCGGGGGCCACGGGGCCTACCCGCACCGGGCTGCCGACCCCGTGGCAGCGCTCGCCCAGATCGCGCTGGGCCTACCGGAGATGGTCCGCCGGACGGTCTCCCCCATGGACCCGGCGGTGATCAGCGTCGGCTCGCTCCACATCGGCCACGGCGCGGCGAATGTGCTCCCCTCGGAGGGCGTCCTGCTGGCGACACTGCGCACCATGGGGCGGGAGGACCGCCGGCTGGTGCAGGAGGCCGTCCGGGTGCTGGTGGAGTCGACGGCGCGGGCGTACGGGGTGAGCGGGGAGCTCACCGTCGTGGCGGGCGAGCCGGTGCTGGAGAACGATCCCGACGTGGTGGAGGCGTCGGAACGGTGGCTGACCGAGTTGGGGCTCGGGATTGCCGTGCCGATGCGCTCCCTGGGGTCGGACGACTTCTCCTTCTACGGCGAGCAGGCGGCCACCCTGATGAGCTTCGTGGGCGTGTACGAGCGGCCGGGCCACGGCCTGCCCACCCTGCACGACATGGAGTTCCTGCCGCCGGACGACGTGGTGGAGGACGTGGCGAGGTCGATGATGGCCGGGTACCTCGGTGCCGTGGACGTGCTCGCGGCACGGCGCAGCGCGGAGTAGCGGGATCGCCGTTTCCTTTTGCCTGAGGCGAACGACCCGGACGAGAACCGACGTGTGCCGCCCATCCGGGCGGAACGCCACTCTCAGGAGATCGGCAGCGATTCAGGAACGGGCTGCAGTGTGAGCGGTGTCCACAGACGGTCGATGGGCATGACGTGGAGGCGGTCGGCGTAGGTGAAGGAGCGGGTCCCCGTGGTCAGGATGATCCCGGCTGCGAACCGTTCTCCGAGCGCGGCGCGGAGTTGGGTGAGACCACGGAAGTCTGGAGCGGTGGCCCGCTCGTTGGCCTTCACCTCAAACGCGATCACGGTGCCGTCGTCGTACTCGATCACGAGATCGACCTCCGCACCGTCGCTCGTGCGCCAGTGTCCCAACGTAACGGGCTCGTCCAACCAGGACGCCTGCTTGCGAACCTCCCCGACCACGAAGGTCTCCAGCAGGTGACCGAACTCGGTGAGCGCAGCCGGATCCAGACCGTCAAGCTTTTCCGGGGTGAGCCGAAGCAGGCGGGCAGCCAACCCGGAGTCGACCACGTGCACCTTGGGTTTGACGCTGACTCGCGAGCGCAGCGTACTGCCCCAGGCCGGCAGGCGAACCACGAGGAACAGGTCCTCCAACAGTCGGAGGTGCCCCTCAACGGTGGCGCGACTGACGCCGATCGCCTCGGCCGCCCGGGACACGTTGAGCAGTTGCCCGGTCTGCGCAGTGAGGAACGCGAGCAGGTCAGCCATCGCCTGCCGCTCGCGGATCCTGCTCAACTCCAGCGCATCCCGCTCGATCGAGGCCCGCACGAAGTCGTCGAACCACCGGGCTCGGGCGGCACCCGTGCGGCGCAACGCCAAGGGCAACCCACCCGCGCACACGCGCTCCACGTAGTCGGCGCGGGTCGTCGTCGAGGCGGGAGCCTGCGCCACCATCGCGGCCGGGTCACGGGCCAAGCCCTCCAGCAGGTTCTCCCGCACCCCGGCCAACTCGCCCTGGGACAGGGGCCAGATGGTCAACGAATGCAGGCGGCCCGTCAATGCCTGCGCCGTGGCCGGCAACGCGTCCTGGCGGGTCGAACCGGTGATGACGGCGGTCCCGGGGAGGCTGCCCTCCCGGTTCAGCCGTGCCTTGATCGCGTCCAGGATGTCGGGCACCCGCTGGTACTCGTCGACGAACAGCGGTGTGGCGCGGGCCACCACCGCCGCCAGGTTGCCAGCCACGGCCTCCCGGACGTCGACATCATCCAGGTCCAGCACCGACCCACCGGCCTCGAGAGCAAGACCGCGCAACACCGTCGACTTGCCCACCGACCGCGGGCCGTGAAGTGCGATCACAGGCTCGACCGCGGCCAAGCGCGCCAGCAAGCCGCTTACCCGGCGTGCCACCAGTGTCTCGAGGACCATGACGCCAACCTAGCAGACATGATCTCCGATACTGTACATTCTTGAGCTACTCAAGTGAACACTTGTGAGCGCACGACGAGTGCGGGTGGCTGCTGCTGGCACGTCGGACGGATGCGGTCAAGGTCCACCTGGCGGTCATCCCAGGTGACGGCGCAGTCGGCGAGATTTCGCCGAGACTCCTCAGGGATCGGCGACGGCGCCTCGGCGGCTGGCGCGTGCCGCCCCGGACGTGCGCGCTGCGCGTACTCGTGTGACCCCTTGGCCCAGGGTTCTGTGGGCACCACGTCCTGATCTCGTGGAGTGCGTGTTCGCGCAGTTCACCGCCCAGTCCGATGCAGTCGAGCGCCATCTGGATGGGCGCGACGAAGCGGACCGCTCCGTCCGTCCAGCGGACGAGCGGCGACCTCCAGATCGGAGCCGCAGGCGAGGAAGACCTCGCGCAAGATACCCATGGTGACCGGTCGGTGAAGGAGCGGGCCCCGAGATCCTGCAGTAGACCAATGGGCAGCGTCCGCGTCTGACTCAGAAGGCCGACGTGTAGTCCATCGGAGCTTCCATCACCTCGAGGATCGCCGACGCGTACCAGCGTTCCCGGCCTCCCCTGCCACGAGTCCCCAAACTGCGGAGCCACCCGCGGTCGACGGCGCTCCTGATGAGATTGCGCGCGCCCTGGTTCGTCATCTCCAGCTGAACCTGAACGGACCTCACGGTGACGAACGGGTTCCTCACGATGATCTCGACCAGGCGGGCGAGGTTCGACCGTTCCTTGATCGCTTCGCTGTGGTAGCTCTCGCGGATCTCCACGAGACGCCGCGATCGGGCAACGGCGTCACCGGCCTGGCTCTTCACCGCTTCGAGGAAGAACACCAGCCAGGCGTCGATGTCGCCCCTCTCGCGCACGCCCTGCAGTCTCTCGTAGTAGGCGTCGCGGTGTGTCTCGAAGTAGTTGGACAGGTACAGGAGAGGCATCGCCAGGCGATCGCGTTCCATCAGTAGGAGGTTGATCAGCAGCCGGCCAATCCGGCCGTTGCCGTCCAGGAAGGGATGGATGGTCTCGAACTGGTAGTGCATGAGTGCCGCCTGGATGAGCGGTGGGAGAGCCCGCCCCTCGTCATTGACGAAGACCTCCCAGTCCTGCATCAGTTCTGGCAAATGGGCGGGGAGCGGTGGCACGAAGACTGCGGTGTCCGGCGTCGCACCGGTGTGCCCCACCCAGACCGGTGTCCTGCGGAACTCGCCCGGTGACTTCTCCTCGCCACGGACACCGCGCAGCAGGGTGGCGTGCACCTGGAGCACCAGCCGCTGGGTGATCGGGAGGGTCTTCGCGAGTTCGTATGCCTGTGCGGTCGCCTCCAGGTAGCGTTCGACCTCTCCTGTGTCGTCTGTGCGCGACTCGTCGTCGATCTCAGCCTGCAACACGTCAGACAATGACGCCTGCGTCCCCTCGATCCTCGAGCTGGCCAGCGCCTCACGGCGGAGGTACGGACCGATCAGGAGGCTGGGGTCGCGGATCAGTATCCCAAGACCCTGCAGCAGACCGAGGGCAGCGTCCGCGTCCGAAAGGCCAGCGACGACGTCCGGGCTGAGGTCGAGGCCCCGCGGGATGGGACGGGGGAGGTAGTAGGTGAAGGCCGCCCTGTTCCCCGGCTCCCGGGCTGGACCACCGAACAGACTTTCGACAAATCGGCTTGCATCCACCACGCCAACTTACTACCAAGTCGCGTTTCAGTTGGAAGTTCGGCAACTTCTGCCCAGCGGAGTTGGAGCGTGGGCGGCGAACTCACGGGCAATTTGCCTGCCCGGTTCGATAGAACAGTCGGCGAGGAACGCCAAGGGCGGTGGCGTCGTCAACCTCGCGGATCGACATCATCGAGGTCCAGTACCGACCCACCCGCATCGCGCACGATTAACGCCGTGCTGGTTGACGAGGAGGACTGGCGGGTGATCCAGGAGACGCTCTTCCTGGAGTCGGTGCCGGGGTTGGCGAAGTCGATCCGTCGCGCGCGCGTGGAGGGGATCGAGGCGGGCTCGACCGAGCTCGACTGGTGAGCCGCTGGACTCCGGTGTACTCGCGCCTGGCCCAGCAGGACGCCAGCGAACTGGCCTCCGCGGGGCTCAAGCCCAAGGCCCAGCACCTGCTGGACGTGGTGGCCGAGGACCCGTTCGCCGTGTCTACCCGGTATGAGAAGCTGGTCGGCGACCTCGCAGGCTGCTACTCACGGCGCATCAACATTCAGCACCGCCTCGTCTACGAGGTCCTTCCGGATCAGCACGTGGTCCACGTCCTGCGCATGTGGACCCACTACGAGTGATGTCGGCGCCCGGGAAGTGCGAGCGGAACCAGGCACTCGCGCGTCTCCGACGGCCGGATGCAGCTCGGGTGTCCCGGCGGTCGCCCCAGGTGACGCCGGAGTCGGCGAGACGTCACCGCGACTCAAGCGGCGACGGCGCCCCACAGGCCGGCGCGCGCCCCTCCGGACGCGCGCGCTCCAAGAAGATCGGCGAGCGAAGTGCAGAGAATCGGCGAGGCGCCGTAGGAGAACGGCGGACCACCACGGCCAAGCAGCGCAGGACGCCGACTTTGTACCAGTCGATTCGCAGGGTTTGAAACAGACGAGTCGCATGACGGTCTGCGACGTGGAGGTACTCGATCTCGTTCGAGCGAAGCACGACACGACCCGCCCGATTGCGAACCCAAGCGGCCAGCTGCACACTCGCGGAAGCGATGCACGCCATAGCATTTCATGCTATGTCTTGACCCATGAAGGTCCAAGGCAGTCTGCTGCACCAAGTGATGCTCGAGACGGGCACCACCCAATCCGAGCTGTCCAGAATGAGTGGCGCCCACCAGCCGAGCATCAGCCAGTTCGTCTCGGGGAAGGTCGACCTGAGCGACGAGCAACTCGATCGCCTGCTGTCGTGCATGGGTTATCGACTGGAAGTTGTCCGGCGGGTAGCGGTGCCCGAGCTGACGCGCTCCGAGCGCCGGTCATGGGTACTGCATCGCCGACTCTCGTCACACCTGACCCGGGGAAGCCTGGCGGAGTGGCTACCAACGATCGAGCGCAATCTGCGCCGCCTTCGTGCTGGTGCCACCGGTCAGCCCCACGTCCGCAACGTGGCGCGGTGGACGTCGCTCGTCGAAGAAGGTGACGTGCTGGGCCTCCACCGAGTCATGACCGGTCTGGACCGCGAGTCGATCGAGATGCGTGAGGTGTCACCGATGGGAGGCCTGCTTTCACAGGACGAAAGGGCTGCGGCGTTGTCCGAGGCGAGCCACGGCGCCGCACCGGCTCGAACGTGACCTTTGTCGCCAGGTCCGCTGATGGAGATGAAAGGGGGGGCCCCGAACGAGCGAGGGGCGCACCCCGGGTCACGCTCAAGCAAGTACCTCCCGCAACATCTCAATCGCTTCGGTTCCGCCGGCGACACGCCGTACGATCGCGCGTCGGCCCTCAAGTAGCCCGATCATGCTTCGCATGCGCCGGCGATCGCGCAACGTCGCACGATCGATCGCGTCCGATGGCCTGAGCAAGACGGCCAGGTTGGCGAAGTCCTCGAGATGTCTCTCCTTGAACCTGTCACCCGTGCTCTCGACCGCGTGCCAACTCGCGAGGGAATCAGCACGTCGAGTGCCGCTTCGCCCTTCACCCACCTGTGCTGGTGCCCCTCCGGACTCTCCCCGGCCGACTTGTAACCAAGCTGCACGAGGGCCCGCCCCACGCGTCATCTACTCCGTAGCACAACCCGAGCACCGCGGCCCCGGCAGGCGCCCCCCCACGGGCTGGTTGCTCGACAAGGAAACCTGTGTGTCGCGAAGATGTGCGCCCCTCGCGAGAAGGATCAGGGACTCGTTGCTGCACTCGTGACACCAGGCGTTCACGCCACGGTCGAGGCCAACGCGTCGAGATCGGCACGCATCCGGGCGATCACAGCTTGCGGGGTGCTGGCAGGCTCCGCCAGCTGACTCAGGAGGAGTTCCCTCGCCAACGTCGAGGCCGGCACACCTCGCTGCTCCGCTGCGGCGGCGAGGACAGCGAACTCCTCGTTGTTCAGCCGCACCTGCAAGGTCCTCGTCCGGCTGTGCCCGCGCGTCACCTTCGTGCCCGGCTGGAATTCTGCATCCGGGTTCCTCTCCGCCGCCTCAGACTCGGCGGCGATCAACTCATCAATCCTCATCACCGACCTCCTCTCGATACCGTCGCTGGTCGGTTCTATTCGCCGGCCACGCATTCACGCCCCAGGTAACCTCGCCATCCGGGAGCACGATCACCGTCACCACCTGCCGAAGCGACGGGCTCCAGCCGATGACCCGGACCGTGCGACCAGACATCGATGCGGGATCTGGATCGATCACCAGCCGGTTCGGATCGCCAAAAGCCTCATCCGCCTGCGCCGGAGTGAGGCGGTGTTTCGCGATGTAGTCCCCACGGTGCCGCCAGTCAACCTCATCCCCCATACATCCAGTGTAGTACACGTGCATTGCGTGCGAAGAGTTGGATTAGCGGTCTGCTCTCGCAGATGGTCGAGCCGAGCCCTGACAAGCTGCAGACGACTCCCCGGCACCAGCGCACCGGCACCTGGCGTCCCGTGGGATGCAACGAGGCCCCCTCCCTTGCGGGAGAGGGCCTCGCCCACCGTCTCAACACGGAGCGCGCCTGAAGGGACTCGAACCCCCAACCTTCTGATCCGTAGTCAGATGCTCTATCCATTGAGCTACAGGCGCAGCGATCACCTACTCTAGCGCCCCTGAGCCCCCCGACCAAACCGAGCATCCGCCTCCCACGGTCAGCCCCAAACCGAAGCAAATCGGAGTTGCCAGATGGTCACGAAAGGCGCGTACTCTGCTAGACGCAGGGGGAAGTCCCAGAGCACTCCTGTGTTGGCGCAGGGATTTCCTTGTCGGTCAACTGGCGAATGATCGTCTCGCTGCCAAGCCGACCGAACACTTCGATGAAGTTGGCACTCGCGGTGCTGCTGAAGGCGAAGGTCCCGGTACAGTAGCTACCATTTGCGGGAACGGTCACAGTTGTTCCGACGAAACTGCCGGGCTCACATGGTGTGAACAGTTTGCCAGCGTTGTTCTCAAGGTGATCGATGTAAATATCAACAGGTGTGGGGCATGTGTTAGAAAAACAGAGTCCGACCCGATAGGACCAATCGTTTCCTGCGCCCGGCCACTTACATGCGTCACCAGTGAGTGAATATTGCAGGCAATCCTCTAACCCAGACTGCGCCACCGCCGGCACCGCGCTCGCCACGGTAATCGCCGGGACGGCCCACGCAGCTCCCTTGACGACGGTGCGCCGGGACACACCCGAGGGGCGGGTGGCGTTCTTGTCCTGCTTCATGATGTCTCCCAAAGTGCGAGTCCTCCCAGTACCACTGCGACTCTAGCCCGGAGATTTCATGGCGGCGGGGTTGAGGGCGGTGTGGTGAACGGGGGAAGTGCCCCTTGACCTGCGACGAT
>DBPQ01000087.1 GCA_002304945.1 Actinomycetales bacterium UBA1416 | reverse complement strand
GTTCCAGAAGTGGAGTCCGAGGTCTCGGCGCAGTTTCGCCGCCAGTGCTTGCTCGTTCGGGGTGGTGGCGACGAGGGTGTTGACTTGGTCGCGGTGCGCTTCGAGGACGGATTCCATGCGGCGCAGGATGACGAACGGCAGGGTGACGGTGCCGTACTGGGCGGGCTTGTAGACGCCGCGGAGTTGGTCGGCGATCGACCAGACGAAACTTCCGAGTTGGCTCACTGTTTCATTGCCCTTTCAGCACAGACGTGGTCACTCCGGGTTGCCCGGAACGCACCTTCCACCGTATAGGTGTGCGGCGCCGTTCCGGTCAGCGCACGCGCGACCACCACCAAACGTTGGTGTGGGTTGGTCACGATACGTTCGACCTGTGACAAGTCAGCATTCACAAGGTTCCGAGAGCGCGGAGCCGACCCCTCCGAACAGACTTCGAGTGCGTCACGGTGACGGCGAGTGGGAGGACATCGAGGTGTCGCCGAAGCGCACGGGCGATCCTGAACTCGACGCTTTGTGGTCTATGCCGTTCGGCGAGCTGAGGAAAATCAGTGAGGATGAGTCGCACCCACTCCATGAGAAAGCGCGGCAGGTCGCAGCCGAAGCGGCTGAGCCTGTGAAGGAGGCGTTGGCCGCCATTGTGGATCAGATGAACGAGTCGGTGCGTCCTATCGCAGAGTCCCTGGTGAGGGGCTTCGCTGCGACGCCCGGATTCTCGCATCCGAACATCATGGAGGCGATCAGGCAAATCAGGGGGCCGGAGGAGAGCACCCGTTCGGAGTCGCCGTTCCCGGTCGGTCGGACCGTTGAGTGGGACGACTTCGATGGGGCCGGCGATGAGATCACGATGGCTGCTGTTGAACGGGTCAACGAGGAACACGCCGTGCAGCTTCGTCAGGTCGGCCTCCTGGGTGAGCTTCTCGATGAAACGCGTGCCGCCAACGCTGCCAGCGCCGAGTCTTTGTTGATCAGCCAGAAGGCGTTGAATGTGGCAAGGGGCTCGCGGAAAGCAGGTTGGTGGGCGGCGTGGGGTGCGATCGCGGCGGCCGTGATTTCCGCAGTTGGCATCTGGGTGACGACCTTTCACTAGTCTGCCGAGGTCCGCGTCCCTACCCATGAGTGCAGGTGTGGCCGCCGACTGATGTTCGCGGAATGCCATCGACGTCGGTGTCACCCGGGGCGATACGGTCGACCTGTGACGGACGAACACGCCGCGCCTGGTGCGGTTGCCACCACCGAGCCGCAGGATGGACAAGCCGACCGGCGTCCCCCTAGCAGCAGTCCCGTGGGTCGCAAACGGCACGTCTCCCGTACCCCGGCCATCCCCGCTGGGGAGTTCGAACTCGTCCGGGAGTTCGTTGAGCGCGTCCACGCCGCCGTGGAAGCGGCCGGCATCTCCTACGCCGAAGGGGACATTTACCGGGCGGTCGGAAGGCTCGCCCACTGGTGCCGGGTCCGTGGCATCGCCCTCGACCCCACGGTTGTCCTCAATGATGCGACCATTTCGGAGTGGATGTTGTCCGGGCTGGACGAGCTCGCGGTGGGCACGCGCCGGAACTACGTGGTGATTGCCCGCACGGCTGGTCGTGTCCTGGCCGACCCGCGCACCTTGCCGGTCGCGGTCCCCTCCGTCCCGACGCCACGGTCGGAATGGCCGTACACGCTTGCTGAGATTGGCACTCTCACCCGGTGGGCGTCCGGGCGGCGGACCGCGTACGCCCGCCACAACGCCGTCGCCATGGTCGGCCTCGGACTCGGTGCCGGGCTCCGTTCGACCGAGTTTCTGAACGTGCGCGGCCGGGACATCACCGTCGATGACGCCGGCGTGACCGTCACCGTCACGGGTGGAAGGCACCCACGTACGGTGCCTGTCCTGGCCGAGTGGGAGTCGAAGGTCGCCAAACTGGTCACGGAGGTGGACCCCGGTTCGTTCGTTTTCCGTCCAGACCGGACCGTGTCCCGCCCCAACTCGGTGTCCGTGTTCCTCCGGGACGCGGACCCGCCCGAGTGCGGCGTGTCAATGAACAGGGCCAGAATCACGTGGATCGTCGGAATCCTGAACGTCGGCGTCCCCCTCGCTGCCTTCTTGCAGGCGGCGGGAATCACGTCCGTGACGTCCCTGGAGAGGTATCAGCCGTGGCTCATCCCACCGTCGATGGGTGACGCGCGGGCGGCGCTCCGGGGCAAGAAGTCGCAGGGGTCCGCACGCTGGGTGAAGAACCTCGACCACGTCGAAGGTGACAAGACTGCTGCGACGAGTCACGCGGGCGAGCTGTCCGTCGAGGCGGATGGGTCAGCGCAGGTGCACCTGCAGGGCGTGTGACGGCTGAACCTTCCGCGTGGTCTGTGCGGGAGGTGGTGAGAATGTCATGCCGCGGCCATGGCCTCAAAGTGGACTTTTTCGTCTGGGCGGCTGGACTTTTCGGTCATGGTCCCGTTCTCACACACTTTGGACCTGCTGCTACGGAAACTCCGGGATCGCCCGCTGTTGAGGGCGACGAGCAGATCGAATGCCTCGGCCTCCCGGACCTCACCGACGATCAGCCGGTCCGGCCGCATGCGCAACGCCTCCTTCACGAGCCGCCGCAACGGCACCTCCCCCGTGCCCTCGAGGCTCGGCTGGCGGCACTGGAGCCCCACGCAGTCGCGGTTCAGCAGGTTGAGTTCGAAGACCTCCTCGCAGGTCACCACCCGCTGGCTCGCCGGGATGCTGCCCGCGAGGGCGCGCACCATCGTCGTCTTCCCGGCCTGCGTCGCGCCGGAGACCAGCACGTTCAGGCCGGCGGTGACGGCGGCGTCGAGGAAGCGCGCCGCCCGGGGCGTCAGCGACCCGTGGGACACGAGGTCGTCCAATCGGTGGGCACGGGCGATGTACTTGCGGATGTTCACCGCCCACGCGCTCGCCGTTATCGGCGGGATGGCGACGTGCAACCGCTCCCCACCCACGAGGGCGGCGTCGACGAAGGGTTGGGAGATGTCCAGCCGCCGGCCGGAGGACCGCAGCATCCGCTCCACGAGGTCGCGGACGGACTGGTGGTCGAGGATCGTCGTCGTGAGCTCGGGGCGCCCCGAGCGGGCGATGAAGATCCGGCCCGGTTCGTTGATCCAGATCTCCTCGACGGCCGGGTCGTCCAGGTACTGCTGGAGCGGCCCCAGGCCGGCCACGGAGTCGAGCAGTTCCTTCGCGACGCCGTCGGAGTCGCCGAGGGCGGGGACGAGTCCGGCGAGCGAGCGCTGGTCGTAGTCGTCGACGGCCTCCGCGATGAGGGCACGGATACCGGTGAAATCGGCCGCGGGGTCGATGCCGCGGCGGCGCGCGAGTTCGCGCACCTCGTACTCCAGCAACGCGACGGCGTCGTTCATCCTGTCCCCCTGCGGCACATCCCCCGTGTGCCCCTCCCGCACGGTAGCGGCGCCCGGCCGTGTGCCGCCAATCCGTCTCACGCACCTGTGGACGGACCTCCGCGCGCCTCCCACGGCGGCGTGGGATGACACCGCCCCGGCCGCGAGGGCGTTACCGTTGGACCCGTGGCCCGCAACCCGTCCCTCCAGCTCGCTGCCCTCGCCACGGTGGCGATCCCCGGGCTCGACGTCGTGGCCACTCGCGCCCCCCAGCGCACCACCGCTGACTACCGCTACTGCGGGGTCCTCGACGACGCCGGCCGGCACTGGGTCGTCCAGGCGCCCCTTCACGCCTCGGCCGCCATCGCCCTGGACGCGGAGTCCGGGCTGCTGCGTCAGCTCGTGACGGCTGTCCGTGACGGGTCTCTACCCTTCGACGTCGCCGACCCGGCGGGCTTCGCCGCCCTGCCGGAGGGGTGGCGCGTCATGGTGTACCGGGAACTGCAGGGCCGGGAGCTCGACCTGGACTCCCTCCGGCCCGGGCCCGGACCCACCGCATCGCTGGGTCGCGCCGTCGCAGCGATCCACGAGCTCCGCGGCACGCTCATCGCGGACGCCGGCCTGCCCGTCTACGACGCCGCGTCCTACCGGTCGCGCAGGCTGGCCGAGGTGGATGACGCCGCCCGCACCGGCAAGGTCCCGCCGGCGCTCCTCGCCCGCTGGGAGCGCGCCCTGGAGGACATCTCCCTGTGGCGGTTCCGGGCCACGCCCGTGCACGGCGATCTCGCCGCCGAGAACGTGCTCCTCGCGAACGGCCAGGTGGTGACGGTGGTCAACTGGTCCAACGCCCATGTCGGTGACCCCGCCGAGGACCTGGCCTGGCTGTACGCCGCGGCACCGGAGGAGAGCCTCGACACCCTGGAGGAGTCCTACGCGATGGGGCGGTCGGAGCCGCCGGACCCGCACCTCGTGAGCCGGGCCCAGCTCTACTCCGAGCTGGCGGTGGCCCGGTGGCTGATGCACGGCGTGCGTCTCGACGTGCCGGACATCGTGGCGGACGCGGAGTCCATGCTCACCGCACTCGCACTCCAGGTGGAGGACTCCGACCCCATCGGGCACGTCCGTCCGGTGGTCCAGCCGGCCCCCGAACCGGACCCCGTGTCCGCTGGCACGCCCGGAACCTCCGGGACGCCCGTGTCCGCCGCCACCGCCGCGACGGCGGACACGGCGGGTGGCACGTGGGAGGTGCACGGCTCTCTCGACCCCGACGACGGCGGTGAGGTCGTCGCCGTCGACTTCGGGACCGCTGGGACCCCGACACCCCCGTCGCCCGCCTGACGCCGGACGCCGGACGCCTTGCGCCGACGCGCCCGCCCGGAGCCGGGCGGGCGGGCTCAGCCCGGCACCCCCGCGGCGACGAGGGCGCGCGCGAACCGCTCCTCGACCTGCGCCTCGGTCCACGGGTCCGCACGCACCGTCACGCCGTCCGCGACGTGGAAGAACGCCCCGGAGATCGCCGTGAGGGGCACCCCTGACGCGCGGGACCACGCGAGACGGTAGAGCGCGAGCTGCATCTGGCGGACGTCGAGCTCGGCCCGCGTGCTCGGTGGACGCCCCGTCTTCCAGTCCACGACCTCGATCCGGTCGCCCTCAGCGAACACGGCGTCGATGCGGCACCGGATGACCCTCCCGGCCACGAGGGTCTCGAGGTCGGCCTCCACCGCGATCGGGCGTCGTGCGGCCCAGGGCGAGGCGAGGAAGTTCCGCCGCAGGTCGGCGAGGCCCGCGGTCGCCTCGTCGCGGTCGAGGTCCTCGTCGGGATGGAGCAGCGCAGGCTGTTCGAAGTGGTGCTCCACCCACGCGTGGAACTCCGATCCGAGGCGGGCCCGTGGCTGCGGCCTGAAGGGTACCGGCCGGCGGAGCCGGCGGGCGAAGTCCTCCGGTTCCGCGGTCAGCGCGATCGCCGCGGACGCCGAGAGGTGCCCGTCGAGGTCCAGTGCCGGTTGCGCTCGCCGCTCCGTCCGTTCAGCGAGCAGGACTGCCGCCTCGTCCGCGAGCCGGCGCACGTGCGGGGGTGGCTCCGGACCGACGGCGAGCGCCACCGCTGCCAGGGCGTCCGTGTCCGGCCCGAGCGCGTCGCACGAGCGGCGGACTGCCGCGGCGGCGAGGTCGAGGCGGGCGCGGCGTGCCCCCACGGGATCGGCGAGCGGGTACTCCGCGTGTCGGACCTCCTCCAGCTCGGGGTTCAGCGCCTCCGCGGGAGGTGCGGGCACCACCGCGAAACCGGGCGACTGCGCCGCTGCGACGTCGTCGAGGAACCGTGAGAGGGGCACGGCCCTCGCCACGCCCGGCAGGAAGCGTGAGGCGCTCAGCAGGAGGTGGTGGCGGGCACGGGTGGCGGCGACGTAGGCGAGACGCCGCTCCTCGGTGAGCTGATGGTCGAGGTTCCGCACCTTGAAGTCGTCCAGGTCCGCGGTGAACTCCGCCCAGCTGGCCGCGTCGGTCCGCAGGGCGGGAAGCGCGGCGGCGTCACCACGGAGCGGATACGGGAACTCCTCGGCCCGCGTCACCCAGCCGCCGTCGGAGCTGGCCGCCACGCCCGCAGGGGTCCTCCGGCACGAGGGGAACTGGGTGTCACTGAGGCCGGCGACGGCAACCACGTCCCACTCGAGGCCCTTGGCCGCGTGGACCGTCAGCACCTGGACCGCGTCCGTGGCCACCTCGACCTGCTCGATGTCGAGCCCGTTCTCGTTCGCCTCCGCGGCGTCCAGCCAGGCGAGGAACCCCCCGAGGGTGGGGGTGAGGGCACCCGCTGCCCAGGACGCCGCGTGCCCGGCGAAGGCGTCGAGGTTGGCACGGGCGGTGACCGGGTCGGTGCCGGCCCGCGCCGCCACCTCGATGTCGAGCCCGAGCCGTCGCTCCGCCGCGGACACGAGGTCGACGAGCGGAAGGTCGAGATCCCCGCGGATGCCGCGCAGCACCGCCCGCACCCTCTCCGCACGCCGGCGACCCTCCGGGGAGAGAGCGAGTCCGTCCACCGTGTGCCATCCCGATGGCGGGAGCCGGTCGAGTGCCTCCACGATGGTGGCGGTCTCGGTGGCCTCCCCGTCCCGCCCACCCAGCACCCCCGCCCAGTCGGCCAGGACCCGGAGGTCCGCCAGGCCGAGGCGCGCGCCCGTGAGCAGCCGCATCAGCGCGTCGCCCCTGGCGGCGTCATGGGCCACCTGCAGCGCGCTGCGGAGATCCACCACCTCGGGGGTGTGGAGCAGTCCGCTCAGGCCGACGACGGTGGCGGGGAGTCCCCGCTCCCGCAGCGCACGGAGCACCTGGGGGAACTGCTTCCGGGCCCGGCACAGCACGGCGGCGCTGCTCCCGGGGCGCCAGCACTCCCCGATCCACCGTGCGATCTCCGCGGCTTCCTCCGCCTGGGTGAGTGCCACCGACACACCCACCTCGCCCGCTTCGGCACCAGGGTGCGGATCGAGGGGGCCCAGGAGGGCGCCCTCCGGACCGGCGGTGTGCCGCAACGGTGCGGACAGCGCGTTCGCCGCGGCGAGCACGGCATGGTCGTTGCGCCACGACGTCGCGAGCGAGAGGGTGGCGACAGGTCGGCCGGGCAGCGCGAACCTCTCCCGGAAGCCCGTCAGCGAGGCTGCGGACGCCCCCCGCCAGCCGTAGATGGCCTGGTGGGGGTCGCCGACGGCCATCACGGGATGGCCGGGACCGAACAGGTCGGCGAGCAGGCCGAGCTGGGCCACAGAGGTGTCCTGGAACTCGTCGAGGAGCACCACCCGGTACTGGGCACGCAGGAGCGCTCCGACGGCGGGCACACGGTGGGCGATCGCACAGGCGAGGGCGACCTGGTCGGAGAACTCGACGAGGCCCAGTTCGACCTTCCGGGTCTCGTAGGCGCGGACGATGTCGAGGAGCGCCAGACGGGCGCGCACCGCGTCGGCGGGTTCCCGCACCCGCTTCGACAGCGTGCCCTCCCTGGTCTGCTCGAGGTCCTCCAGCAGGCCCTCGAGCCCCTCCCGGGCCTCCTCCACGCTCACGAGGTTGGTCCTGAGAGCCTCCGCCAGCTTCAACGCCCGGTCCACCACGGTGGCCGGCGTGAGAGTGGATTCCACCTCGTCCGGCCAGCTCTGGACGATCCGGTCCATGAGTTGCCACGCCCCCGCCCCGGTGATGAGCGTCGCGTCCGGGTCGGCGCCGACGCGCAGCGCGTGGTCTCGGACCAGGGCCGCCGCGAAGGCGTTGTACGTGGTGAGTGTGGGCGGTGCGCTCAGGTCACCGATTCCCGGGAAGTGCCGCCGTGCGGCTGCGAGGCGGCCGCGCACCCGGTCGGACAGCTCGCCCGCAGCCTTCCGCGTGAAGGTGAGCCCGAGCACTTCCTCGGGGCGCACCTGCCCGTTCACCACCAGGTGGACCACCCGTGCGGCCATCGTGGCCGTCTTCCCCGATCCGGCTCCGGCCACGACGAGGGTGGGGGCCAGGGGCGCCTCGATGGCGGCCTGCTGCTCGGGCGTGGGCAGGTGGTCGCCGAGGGCGACGGCGATGGTGGAGGCCGTGGTCCCACTCACGGCGCGCTCCTCTCCGACTGGACCGGGCAGGAGGTGTGGACGGGGCAGAACCTGCACGTCCTGCCGGCGACGGCCGTCGCCGTCCCGCCGCGCATCACCTCCACGGCCGCGTCGAGGGCCTCGCGCGCCCACCCGCCGTCGGCCGGCAGCGCCGGCTGGTTCCGCTCGGCCGGCGCCCGTCGCTCCGGTCGGAGGTGGACCAGGCGAGCCCCCACCGCGCCCTCGCCGGCTCGGGCCCCCTCGGAGACCGCCAGCTGGTAGATCCCGAGCTGCGCGTGCCGTTCGGCGTCCGCGACGCTCACCTCGCGCCCGGTCTTCAGGTCGACGACTCGGACACCGCCGTCGACCGTCTCGAGCCGGTCGACGAAGCCGTGGACGACGGCGTCGCCCACCTGCTGCGTCACCTCCACCTCCGTGGCCACCTCGCCCGGGACCCCGCGCACGTAGTCCGCGTACAGCGCGAGCATGCGCTCGGCGCGCCGGCGCTCCCGGGAGCGGATCCACCCCTCCGGGAGCGAGAGCGAGTCGAACCGCGCGTCGAGCGCCGCCGTGAGTTCCTCGGCCGTGCCGTGGGGATGCTCCGCCGCGATCTCGTGGATCAGCGAGCCGAGGCTCTGCTCGATCCGTTCCGACCGCCGCCCCCCGGCGCTCTCCAGGGCCCACCGGAGCGGGCAGGCCCCGGCCAGTTCCACCCGCGAGGGTGACACGTGCACCGGCTCCCCGGACGCCTTCAGCGGAGCCAGGGTGGAGGGCCCCGCGACACCGGCCCACTCCGCGGGGTCGGCACCCGGAACCCCGGCGTGGGCGAGCGCGCCCAGCAGCGCGGCAAGCTCCGGCGGTGCGCCGTCCTCATCCAGCGCCGCCCGGATCGTCGCCACCAGGCCACGCAGGTCCAGTGGAGCGACAGGGCCAGGTGCCTCCACCTCCCCGCCGCGCGTGCGGACATGGCCGGCCACGTGGTCGAAGAACACCGACGGACGCTGGTCGAGATCACGGACTGCCGTCACCACGACCGCGCGGCTGGCGCGGGACAGCGCGGAGACGAACATCCGCCACTCGTCCGCCAGCACCGCCCTGCGGGCTGCGGCGTGGTCGCTCGGTGCCTCGGCGAGACCCTCCCGCCCCAGCTCGAGCTCGGCCAGGCGCTCGGCGCCGAGCAGCGAGTCCCGGACACGCGTGTCCGGCCAGGTTCCCTCCTGCACGCCGGGGATGACGACAAGGTCCCACTCGCGGCCGGCGGCCTCGGCGACCGTCAACACGTGCACGCCCGACGGCCCCCGCCCGGTCGGGGCCAGGGTGTCGGTCGGGAGGGACTCCCCGCGGACCAGATCGACGAATTCGAGGGGACGCGCGAGCGGAGCCCTCTCCGCGTGGTTCTCGGCGGCGGCGAAGAGCGCCATGACGGCGTCGAGATCAGCGTCCGCCCGTTCACCGGCAGCACCGCCGGCGAGAGCGCGGCGCTGCCAGGGCTGTTCAAATCCGGCCGCCGCCCACGCCGCCCAGAGCACGGTCTCGTGGGTCGCCCCCTCGTCCACAGCCGCGGCGCGGACAGCGGTGAGCGTGCCGGCGCAGCGCTCGGTGCCGGCACGGAGGTCCTCCGGCAGGGCCGCCCCGCCCGCCGGGTCCGTGAGCACCTCCACGATCGCGTCGTCGATCGTGGCACCGTCGGCGAACTCCCCCGCCCGGAGCCGGCGGCGCAGTTCGCGGCGCATCCGCCGCATCGCGAGCGGGTCGAACCCGCCGAGAGGACCGGTCAGCAGTTCCTCCGCCAACGCGGGGGTGAGCCCCCGGATTCCGGCCTCGACGGCCGCGAGCAGCATCCGCACGGCGGGCGCCTCCCGCAGCACGACCGGACCGCCCGTGCGCGCCACGGGAACGCCCTGCCCCCGCACGGCGTCGGCGATCGACCGCCGGGCCCCGCTCGACCGCACGACGACCGCCATCCGTTCCCAGTCCAGCCCTGCGTACAGCTGCTGCTCGCGCAGCAGCCGCGCGATCCACCCGGCCTGGGCGGCGTCCGAGGGCAACTGGACCACACGGACACCGTCGCGCCCGCCCGCCTCCTCCGAGGGTGGGACGGTGGCGTCCCGGTGCGCCGCGAGCTGGGCCACCGGCACGCGCGCGGCCGTCTCCCGGACCAGGTCCCGGAGCTGCGGTCCCCCACGGTGCACGGTGGGCAGCACGACGAGCTCCCCGTCGAGGGCCCCGAGCCCCGCGGCCTCGGTGGCGCGACCGAGCAGGTGGGGTCGCGCGCCCCGGAACGTCTGGACCGCCACGTCCGGGTCCCCGAGAAGGGTCAGGTGGGTCCCGCGGTCGGCCAGCGCACGCAGCAGCCGGGCGGTGGCCGGCGTCGCCTCCTGGGCGTCGTCGACGAGCACCGACGCGACAGCCGGCGGGGCGCCCGTGGCGAGGGCCTCCCAGTCACCGAGGACGGTGGCGGCCTCCGACACGATCGCCGCTGAGTCGTACCGCTCGCCCCGCTCCGCCGGGAGATCGGCGAGGGCGACGACGTCGCGGTACTCGGCGAGCAGCACGGCCGCCGCGACCCACTCGGGCCTGCCCGCCGCACGTCCCAGGGCGGCGAGCTCCGGCGGCGTGAGACCGAACTCCGCGGCACGCATGAAAAGGTCGCGCACCTGCGCACGGAAGGCCGGCAGGGCGAGCGCAGCGGGGGGAATGTCCTCCGGCCACGGCGGGCGCGCCCCGAGGCCCTCGGCGTGACCGGCGAGCAGTTCGGCGATGAACCGGTCCTGCTGTGCCCCGGTGATGAGGGTCGGAACCGGCAGCCCGCGCGCGACGGCGAAGGCGCGCACGATCGTGTGGGCGAAGGCGGCGGGGGTCAGTACGCGTGGCCCGCGCCGCGCCCCCGCCCCGACGAGCGCACCGGCCGAGGCCGCCTCGCGAAGCCGGGCGGCCGCCCGGCGTGTCGGGGCGAGGAGCACGTGACGGGACTCCACCAGCCCGCCCTCGCCGGCGATCCTCGTGAGGAGGGCGGCGAGCGCGACGGTCGTCTTCCCCGTCCCCGGCGCTCCTGCCACCAGCACGTGGCGCCCGGCAGGCGCTCGTTCCACGAGGTCGCGCTGCACCGGATCGAGGTCCGGCAGCACCACGACCGGCGGACGAGTGCGGAGGGTGACGGCCATGGGGCCATGCAATCACGGACCACCCACACGCTCGCATGTTCGCTCCCCGCTGACGCGGACGGGTGGGGCCCGAGCCGCGGCCTAGGATGGCGTCAGACGAAAGGACGTGCCGTGGACATCACCATCGGGATCCAGAACGTGGCCCGCGAGCTCAGCATCGAGGTCGACGAGGAGCCCGCCGAGCTCACGCGCCGGGCCGCCGAGGCGATCCGGGCCGGGGAACCGCTCACCCTGGAGGACGCCAAGGGGCAGACCGTCGTCGTGCCCGCCGGGGCGCTCGGCTACCTCATCGTGGGAACCCAGGCGGGCCGGAGGGTGGGCTTCGGCCTCTGACCGCGCCGCCGGGGCCTCGACGGTCGCCGGCCGTGCCGTGTCAGGCGTTGAGGCCCAGGCGTCCCAGCCTGC
This sequence comes from Actinomycetales bacterium UBA1416, assembly GCA_002304945.1. GTDB lineage: Bacteria > Actinomycetota > Actinomycetes > Actinomycetales > Actinomycetaceae > UBA1383. The sequence continues at coordinate 11,976 of DBPQ01000087.1, read as the reverse complement.
GGGAGTGCTCGGCCTGGAGCTCGGCGACCAGCCGCTGCACGCGCACCGCCCGGTCGCCCTCGCCGCACGCGAGCTCCGCCAGGGCGGGGTGCTCCACGAAGAGCCGCTGCACGATGGACAGCGCCTCGCCCACCACCCGGCGTCCCCACAGGCCAAGGCGCGCCGCGAGCTGGGGCTCCGCCTCGATGACCGGCATGAGCACGGCCGCCACGAAGTCGTCGTGCCCGGACCGTCCGACGCTTGCGGCCGTCTCGGCCCGGATCTCGTCCGGGACGCACGAGGCCAGGGTCGTGAGCATGTCCTGCAGCATGTTGTACCCCACGTAGCTGCGCACGAGACGCTCCCACCAGTCCCGGGGCACGGCGCGCAGGAGGTAGTCCGAGACGAGGTCCCGGTAGCTGGCCATCATGGCGTCGAAGTCGCCTCCCTGCTCCGCCACCATGAGTTCCACGCGGTCGATCCCCGCGATCTCGCCGGCGGCCATCCGGGAGAGAATGAGGCGGGAGCGGATGTCCGGCGCGTGTGCCGCGTCCTCCGCCAGCAGTGCGAAGGAACCGAGGCTCGCGTAGCCCAGCAGTCCCAGGAACTCGCGGAGCCCCTCGTGCGACGGTCCGGTGGTGGTGTCCATGGCCCAACCCTAGTGGCCGCAACCAGCGTCACACGCCTCCCCCGCTGCCCCGGCCGCCCCGGGACGGTAGGATCGGGGCATTGTTGGTTGCCCGGTCGTCCCGCAGGCACACGACGCACCGCCACGGTGCCGTTTCTTTCACGATCGGCTGCCCTCCCGCGCGCCGGCCAATGCCGGCGTGCCCGCCGAATCGAAGGACACCCATGACCATCCACGTCGAACCCACGGGCATCGTCGCCCACGCCTCCACCGCCGGACTCACCGAGGAACCCCAGACCATCGAGGTCAAGGGGGTCCACTTCTCGGACTTCGAGCTCCGCGACGACATCGTCGACTCGCTCCGGGACATCGGGATCACGAGCCCGTTCCCCATCCAGGCGATGACCCTTCCCGTCGCGCTCGGCGGGCGGGACATCATCGGGCAGGCGAAGACGGGCACCGGCAAGACGCTCGGCTTCGGCCTCCCCCTGCTGAACCGCGTGATCGCACCCGGTGAGGAGGGGTGGGACAAGCTGCCGCACGCCGGTAGCCCGCAGGGTCTCGTCGTCGTGCCCACCCGCGAGCTCGCCCTCCAGGTTGCCGGCGACCTCGAGGCCGCCTCCCGGCGCCGCAACCTCCGCATCGTCAAGGTGTTCGGCGGACGGGCCTACGAGCCGCAGATCGAGGCGTTGAAGGCCGGCGTCGAGGTCGTGGTCGGGACCCCGGGCCGCATGATCGACCTCATCCGCCACAAGGTGCTGGACCTGTCCCGGGTCCGTACGGTCGTCCTCGACGAGGCGGACGAGATGCTGGACCTCGGCTTCCTGCCCGACGTCGAGAAGCTGCTCTCGAAGACCCCGGCGACCCGCCACACCATGCTGTTCTCGGCCACGATGCCGGGCGCCGTCGTGGCACTCGCGCGACGTTACATGACCCAGCCCACCCACATCCGCGCGGCCGACCCCCATGACACCTCGAAGACCGTCGCCTCGGTCAAGCAGGTGGTCTACCGGGCGCACGCCCTCAACAAGGTGGAGCTGCTCACCCGCATCCTCCAGGCCCGGGGACGCGGCCTCACGATCGTGTTCACCCGGACCAAGCGCACGGCAGCGAACGTCGCGGAGCAGCTCCAGGAGCGAGGCTTCGCCGCCGCCGCCATCCACGGCGACCTGGGCCAGGGGGCCCGCGAGCAGGCGCTGCGCGCCTTCCGCAACGGCAAGGTCGACGTCCTCGTCGCGACCGACGTCGCCGCCCGCGGCATCGACGTCGACGACGTAACGCACGTCATCAACTACCAGTGCCCCGAGGACGAGAAGATCTACCTCCACCGAGTGGGCCGCACCGGCCGCGCCGGCCATACGGGGACCGCGGTGACCTTCGTCGACTGGGACGACACCCCCCGCTGGTCCCTCATCAACAAGGCCCTCGGCTTCGGGAACGCCGAACCTGTCGAGACGTACCACACCTCGGCCCACCTCCACAGCGACCTCGACATCCCCGAGGGGCTCACGGGCCGCCTGCCCCGCGGGCAGCGGACCCGCGCCGGACTGGACGCCGAGGAAGTCGAGGACGTCGAGGGCCGCCCCCGGGGTGGCCGCCGCACCGGTCGCGGAGGCGACGACGGCGGCCGTGGTCGCCGGGATGCCCCTGCCGGCGAGGAGGAGCCCAAGCGGCGCCGTCGGCCGCGCCGCCGGACCCGGGGCGGAGAGGGTGCGTCGGCGTCACGGGACGCCGCGAACTAACCGGCGGACGGCCGGAGGACCTCGATCCTGCCCTGGCCGACCAGGGCCTCGAACACGGCTTCCGTCGTGAGGTTCTCCCCCAGCCTGTTCGGCTTGCCCGCGCCGTGGTAGTCAGACGCTCCCGTCACGGGGATGCCCAGCCGGGCGGCCAGCCTCCGCGCGTGCACGACGGCGGCGGGGTCGTGGTCCCGGTGGAACGCCTCGAGCGCGGCGAGCCCGTGGTCGACGAGGTCCGCGATGACGTCGTCACCCACGACCCGTCCACGCTTCGCGGCCAGGGGGTGTGCCATCACCGGAACGCCACCGGCCGCCCGAATCGCGGTGACCACGTCCCGTGGGTGGGGCGCCTCGAGCGGGAGGTGGTACGGGCCGGAGGTGTGCAGGACGCGGACGAACGCCGCGTCCCGGTCCGGGAACACGCCTGCCGCGACGAGCGCGTCCGCCATGTGCGGCCGCCCGACCGTCTGTGCGTCACCCGCGAGCGCGACGACGGCCTCCCACGTGATCGGGAAGTCGCGGGCCAGGCCCTCGACCATCGCCCGGCCCCGCCGCACCCGCATGGTGCGGGTGTGCTCCAGCAGCTGCGCCAGCGCCCGGTCGGCCGGATCGTGGAGGTAGGACAGGATGTGGACGGGGATGCCCCCTGCGCTGGCGGAGACCTCGGCCCCCCGGACGAGCACCACGCCCGTCGGTTCCACGGCCGCCGCGGCCTCCTCCCACCCCGCGATCGAGTCGTGGTCGGTGAGCGCCACCACGTCGATCGCGGCCGCGGCCGCGCGTTCGAGCACCTGGGCCGGTGAGTCGGTTCCGTCCGAGGCGGTCGAGTGGGTGTGGAGGTCGATGCGCACGGTGGCCAGCGTAATCGCCGTCACCGCGGGCGGCATGGCGGGCGCCCCGTCACGGTGGGATGCTTCTCCTCATGGAGAGCACAGCAGGCCCGCCGCTCATGCCCGTCGCCGCCACCCGCTCGGAACGGCTGGACCGGCTCCCCTTCACCCGGCTCCACGGGCGCCTGCTGGTGGGCTCCGGGATCGGGTGGGCCCTCGACGCGATGGACGTGGGCCTCATCTCCTTCATCATGGCGGCGCTCGCGGCGGAGTGGGGCCTGGGCTCCGGCGAACTCTCGGCGCTCGCCTCGGTCGGGTTCGTGGGCATGGCGGTCGGCGCCACCCTGGGAGGCCTGCTCGCCGACCGGATCGGCCGCCGCTCCGTCTTCGCCCTGACCCTGCTGGTGTACGGTCTCGCCACGGGGGCCTCGGCGCTCGCCGGTTCGCTGGCCGTGCTCCTCGCGCTGCGCTTCGTCGTGGGCCTCGGCCTCGGGGCGGAACTCCCGGTGGCCTCAACCTTGGTCTCCGAGTACGCGCCCCGGCGGATCAGGGGGCGCGTGGTGGTGGCCCTGGAGTCCTTCTGGGCCGTCGGATGGCTGCTGGCCGCCCTCGTCGGGTACTTCGTCGTTCCCCTTGAGGACGGGTGGCGGTGGGCGCTTGCCCTCGGTGCGGTGCCCGCCGTGTACGCCCTCGCCGTCCGGTACGCGCTGCCCGAGTCGGTGCGCTTCCTGGAGCGGCGAGGCCGCACCGCCGAGGCGGAGGCCGCCGTGCGCCGGTTCGAGGACGCCGCCGGGATCGAGCCCGTGGACTCCCCCACCCTCCCGGAGGCGCCGAGGCCCCGGTGGGCCGAGTTGTGGCAACCGGCGTACCGGCGCCGCACCGTCGCCCTGTGGCTCACGTGGTTCGGCGTCAACTTCGCCTACTACGGCGCCTTCATCTGGCTCCCGACCCTGCTGTTCAACAGCGGCTTCCCCCTGGTGAAGTCCTTCGAGTTCACCCTGTGGATCACCCTCGCGCAGCTGCCGGGCTACGCACTCGCCGCGGTCCTCATCGAGCGGTGGGGCCGGCGCCCGACCCTCGCCACGTTCCTGGCGGGCTCCGCCGTCGCCGCGGTGGCGTTCGGCCTGGCCGGGAGCGAGGCGATGATCCTGGCCACCGGGATGGCGCTGTCCTTCTTCAACCTCGGCGCCTGGGGCGCGCTGTACGCGGTCACCCCGGAGGTCTACCCGACGACGCTGCGCGCCACGGGCAGCGGGAGTGCGACGGCGTTCGGCCGGGTGGCGGCGATGACGGCGCCGCTCGTCGTCCCCGCGCTCGTGGCGGCCGGCGGCCTGCCCGTCCTGTTCGCCGTCCTCGGCGCGGCGTTCCTCCTCGCCATGGTGTCCGCACTGTTCCTGCCGGAGCTCGCCGGTGAGGCCCTGACCGACTGACGGCCGGCCGACGGGGGTGGCCCCGGCTAGGCTCGTACCATGACCGACGACGACCAGCAACTCTCCGACCGGGTGAACAACCGTTCGCACCGGCCCAGCTCCCGCGCGTTCCGCGAGTTCATCGCGACCGGCTGGGAGGAGCGCCCACCCGTTCTTCCCGAGCGGTCCGCCGCCGCCCCGTTCGCGGCCGAGCGGCGGCGGCGCATCGGCGAGTCGTTCACGGGCGACCGCCTGGTGATTCCCGCCGGCCAGCTCGTGGTGCGCTCCAACGACACCGATCACCGCTTCCGGCCCCACAGCGCCTTCGCCCACCTGACCGGCCTCGGCACGGACCAGGAGCCGGATGCCGTCCTCGTGCTCGATCCCGCCGAGGAGGGCCACGAGGCGGTGCTGTACATCCGTCCCGCCGCCGGCAAGGACTCCGAGGAGTTCTTCGCGGACTCGCGGTACGGCGAGCTCTGGGTGGGGGTGCGCCCCACGCTCGAGCAGGTCGAGGCACTCACCGGCATCCGGTGCGCCCACCTCGACACGCTTCCGGACGCCGTCGCGAAGGACGCCGGACGGGTGCGGATCCGCGTGGTCCCGCAGGCCGACGCCGCCGTCACGGCGCTCGTGGAGCGCGTGCGGTCCGAGGCGGGGGTGGTCGAGGACTCGGCGGTCGACGCCGCCCTGGCCGAGGCTCTGTCCGAGATGCGGCTCCTCAAGGACGAGCACGAGGTCGGCGAGCTGCGCGCCGCGGTGGCGGCCACGGCCGCCGGTTTCGAGGAGATCATCGCCTCGTTCCCTCGTGCGGTGCGGCACCCCCGCGGCGAGCGGGTGCTGGAGGGCGCGTTCCAGGCCAGGGCCCGCGAGGAGGGCAACGGCCTCGGGTATGACACCATCGCGGCCGCCGGGAACCACGCGAACACCCTGCACTGGATCGCCAACGACGGTGCGGTGCGGGCCGGGGACCTGGTGCTCGTGGACGCGGGCATCGAGGTGGACTCGCTGTACACGGCGGACATCACCCGGACCCTGCCGGTCGACGGGGTGTTCACCGAGCCGCAGCGGGAGGTCTACGAGGCCGTCCTGGAAGCGTGCGAGGCCGCCCTGGCGCGGGCTGGCGCTCCGGGAGCGCGGTTCCGGGACGTCCACGCCGCGGCGATGGAGGTGATCGCGCAGCGCCTCGACGGCTGGGGGATGCTGCCCGTCACGGCCGCCGAGTCACTCGAGCCGGAGGGCCAGTACCACCGGCGGTGGATGGTGCACGGCACCTCGCACCATCTCGGCCTCGACGTCCACGACTGCGCGCAGGCGAGGCGCGAGCTCTACCTGGACGGCGAACTGCGGCCCGGGATGGTGTTCACGATCGAGCCCGGCCTGTACTTCCGGGAGGACGACCTGGCCGTCCCCGAGCGGTTCCGGGGCATTGGCGTGCGCATCGAGGATGACATCCTCATGACCGAGGAGGGACCGGTGCGTCTCAGCGAGGACATCCCGCGCACGATCGCGGACGTCGAGAGCTGGATGGCCCGGGTCCTCGCCGCGAAGTGACGATCGGACGAGCGAACTAGGACGGGGAACCGGCCTCCGGGGTGGGCCGCTGCTCGGGGTGCGCGATGCGTTCCCCGTACCGGGGCGGCTCGGTGAGGTCCACCACGGCCGGCGCGACCGGCGGCGTGACGATCCCGCGCTCGGTGAGGACCTGGCGGCAGCGGAAGGCCACCTCGGTCTCGCAACGCAGGCCGTAACGGGTGGCCACCACCTGGCTGATCGACGTGAAGTCCCGTTTCCCACCCGACAGCGCGTGGGCGGCGAGCCCGAAGAGCGCGCCGAACACGGCGCCGAAGGTGACGCCGAGCACCACCGGGGAAAGGTCCGGCGCGCCGACGATCACCCAGAGCAGCCCGATCATGAGGCCGAACCACATGCCGGACAGCGCACCGGAGAGGGCGGCCCGCCCGAGGTTCATCCGCCCTGTCACCCGCTCCACCATCCGCAGGTCGGTACCGATGATGGAGACCTTCTGGACGGGGAACCCCGCGTCCGCGAGGGCGTCGACCGCTGCCTGTGCCTGCTCGTACTTCTCGAACGTGGCGATCTCCTCCCCGAGGGGAATCACCCCGAGGCGCTGCCACGAACTCATCTGTGTCATGTCGGACAGTATCCCGCACCATGCTGGGAACTCGCTGGGTGCGTGGGGGCGGTGCGCGGGCGGGGATGCGGGCCGTAGGCTGGTCGCGTGACGAGCACCCCCCGTTCGAGCGCCCCGACGCGGGTCTACGTGGCACGCCTCGCGGGCACGTCCGTCTTCGACCCCATCGGCGACGAGGTGGGCAAGGTGCACGACGTCGTCGTGCTGATCCCGCTCAAGGGCGCGCCCCGGGCGGTCGGGCTCGTCGTGGAGGTGAGCGGCCGGCGCCGCGTGTTCGTGCCGCTGACGCGCGTCACGGGGATCGAACCGGGCGCGGTCATCACGACGGGCCTCGTGAACATCCGCCGCTTCGAGCAGCGAGCCAGCGAGACACTCGTCGTCTCCCAGCTCCTGGATCGCGTGGTGACGTTCCGGGACGGCTCGGGCCGCGCCAGCATCGAGGACGTCGCGATCGAGCAGCAGCGCAACCGCGACTGGCTCGTGACCAAGCTGTTCGTCCGCCGGCGCGAGGGCGGCGCTCTGCTGCGGCGCGGTCCCACCCTCGTCGTGGACGTCACGGACGTCGTCGGCCTCGGCCCGTCCGCCGAGCAGCAGGGGGCCACCTCCCTGCTGGCGAGCCTGGGTGACATGAAGCCCGCCGACCTCGCGGACGTACTCCACGACCTGCCGGACGACCGCCGCATCGAGGTGGCCTCCGAGCTGGACAACGACCGCCTGGCCGATGTCCTCGAGGAACTCGGCGACGAGGACCGGGTGGCGATCGTCTCCAGCCTCGAGGCGGGTCGGGCCGCCGACGTCCTCGACGTCATGGAGCCCGACGACGCGGCGGACCTGGTCTCTGAGCTCCCCGAGTCGATGGCCACCGAACTCCTGGCCCTCATGGAGCCCGAGGAGGCGCGGGACGTCCGCCGGCTGCTCGCCTACGACGAGCGCACCGCCGGTGGCCTCATGACCACCGAGCCGATCATCCTGGGCCCGGAGGCGACCGTCGCGACCGCGCTGGCGCACGCGCGGCGGCGGGACATCAACCCGGCCCTGTGCACCATGATCTTCGTGGCCCGCCCGCCGCTCGAGACGCCGACCGGGCGCTTCCTCGGGGTCGTGCACCTGCAGCGCGCCCTGCGCGAACCGCCCAACGAGCCGCTGGGCAACTTCCTCGACACCGACGTGGAGGCAGTGACACCCGAGGACACCATCAGCAAGGTGACCCGTCTGCTCGCGACGTACAACAACACGGCCCTGCCCGTGCTCGACGACAACCGGCGCCTGCTCGGCGCGGTCTCCGTGGACGACGTCCTGGACAACCTGCTGCCCGAGAACTGGCGTGAGGTCGAGGACGAGGTCACGGACAACGCCGACCTGAGGATGCTCCATGGCTGAACGACTCGACCAGCCGAAGGAGTACCGCAAGCGCCTGCCCCGCGTGGACCTCCAGTCCGAACCGGTGGCCCGGGCCGCGGAGGGGATCGCCCGCTTCACCGGGACCCCGCAGTTCCTCATCTGGCTCACCCTGTTCGTGCTGGTCTGGCTGGCGTGGAACACGTGGGCGCCGGAGACCCTGCGCACCGACCGGGCGGACCTGGGATTCACCGCGCTCACCCTCATGCTGTCCCTGCAGGCGTCGTTCGCCGCGCCGCTGATCCTGCTCGCGCAGAACCGGCAGGACGACCGCGACCGCGTCACCGCCGAGCAGGACCGCCTCCGCGCGGAGCGCAACCTGGCGGACACCGAGTACCTCGCCCGCGAGATCGCCGCGCTCCGCATCGCGATGGGGGAGGTCGCCACCCGGGACTACGTGCGGGCAGAGCTCCGCGACCTGCTGGAGGACCTCCTCGCCGAGATGAGGCGCGAGGAGGCCGGGGAACCGGATTCCGGGGCGGCACAGGACCGGCTGTAGGATCGGGGCCATGCCCGTCCTCACCGAAGAAGCAGTCCGGACACGCCTCGCCTCCGTTCTCGATCCCGAGATCCGCAAGCCGATCACGGAGCTCGACATGGTGCGCAGCGTCACGGTCGACGGCGGGGACGTGGTGGTCGGCATCGACCTCACCACGCAGGGCTGCCCCCTGCGGGACACCATCACGCGGGACGTCACCACCGCCGTCGAGGCGCTCGAGGGAGTCACCTCGGTCGAGGTGGTCATGGGCGTCATGACCGACCAGCAGCGCAAGGACCTGCGGACCAAGCTGCGGGGCGGCACCCCCGAACCCGTGATCCCGTTCTCCCAACCCGGCTCGCTCACCCGCGTGTACGCCGTCACCTCCGGCAAGGGCGGGGTCGGCAAGTCGACGGTCACCGCGAACCTGGCCGTGGCGCTTGCCGAGAGAGGCCTCAAGGTCGGTGTGCTGGACGCCGACATCTACGGCTTCTCCATCCCGCGCATGCTCGGCGTCGAGCACCCTCCCACCACGCTCGACGACATGATCGTCCCGCCCGTCGCCCACGGGGTGAAGGTGATCTCGATCGGGATGTTCGCCGCTCCCGGCGCCCCGATCGTCTGGCGCGGCCCCATGTTGCACCGGGCGATGCAGCAGTTCCTCGGTGACGTCTTCTGGGGGGACCTCGACGTCCTCCTCCTCGACCTCCCGCCCGGTACCGGGGACATCGCGATCTCGATCGCACAGCTCGTGCCCAGCTCGGAGATCCTCGTCGTCACGACGCCGCAGCTCGCGGCCTCCGAGGTCGCCCAGCGGGCGGGGATCATCTCCCACCAGACGCACCAGCACGTCGTCGGAGTCGTGGAGAACATGTCGTGGCTCGAGGCGCCGGACGGCACCCGCATGGAGATCTTCGGCTCCGGGGGTGGGGAGGAGGTCGCCCGCGTGCTCACGGCCGGCCTCGGCTACCCGGTGCCGGTCCTCGCGCAGGTGCCGCTCGAGAAGCGGCTCCGGGAGGCCGGGGACGCCGGCGTCCCCGTCGTCATGGCTGCCCCGGAGTCCGGCGCGGCCCAGGCGCTGGCCGGCGTGGCCGACCATCTCGCCACTCGGGCGCGGGGCCTCGCGGGCCGCTCCCTGGGCATCAACCCGAGGTAGCGATGGGCGGCACCGGCATCAACGGCTGGGAGGCGATGGTCCTCCTGCTCGTCGTGCTGCTGGTCGTCGGCCCCGAGAAGCTGCCCGAGATCGCCGGCCAGCTGGGCCGCGCCACCCGCATGGCGCGGGACCTGCTCCGCCAGGCCAAGTCCTCGTTGAAGGACGAACTGGGGGACGACCTCACGGACCTGAAGTCGCTGGATCCCCGGCAGTACGACCCGCGCCGCATCGTCCGCGAGGCGTTGATGGACGACTCCCCGGCCAAGCCGTCCCGTCCCGCCCCGCCTCCCGCGGCGCCGCGGGAGGCGACCCACGAGACGCCGGGGCCGGGGTCCGAGGGCCCACCGGCGGTTCCCTTCGACGACGAGGCGACCTGACGGCGACGGACTAGTTCGCCTCCTGCTCGCCGAGCACGACGTCGACGTCCTGCTCCGTGCCCCCACGGCGGATCGTGAGGGTGATGGTGTCGCCCGGCGAGTTCGCGCGGACGTAGACGATGACCTCGTCGGGGCTGGTCATGGGGCGGCCGTCGATGGACAGGATGATGTCGCCGGGCCGGATCCCCGCCTCCTCCCCCGGGCCGCCGGGCGTCACCGGCTCGTTGCCGTCCGTCGCGGTGGTGGCCACCATGACGCCCTCTCCGCGGTGCCGGCCGTCGAGGAGGATCCCGATGATCGGGTAGGTGGCCCGGCCGGTCTCGATGATCTCGTCGGTGGTCCGCCGCACCTGGTTCGACGGGATGGCGAAGCCGAGGCCGATGCTGCCCGTCGCCGCCCCGGTTCCCGACGCCTGGGCGATGGCCGTGTTGATGCCGATGACCTCACCGACGGCGTTCACGAGCGGTCCCCCGGAGTTGCCGGGGTTGATGGCGGCGTCGGTCTGGATGGCGTTGATGAAGGACGTCTCCGTGGCCGATCCGGCCGTGACCGCCCGGTTGAGGGCCGAGACGATGCCGGACGTCACGGTGCCCTCCAGCCCGAGGGGCGCGCCGACCGCCACGACCGGATCCCCCACCATCACCGAGTCGGAGTCGGCGAGCGGGAGTGCGTCGAGGCCGGTGCGCTCGACCTTGAGCACGGCAAGGTCGTAGTCCGAGGTGCGTCCCACCACCTCGGCCTCCTCCACCGTGCCGTCGGAGAAGGTGACCTGGATGGTGCCTCCGGCCACGGCCACGTCAATCACGTGGTTGTTGGTGACGATGTAGCCGTCGGGCCGCAGGATGAGCCCGGTTCCCGAGGCCGCCCCCGTGCCGGTGGCTGCTTCGATGTACACCGTGGAGGGCACCACTGCCTGGGCGATGCCCGCCACCGAGTCAGGGGGGCGCACGCCGACGGTGGTCGTGGACGTGGGCGCCTGCGACGCCGCCGGGGCGAGCCCGAAGTACTCGCGGGCCCCCACGGCGCCGAGGATGAGGCCCGCCAGGAGGCCGAGGACGGCGAGGAGGGCGGCGGTGCCGCGACGCACCGTGCGAGGTCCGCGACGGCGGCGGTCGGCGGGCGGAGTGGTCACCGGGGTGCCGGGCCAGGGCGGCGACATCGGCTGGGTGACCGCGAACGGTGGCGGTCCGGGCGGCGGGGCGCCGGGCGCGCCCCAGCCGGGGGACGGGCGCTCAGCTACCGCGTCCGGCCGTGCCTCCGGGTCGCGGGGCGGCATCCAGCGCTCGTCGGACGTCATGGGGAGACCTCGCGGAGGAGGGAGACGATTGCCTGCACTCCCCGATCAAAGCGCCCGGCCATCGAGGAGTCAACCGGTGCGGCCGGCAGGAGTGCCGCCACGCGCGCGCGGGTGGCGGGCTCGCCGGTGAGGACCGCCGCGACACCGCCGCACTGGACGAGTTCGGCGTCGGCGGGCAGGTCTGCCGCATCGAGGGCACCGTGCACCTGCAGCAGCCGGACGGCACCCGCGGGGCCCACCACCTCGACCTCGAGGAGCTCCACTCCCTCCACCTCGTGGAGGGTGGCCGCGGAGATGTGGAGATCGGCCGGCAGCTCCGCCGGGAGCGCCCAGCCGTGGTCCCGCAGCCCGGCCACCGTCGCCTCGGTCGAGTCGGAGACGCTCGCCTGGACGGTGGCCCGGAACGCCGCACCACCGGTGGGGTCGCGCAGCAGGTCCGGGGACGCGGCGGGCAACCCGCCCATGAGGAGGACACCGGCGGTCGCCAGGCCGGCGAGGCCGGCTCCGGCGGCCACGCGGCCCGCGACGCG
>DBPQ01000085.1 GCA_002304945.1 Actinomycetales bacterium UBA1416 | reverse complement strand
CTCCCGCCGCACCCCCGGCCGCGGCGGCGGCGACGCCGGCGATCGTCCCGCGCGCCGGCAGCGCCGTGGCACCGGAGGCAGCGAGTAGCGCCGCCGCACCGAGGAGCACCACCTGCAGGTGGCCGGCCTGGGCCGCCACGAACCAGCCGACGCCCGCGGTGACCACGAGGATCCCGGTCACGGTGGTGCTGACCGTCTCGGTGAGGCGGGGACGCCCGTCCCGCCGGGCCATCTGGTGGACGAACGAGGCGATCACGCCCCCCGCCACCACGAGGGCCAGCAGGGCGATGTCGCCCGTCCACCACGCGGAGGCGATCGCGGCGAGCGCCACGAGGCCGATCACGATTGAGGTGCCCCGCTTCGAGGGCACGTCGATGAGGCGGGGCCAGCCGAAGCCGAACACGCCGGCGGCGAGCGCGAGGGCGGCCGCGGCGACGGCGTCGCCCGCCCAGGTGGCGAGCGCCAGCACGCCTGCGCTCCCCCCGGTGACGACGGCTCGCGAGGAGGCGGCCATCAGCGCGGTCCGGTCGGCGTGCACGGCCCCATTGTTGCACCTGCCGGCAGCGGCCGGCCGGACCCTCCCGTTGGTAGTGTGGGGCATCCGGACGAGAGGGGTGCGCGTGGCCACGGTGCTGCTGCTCACCGCATCCGGCGGGAGCGCCGAGCGCGTCCTGCCGGTCTTCGCCCTCCTCCCCCACCGTGTTCGCGTCGCCCCCCTGTCCCCTGCCGCGTTGGTCGACGCCGCGGAGGCCGACGTCCTCGTCCTCGACGCCCGGACCGAACTCGTCGCGGCGCGCTCCCTGTGCCAGCTCAGCGGGACCCTCCAGACGCCGCCGGTGCTCCTCGTCGTGACGGAGGGCGGGTGGCCGGTGGTGGGCGCGGCGTGGGGGGCCGCGGACGTCGTCGTCGACACGGCGGGGCCGGCCGAGGTGGACGCCCGCATCCGGATGGCACTGGAGCGGGCCCAGGACTCCACGCCCGCCGAGCCGGAGCGGGTGGAGGCGGGCGAGCTCGTGATCGACCCGTCCGGCTACACGGCGCGCCTGCGCGGCCGGGCCCTCGACCTCACCTACAAGGAGTTCGAGCTGCTGCGACACCTCGCAGCGAACCCCGGCCGGGTCTTCACCCGGGCGCAGCTGCTCCAGGAGGTGTGGGGGTACGACTACTTCGGCGGCACCCGCACCGTGGACGTGCACGTCCGGCGGCTGCGCGCCAAGCTCGGGGTCGAGTACGACCAGCTGATCGGCACGGTCCGGAACGTCGGCTACCGCTTCAACCTCTCCCCGGCTCCCCTCGCGGACACCCCGGAGGTATAGACTCGACACTCGCGCCGGACCGTTGAAAGCCCCGGGCTCCACACTGTGCCGCTACGAGCGGCCTTCGCGCCGACAGGCGCTTTGCGGTCCGGCGCACCACGACCCGTCCGCCCGTCCGGGAGCCCGCCTGTGAAGTTCCGCCTCACACCCAGGGAGAGCTCCTGGTTCACGCTGCTGTCGGAGTGCGCCGTCCACCTCGTGCACGCCGCCCGGACCCTCGCCGAGCTCGCGGCTGCTGACCGGCCGGAGCGCCTCCGGCTCATCCAGGAACTGCACGACGTGGAGCACCGGGCGGACCTCGCGGCCCACGCACTCATCCAGAAGGTGAACGCGAGCTTCGTCACCCCGTTCGACCGGGACGACCTCCTCCTGCTCGCCACCCGCATCGACGACTGCGTCGATCTCATGGACGAGGCGGGCGACATGGTGGTGCTCTACAAGCTGGGCGAGATGCCGGACGCCACGGTCCGGATGATCGGCAACCTCGAGCGCTGCGCCGAGCTCACGGTCGAGATGATCCCGCGGCTGCGCACCATGGAGCGGTTGCGCGACTACTGGGTGGAGATCAACCGGCTGGAGAACGAGACCGACCGCATCTACCGCAAGGCCATCGCGGACCTCTTCGACACCGAGACGGACAGCCGCACCCTCGTCAAGCTCAAGGACGTCATCGGCACCCTCGAGGCGGCGGTCGACGCGTTCGAGCGCCTCGCCAACTCCGTGGAGACAATCGCGGTCAAGGAGTCCTGAGGGTGGATCCGGTCGGCGCCGTCGTCGTCACGGTCGTGGTGGTCGCCCTCGGCTTCGCCTTCACGAACGGGTTCCACGACGCCGCCAACGCGGTGGCCACGTCCATCTCCACCCGTGCGCTCACCCCGCGTGTCGCCGTCGCCATGGCCGCGGTGATGAACCTGATCGGGGCGATGCTGGGCACCGGGGTCGCGGAGGTGATCGGCTCGGGCATCATCACCCCACCCGAGGGGATCTCCGGGCTCGTCGTCGTACTCGCGGGGTTGGCAGGGGCGATCGCGTGGAACCTTGTGACGTGGTGGTTCGGCCTTCCCTCCTCGTCCTCGCACGCCCTCATCGGGGGCCTCACCGGCGCGGGACTGGCCTCCTCGACCACGGTGCACTGGGACGTGATCACGAGCCGGGTGGTCGTGCCCATGTTCGTCTCGCCGCTGATCGGCTTCTCGCTCGCCTTCCTCGTGATGCTCGGCCTCATCTGGCTGCTGCGGAACGCCGGCAACCAGAGCACGACGCGGGGCTTCCGGTACGCACAGACCCTCTCGGCGGCGGCGATGGCGCTGGGACACGGCCTGCAGGACGCGCAGAAGACCATGGGCGTGATCGTGCTCGCGCTCGTCGCCGCGGGATGGTGGGAGGGCAGCACGATCCCGCTGTGGGTGAAGCTGGCCGCCGCCAGCGCGATCGCGGCGGGCACCTGGTCCGGGGGCTGGCGGATCATGCGGACCCTGGGCCGGCGCATCATCGACCTCGACCCGGCCCGCGGGTTCGTCGCCGAGACCGTGGCGGCGACCGTCCTCTACGCGACGGCGTTCGTGTGGGCCGCCCCCATCTCGACCACCCACACCATCACCTCGGCGATCCTCGGGGTGGGCGCGACCCGGCGGGCGTCCGCGGTGCGGTGGGGGGTGGTGCGTACCATCGGCACCGCCTGGGTGCTCACCCTGCCCGGTGCGGCGGCGTTGGGAGCCCTGTTCCTGTGGCTGCTCCGGGCGGTCGCCTGACACGCCCGCGCCCGGGCACTCGACTACGCTCGGTGGCAGGCACGGATACGAAAGGCTCCCCGATGCGCAGACTCCTCGTCCTCCTCCCCACCGCGGCGCTCGCGGCGAGCCTCAGCGCGTGCGGTGGTTCGGCGGTGTTCGACATCCCCGTCGGCTCCTGCATGGACGCCGCCTCCCTCGAGGGTGACCAGGTCTCCCGCATCGAGACGATCGACTGCGCCGAGGAGCACGACGTGGAGGCCTACGCCTCCACCGAGCTCACCGGGGACACCTACCCGGGCAAGGACGCGATCCTCGCGGAGGCGGACGAGTTCTGCCTCGGCGAGTTCGAGCCGTTCGTCGGCACTCCCTTCCAGGAGTCCGACCTCAGCTTCTCGTTCCTCTACCCGACCGAGGAGAGCTGGACCAGCTCGGAGGACCGCGAGATCCTCTGCCTCGTGATCGCCCCCGAGCCCGTGACCGGCAGCCTGCGGGGCGCAGCGCGGTGAGGGTCGCGCGGCCGGCCGATCAGCCGAATCGGCCGGAGATGTAGGCCTCCGTCGCCTCGTTCTCCGGCTGGGAGAAGATCTTCTCGGTGGTGTCGTACTCGATGAGCCGGCCCGGCTGGCGTGCCCCGGCGATGTTGAAGAAGCCGGTCTTGTCGGACACGCGGGCGGCCTGCTGCATGTTGTGGGTGACGATCACGATCGTGTAGTCGTTCTTCAGTTCCGCGATGAGGTCCTCGATGGCGAGGGTCGAGATCGGGTCCAGCGCCGAGCAGGGCTCGTCCATCAGGACCACGTCCGGCTTCACCGCGATCGCCCGCGCGATGCACAGGCGCTGCTGCTGGCCACCGGAGAGCGAGGACCCGGGCTTCTCGAGCCGGTCCTTGACCTCCTCCCACAGGTTGGCGCCGCGCAGGGAGGCCTCGACGACCTCCTCGGCGTCCCCCTTGGAGATGCGGCGGTTGTTCAGCCGGATGCCCGCGAGCACGTTCTCCGCGATGGACATGGTGGGGAACGGGTTGGGCCGCTGGAACACCATGCCCACCTGGCGGCGCACGACCACCGGGTCCACCGCGGGGTCGTAGAGGTTGCGGCCGTCCATCGTGACCTCACCCTCGACGCGTGCGCCCGGCAGGACCTCGTGCATCCGGTTGAGGGTCCGCAGGAACGTCGACTTGCCGCAGCCGGACGGTCCGATGAGGGCGGTCACCGAGCGCGGCTCGATCACCATCGAGACGTCCTCGACGGCGAGGAAGTCGCCGTAGTAGACGTTCAGGTGGTTGACGTCGATTCGCTTCGACACGTCATGTCCTTCCCGGGCGGGTGCCCGCGGTCGTGGTGGGGGCCATCAGTGCGCCATGCCCCTGGGTGCGAACCAGCGCGAGATGAGCCGGGCGACGAGGTTGAGCAGCATGACGATGAGGATGAGGGTGAGCGCGCCGGCCCACGCGCGTTCGCTCGCGGCCTGGCCGCCCTGGGCGTACTGGCGGAACACGAACACCGGAAGCGTGGCCATGCGGCCGTCGAAGACGTTGAAGTTGGTGTTGGCAACGATGCCGACCGTGATCAGCAGGGGTGCCGTCTCGCCGATGACGCGGGCGATCGCGATCATCACGCCCGTCGTGATGCCGGCGACGGCGGTGCGCAGCACCACCTTGACGATCGTCAGCCACTTGGGGACCCCCAGCGCGTAGGCGGCCTCACGGAGCTCGTTCGGCACCAGCTTGAGCATCTCCTCCACCGAGCGCACCACCACGGGCGTCATGAGGACCGCGAGCGCCACGGCTCCGATGAGGCCGGACTTGTACCCGGGCCCCGCCACCGTGAAGAACAGCGAGAAGGCGAACAGGCCGGCGACGATCGAGGGGATGCCCGTCATGACGTCGACCAGGAAGGTCACGTAGCGCGCGATGCGGCCTCCCCCGTACTCGACGAGGTAGATGGCCGTGAAGATCCCGATCGGGATCGAGATGAGGGAGGCGAGGCCGGTGATGAGCAGGGTCCCGACGATTGCGTGGTAGGCGCCACCCAGCTCGGACTCGCCGTAGACGCCCACCATGTTCGTGTAGAGGAACTGGGGACCGAACCGCTTCATGCCCTCGGACACGACCATCCACACGAGCGAGACGAGAGGCACCATCACGAGGGCGAAGGCGGAGACCACGAGGGCACTGGCGAGCCGGTCACGCGCCCAGCGCTCGCCCTCCCGGACCCAGGAGACCGCGGTGATCGCGACCATGTAGAGCACGACGCCGAGCGCCGTGCCGCCGAGCAGGTTGAACGAGCCGGCCGTGGCTGTGATGCCGCTCCCGGCGGCGAGCGACAGGCCGAGGATCGACCACGGCACCCAGGGGGCGAGGCGGGGGCGCGTGTCGACGGCGGTGGTGATCGTTGTCATCAGTTCGCTCCCGAGAACTCGGCGC
Source organism: Actinomycetales bacterium UBA1416 (assembly GCA_002304945.1). Classification (GTDB taxonomy): domain Bacteria; phylum Actinomycetota; class Actinomycetes; order Actinomycetales; family Actinomycetaceae; genus UBA1383. The sequence continues at coordinate 9,701 of DBPQ01000085.1, read as the reverse complement.
GGCGGGCGATGATCGCGCGGGCGGCCATGTTCACCAGGAAGGTGATGATGAAGAGCATGAGGCCGGTCGCGATGAGGACGTTGACCCCGAGACCCGCGGCCTCCGGGAACTGGTTGGCGATGTTCGCCGCGATGGTCTGGTGCTGGCCGGGCATCAGCAGGTTGAAGTTGACCAGGAACCCGGGCGACAGGATCATCAGCACCGCCATGGTCTCGCCCAGCGCACGGCCGAGCCCCAGCATCGAGGCCGAGATGATGCCGGAGCGGGCGAACGGCAGGACCGCCTGCTGCACCATCTCCCAGCGGGTGGCGCCCAGCGCCAGCGAGGCCTCCTCGTGGAGGCGCGGCGTCTGGAGGAACACCTCGCGGATGGTCGCGGTGATGATCGGCAGGATCATGACGGCGAGGACGAGCGAGGCGGTCATGATGTTCCGCGCCGGCGGCAGGTAGTCCTGGAAGAAGGGGAGGAAGCCGAGCGTGTCGCTCAGCCACGCGAACACGGGATCCACCACGCCCATGAGCCAGCGGGCGCCCCACAGTCCGAAGATCACGGAGGGGATCGCCGCGAGGAGGTCCACGATGTAGCCGAGGCCCTGGGCGAGCCGCCGCGGTGCGTAGTGCGAGATGAAGAGCGCGATGCCGATGGAGAGTGGCACCGCGATCACGAGGGCGAGTGCCGAGGAGAGGACCGTGCCGAAGAGCAGCGGCCCGACGTAGCCCCAGAAGCCGTAGCCGCGCAGGATGCCCTCGCCGCTCAGTTCCTCCTCGCTCGCCGTGAAGGCGGGCGCCGCTCGCAGCACGAGGAAGAGGGCCACCGCGGCGAGCGTCACGAGGATCGCCCAGCCGGCACCGCTGGCCAGTCCGGCGAACACCTTGTTGCCCAGGTTGCTCGGGGGCTTCAGGTCACGGACCTGACTGGTCTCGATCTGTACTGCCACGGGTCCTCCTTCTCGGTCTCAACCTACAGCCGGACGGGCGGGCCGAACGCACGCGCCGGCCCGCCCATCGCGGGGTTGTCAGCCAGCCGAGATCTGGTCGATCGCAGCCGTGACCTTCTCGCGGAGCGAGTCGGAGATCGGGGCGATACCGGCCACGTCGGCCTGCGCGGCGAGCTCCTGGCCCTCCTCGCTGGCGATGTAGGAGAAGTAGGCGGCGACGTTGGTGGCGTCGGCCTCGTTGTCGTACTGCGAGCACGCGATCATGTAGGACACGAGGACGATCGGGTAGGTCCCGGACTCGGTGGTGTCACGGGCCAGCTCGTAGGTGAGCCGGAGGTCCGAGGCGTCCTCGGTGGGCTCGGAGACCTCGAGGACGCGGGCCGCGGCCTCGGCCGAGTACGGCACGAACTCGTCACCGACCCCGACGGCGACCGTTCCGAGGTCACCGACACGGGAGGCGTCCACGTAGGCGATGGTGCCCTCGGCACCGTTCACGACCTCGAGCACGCCGGACGTCTGCGCGCCGGACTGGGTGCCCTCGATCGGCCACACGCCGTCGCCACCGTAGGTCCACACGTCGGGGGCCACCGCGGCGAGGTACTCGGTGAAGTTCTCGGTGGTGCCGGAGTCGTCGGACCGGTTCACGGCCACGACAGCGGAGTCGGGCAGCTCCACGCCGGGGTTGGCGTCGGCGATCGCCGGGTCGTTCCACGAGGTGATCTCACCGGTGAACACGCGGGCGATGGTGTCCGGGGTCATGTTGAGGGTCTCGATGCCGGGGAGGTTGAAGACCACGGCGATCGGGGACACCCAGAGCGGGAGCTCGAGGGGCTCGGCGCCGTAGCAGCGCTCGGTGGCGGCCTCGATCTCCTCGGGCTTGAAGGCCGCGTCGGAGCCCGCGAACTGCACGGTGCCGTTGATGAACTGCTCGCGGCCGGCGCCGGACCCGGTGGGGTCGTAGCTGAGGGTGAGGCCGGAGTTCTGGGTGCTGAACTCGGCGACCCAGGCGTTCTGGCCCGCCTCCTGCGAGGAGGCGCCCGCGCCGGCGAGGGCGCCGGAGAGTTCCTCGGAGGTTCCGGTGGTGGCACCGCCGGTCGCGGCGCCGTCGTCTGTCTGGACCGCGTCTTGACCGCACGCGGAGAGGGTGATGGCAAGCGCGGAGACCGCGGCGATGCCGGCGACCCGTCGATTGGCAAGCTTCACAATGATTCCATCCTGTTCGATGTCAGGGCCGGTGGGCCCTCCAACATCCACCACGCTAGGGAGCCTCAGTGACCTCGCGGTGCTCGCCCGGTGAACGGAGGGTGAACACGTGATATCGCGTGCGTCACATCAGATCGAGAGCGGCCTGTGCTTCTCGAGGGCCACCACCACGGCACCCCGCTTCTGGTGGTGCGTCATGTGGGCGATGATCACCTCGCCGGTACGCAGCCACGGGTCCTGGACGGGGAGCTTCCGCAGGATGCGGTTCTGGGTGTGGAGCGTGAGCTGCGCGATGACGGTGGGCAGCACCGGCCGGTGGGTGCAGATCGCGACGGACCGGCTCGCGCCCCGCAGCTCGTCCTCGACGAGCGCCCGCACGGGGGCGGGGTCCTTCGCGTGGGCCGCCTCGGTGAGTTCCTCGCGCTTCTCCGGCTTGATCCGCGCCGAGGCGGCATAGGGGCGCACGGTCGCGAGGCACCGCTCCCACGGGCTGGTCACCACGTGCACGATGCCGTAGGCGGAGAGCATGGGGACGAGCAGGCGGCTCTGCTGCTCCCCGACACCGGTGAGCGGCCGGGTGGCCTCGCCGCCCTTCCGCCAGGCGGACCTCTTCCTGGCCCGGGCGTGCCTTACGATCGCCACGGTCCACGTGTCCAACCGGTCGTCGTCCCACTGGTCGACGAGCTGCTCGAGGGGGTCCCGGTCGTGCGGGTACGTCAGCTTCCTGAACGCGTCCGCGACGTCCATCCACCTGATCCGGTCCACCTCGGAGCGCGACGCCCGCTTCACCTGGTCACGTGCCGTGGCCCAGGGGCCCTTCCGCTCGAGTGTGGCGGACCAGTAGTGGGACTCCTTGACCTTGTTCCCGCCATTGATCTGGTAGCGCACTGAGGCGAGGGGTTGGCCGAGGACCACCCGGTAGCCGGTCTCCTCCTCGACCTCCCGCACGGCGCACACCGTCAGGTGCTCCCCCTGCGTGGGCTTGCCCTTCGGCCACGACCAGTCGTCGTAGCTCGGGCGGTGGACGAGCAGGACCTGCAGCCTCCCGCCCCGTATCCGCCAGACGAGGGCGCCGGCCGCCGTGACGTCCGTCCTCACGGCCGGCTGCTCACCTCGCGGCCACGCGGCGGCGGGCCTGGGCCATGAGGACCTCCTGGATGTCGGTGAGGCGCTCGCCGTCGTCGTCGAGGTGGACGCGCAGCCAGGTGCCGTCGGGCTGGAGGCGCCATGAGGAGGTGGTGTCCGCGGTGGAGAGCTTGATCAGGGCGATGAGCTCCTCGATGTGGCGTTGGTCCTCGATGCGGATGAGTGCCTCGACCCGGCGGTCGAGGTTTCGGTGCATGAGGTCGGCGGAGCCGATCCACACCTCCGGGTCGCCGTCGTTCGCGAAGGCGTAGATCCGGGCGTGTTCCAGGAAGCGGCCGAGGATCGAGCGGACCGTGATGTTCTCGCTGAGGCCCTCGATGCCCGCCCGGACGGCGCAGATCCCCCGCACCACCATCTCGACCGGCACGCCGGCGCGGCTCGCGCGGTACAGCGCGTCGATGGTGGCCTCGTCGACGACGGAGTTCACCTTGATGCCGATCCACGCGTCCCTGCCGGCCTGCTTGTTCGCGATCTCGCGCTCGATCCGCTCGATGAGGCCGGTGCGGATGCCGCGGGGCGCCACCAGCAGGCGGTGGAACCGGGTGCGGGGCGCGTAGCCCGAGAGCTGGTTGAACAGGCGGGTGAGGTCCTGCCCGACGTTCCGGTCACAGGTGAGGAGGCCGAGGTCCTCGTACCCGCGCGCCGTCTTCGGGTTGTAGTTCCCGGTGCCGACGTGGCAGTACCGCTTCAGCCCGTCCGCCTCCTGGCGCACCACGAGCACCAGCTTGCAGTGGGTCTTCAGGCCGACCAGCCCGTACACCACGTGCACGCCCGCCTGTTCCAGCTTGCGGGCCCAGGTGATGTTGTTCTCCTCGTCGAACCGGGCCTTGATCTCCACGATGGCGAGCACCTGCTTGCCGGCCTCGGCGGCGTCGATCAGGGAGTCGATGATCGGGGAGTCACCCGAGGTGCGGTACAGCGTCTGCTTGATGGCCAGCACCTGGGGGTCGGCCGCCGCCTGTGCGATGAACTGCTGCACGGAGGTTGAGAACGAGTCGTAGGGGTGGTGCAGCAGGACGTCCTCGGCGGAGATCGCCTCGAAGAAGTCCGTCGGGTTCGCGGACTCGACCCGGGCGAGCTGGCGCGCCGTGACCGGCACGAACTTGGGGTACTTGAGGTCCGGCCGGTCGACGTCGTGGATCAGGTTGAGGCCGGTGAGGTCGAGCGGGGCGGGGAGCCGGTACACGTCCGCCTCGCCCACGCCCAGCTCGCGGGTCAGCAGGTCGAGCACGTGGTTGGAGATGCCCTGGGCCACCTCGAGGCGCACCGCGGGCCCGAACCGGCGGCGCATGAGCTCCTTCTCGAGCGCCTTGAGGAGGTTCTCGGCGTCGTCCTCCTCCACCTCCAGGTCCTCGTTGCGGGTCACCCGGAAGGTGTGGTGCTCCACGATCTCCATGCCGGGGAAGAGGTGGTCCAGGTGGGCGCCGATGATCTCCTCGATGGGCACGTAGGAGGTGGAGTACGACTCGTCCGAGGCGATGTCCTCCGGCCGGCGTGGCTTGCCCGCGGCATCCACGGCGATGAAGCGCGGGAGCAGGGGCGGCACCTTGACGCGGGCGAAGAACTCCTTGCCGGTGCCCGGGTTGCGCACCACGACCGCGAGGTTGAGCGAGAGGCCGGAGATGTACGGGAACGGGTGGGCCGGGTCCACGGCGAGCGGGGTGAGCACCGGGAAGATCTGGCGGCGGAAGAATCGCTCGAGCCGCTTCTTCTCCGAGTCCGAGAGCTCACCGAAGTGGAGGAGCTGGATGCCCTCCTCCGCGAGCGCGGGGCTGACGTCCTCCTGGAACACCCGGGCGTGGCGCTCCGCGAGCTCGTGGGCCTTGATGCCGATGCCCTCCAGGACCTGGCGGGGCGTCAGCCCGGAGGCGGCGGTCACGGCGAGCCCGGTCGCGATGCGTCGCTTCAGGCCCGCGACGCGCACCATGAAGAACTCGTCCAGGTTGGAGGCGAAGATCGCGAGGAACCAGGCGCGCTCCAGCAGCGGCAGCCCCGTGTCCTCCGCCTGCTCGATCACCCGCTGGTTGAACGCGAGCCAGCTCAGTTCCCGGTCGGCGAACCGCCCCTCGGGGAGCGGCTCCGCGTCCGCCGTTCCCTCGGCCAGCTCGCTCAGGTCGTCCTCGCCCACGCTGAGCCCCCGGATGATGCCGCCCAGGTCGGGCCGTGCGGGCACGACGACGTCGTCGTCCTCCGCGTCCTCCGCGTCCTCGGGCTCGGGTGCGGGATCCTCGGCCTCGTCGTCCTCGAGGCGGCGGATCGGGACGGCCTCGTCCCCGGTGAAGTCGAGGTCCGCATCGTCCACGTTCGCGTTCTCGTCCGCCATGACCCCTACCTCACCTGTCCGATGCCTGGCCCCGGGGCAGCGACCATGAACTGCGTGTCCGTGGAGTCGTGCCGGAAACCGGAGCGCTCGTACGAGCGTATAGCGGTGAGGTTATCGCCTTCCACATGGAGTGTCAGGGCTCTCGCCCCCGCCGCCACCGCCCTCGCCGCCATGCGTCCGAGGAGGTGCGCGGCCACCCCGCGGCGCTGGTGCTCCGGGGCCACGCCGAGAACGTACACCTCCGCCTCGCCCCCCATGCGCTTCAGCCAGCCGTAGCCCACGAGGGTCTCCCCGGCCTCCACGAGCAGCAGGTCGGAGGGGTCGAACCACGGTTCGGTGGTGCGGGCCGCGAGGTCCGCGGCTGTCCACTTGCCCTGCTCGGGGTGGTCCGCGAAGACTCGCGCGTTGAGCGCCACCCAGGCGGCGGCGTCGTCGCCGAACGGCCGCACGGTGAGGCCTGCCGGCAGGGGCGGGACGACGACGTCCGCCGGCTCCCACGTCATGTGCCACAGCGCGCGGGTGGCGGTCAGGCCGAGGCTCCGGGCGAGCGCGACGGCGGGCGGGAGCGTGCCGTGGGCCCAGACCGCGACACCTGCGGCGAGCACGCGCCGCAGGAGGACGGTCCCGTAGCCGCGGCGGCGCCACTCGGGGGCGACGGCGACCTCCGCCGTCGTCCCGTCCGTCCAGGCGTACCCAGCGAGGGTGTCGCCGTGGTGGGCGAGCAGGTGGGTGGGCGCGTGCAGGGGGGCCCGCAGCTCGAGGAGGCCGGCCTCGCCGACGGCGGCCACGCCGTCGTGTTCCGCGACGCGCCCGAGCAGGGCGAGGATCTCGTCGCGGAGGTCCCGCCCGGGGGCGGCGACCTCGCGGATCACGGGAGCGCTCACTCGAGCGTTCCGGCGCGGGCCAGCCCGGCGGCGTGCTGAAGGTCCTCGGCGGTGTTCAGCAGCGCGCTGGCCCGCTGCACGACGAGGGCGGACAGGTCGGAGTCCGTGGCGTCGAGTGATTCGGCCCCGAGCGCGCTGCCGGCGGCGAGCACCTTGAGGAAGGAGGAGGCGCGGTCGAGGGCGACGTCGAGGTCGCCGTCGAAGACCCCGGAGAGGATGCGGTCCGCGGTGCGGCGCACGTCCTCGGGGCCCGGGGTGTCGGCGACGCCGGCGATCACGCCCGCCACCTCGGCCAGTTCCAGGCCACGCCGGTAGTTGAGCGCGATGTGCCGTGGGTCCCGGCGCACCCACTCGCGGATGAGGTAGAGGCGCCACAGCGTGCCCGGCAGGGTGTTGGCGGGAGAACCGGACCACATCTCGGCCAGGGTCTCCAGGCCCTCGGACTCGACGAGGCCGACGAGCCGGGCGACCAGCTCCGGGTCGCCCGCCCGGCCGCGCCCGCCGTCGACCAGGGCCTGCGCCGTCTCGTGGGCGAGCAGGGAGGCCTCCGCGGGGTCGGGCGCGCCGATGATGGCCTCGGCCTGGGCGTCCTCGAGGCGGGCGGGACGGCGCGGTGGGGTTCGGGTCACGGAGTGGCTCTCGGTCGGGGGCGGTGGGGTCGCACAACGGATGTGCCCCCACATTGTGCTTGCCCCGGGGGCGGGTCGGTCAACCCCGTCCCGGGGCCGTTCCGGCGGGGGCGCTACGATTGACGGGTGCCGCGCTGGCGGTGCGGGCCTCTAGCTCAGTTGGCAGAGCAGCGGACTTTTAATCCGTCGGTCGTGGGTTCGAGCCCCACGGGGCCCACCAGATGGATCGATTGTGTCACCGCTCCTCGGCAGGCATCTGCTCGCGTGGCCCCAGTTGTGCCTCCAACGCGGCGGCGACGGCCTCGAACTCGGCCAGCGCAGCGGTGAGGTCCTCGACGATCTCGCGGGCGATGACGTCCGGGGAGGGAAGGTTGTCCATCCCGTTCAGGGAGTCGTCCCGCAGCCAGGTGATGTCGAGGTTGTTCTTGTCCCGCGCGACGAGCTCCTCGTAGGGGAAGGCCCGCCAGCGTTCGGACTCCTGCCGCTCACTGTGGGGCTTGCCGGGCTGGTACGACTCGACGAACTCGTCCAGGTGGGCGCGGCGCAGCGGGTTCTGCTTCAGCGTGAAGTGCTGGTTGGTGCGCAGGTCGTAGATCCACAGCTTCTGCGTCCACGGGTGCCCGGGGCGGGCGGGCTTCTTGTCGAAGAACAACACGTTGGCCTTCACGCCCTGGGCGTAGAACAGCCCGGTGGGCAGGCGCAGCATGGTGTGCAGGTCGAAGTCAGTGAGCAACTTCCTGCGGATGACCTCCCCGGCCCCACCCTCGAACAGCACATTGTCCGGCAGCACCACGGCGGCCCGGCCGTTGATGTCCAGGATCGTCATGATGTGCTGCACGAAGTTCAGCTGCTTGTTCGCGGTGGTGGCCACGAAGTCCTGCCGCTCGATCTCCCGCTCCTCACGCACCTCCCGCCCGTCCGCACCCACCATCGTCAGGGAGGACTTCCGGCCGAACGGTGGGTTGGTCAGCACCACCGACCACCGCCGCCCCGGGTCCGCCGTCAACGAGTCCCGCACCTCGATCAGCGGCTCCCCCTTCGGAGAGCCCACCCCGTGCAGCAGCAGGTTCATCGACCCCAGCCGGGCGGTGCCGTCCACCAGCTCGTACCCGTACACGAAGCCGTCGCGGAGCTTCTCCCGCTCCGTGGGTGTCATGGAGGACGCCCCGGAGGCGACGTGCTCGTAGGCCGCAAGCAGGAAGCCCCCGGTCCCGCACGCCGGGTCCACCACGGTGTCGGCGATGGTGGGGGCGACGACGTCGACCATCGCGTGCGTGATCGCCCGGGGGGTGAAGTACTGGCCCGCCCCGGACCCCTTGTCGGACGCGCCCTTGGAGAGCAGGTCCTCGTAGGCGTCACCCATCATGTGGGTACCCTCTGACGACCAGTGCTCCTTGTCGATCAGGTCCACCACCAGGCGGCGCAACTTCGCCGGGTCCTGGATCCGGTTCTGCGCCTTGCGGAAGATGGCGCCCACCACCCCCGGCTCCCTCGCGAGCCCTTGCAGAATGCGGGTGTACTCAAACTCCAACGCGGTGCCCTGCGCGTCCACCAGCCGCGTCCAGGAGTACTGCTCCGGGATGATCCGCTCCGCCCCCAACTTCCGGGTGGCACGCTCGTGCGCCATCTTCAGGAACAACAGGTACGTCAGCTGCTCGGTGTACTCCAGCACCCCCACCCCGTCGTCCCGCAGGACGTCACAGTAGGACCACAGCTTGTCGACCAGTCGGCGGGTATCAGTCATTGTCGTTACCTTCCCAGTCGCGTTCGAGCTGCTGCTTCGCATGCTTCTGACTTTGGCGGGTGCCCTTCAACGGGAACTTCGGGCCGGGTCCGTACGTGACTGACGGTCCGTGTTGCGCCGTGCTGGTCTTGACGAGGATGCCCCGATCCACGAGATCGGAAAGGATCCGGGACGCGGTGGCCGGCTGGACATCGAACATCGTCTGGACAACACGGCCGTTGACTATTCCCCAGTTTTGATCAGCTGCCTGTTCTCATCCTAGGTCAAAACCGTTGCGCCACCGATCATCCCGGGGTGCACCCGTCCCCCATGGTCCTCCGCCCGAATCATCCGCTGGACCAGCACGAATACGCTCTGATGGGCATTTATCGTCACGGCAAAGGGTACTTCAGGTTCATAGGTCGGAGGCCGGAGGGATTCATGGATAGCGCCCACGGGCCGCCGCCTCGCTTGACGATCTCCCGCTGGAGGCGCTGCTCGTGCTTGAGGAACATCTCGACCTGTTCCCTGGGTCCGACGTCCTGCTTGGCTCCCAACCACACGGACCGGATACCAAGCTCGAAGTACAACTGGAGCTCAGCGGGTCTCGTTCGGATTCGGCGGTCGCGAGTGAGCACCACCAGACCGCGCTTCGCGACCATTGGCATCCACTCGAGATCCGATGTCCCAAGACCAATCTCAGGTAGTTCCTCGTGGCCCGGGTACACAACGTCATTGCGGCCCTCCTTGCGCAGAAGGCGGCCGAGCCCCAGCAGGTTCTCGTCCGTGAAGTAGACCGGGCGGGTTGTCGGAGACATCAGGCGGCGGCGTCGCTGTTAGGCGACACCCTGGCTGA
>DBPQ01000092.1 GCA_002304945.1 Actinomycetales bacterium UBA1416 | reverse complement strand
TGACACAGCTTCCAGGACGCACCACGCCCCGAGTGTAGCCGCCCGCTCCCGGGTCGCGGCCGGGCCGTCCGACCCCCGCGGGGACCCGACAGCGTGCCCGGAGGCGACCCCCGAATCCAAAGATGCTCCGAATTGCAGCTGAATACCTGTGGAAACCGACACCGGTCACTCGTTCCTTGCACGTGTGTCCCGGAACACACTAGGTTGGTCAAGGGCTGTCCCCAGTGGCGTAGCCACGCGCACAACGCAGGTACTGCGGGCATCCGGCACACCGGAGCGCTCCCCGGACTGGTCCCCGCCGGCAATCCCCGGCAGACCCGGAAAGAAGGCGTCGATGGCCGAGATCACCCGGCTCCCCGGTCCCGTGATGGATCTGTGGGAATGGCAGTACCAGGGATTGTGCCGGGACGCCGATCCGGAGATCTTCTTCCACCCCGAGGGCGAGCGCGGCGGCACCCGCCGGCGGCGGGACGAGGCTGCGAAGGCCATCTGCGCCCGCTGCCCCGTCATCGAGCAGTGCCGCGAGCACGCCCTGGCCGTCCAGGAACCCTACGGGGTGTGGGGCGGGCTGTCCGAGGACGAGCGGGCCCAGATCGTCCAGGCCCGCAAGGCGCGCAGCACGATCGCCTGAGCAACGAGGACGGGGCCCCGGCTGGTAGCCGGGGCCCCGTCGTCGTTCCTGCGACTACTTCTCGACGATGGCGAGGATGTCGCGGGCGGAGAGGATGAGGTACTCCTCGCCGCGGTACTTGACCTCGGTGCCACCGTACTTGGAGTAGATCACCACGTCGCCGACGGCGACGTCGAGCGGAACCCGGTTGCCGTTGTCGTCGATGCGGCCGGGGCCGACGGCGATGACCTGGCCCTCCTGCGGCTTCTCCTTGGCGGTGTCCGGGATGACCAGCCCGGAGGCGGTGGTGGTTTCGGCTTCGAGGGTCTGCACGACAACGCGGTCCTCGAGCGGCTTGATGGAGACCGACACAGCGGAGCTCCCTTCCTGTGAATACGATCCTTCGATTTCTGGGCTCCCGGTGCTCCGCCGTCGCGGGGGCCGGAACGCTGGGCGCCCACGCGGTCGTGCCGACCGCGTCCATCCCCAAATGTATGCCGCGGTTAGCACTCGGTCAAGGCGAGTGCCAGCCCGAGGGTGGGGCCGTCGGTGGGACACTGGTGCCGTGACCACCACCGCCCGGCTCCTCGACCCCGGGGTCCTGGCCCTGCTGGCGTCCCTCCCCCCGTACGACCCGGCCGAGGCCGGCCGGCTCGACGCCCGGCTGCGCGCGGAGGGCCTCGACGGCGAGCTGGTCGCCACCCTGCTGACCCAGCTGCGGCTGCGCACGCGGGCGCGGGAGAAGTTCGGCGACTTCGCCGCCACCATGCTCTTCACCGAGGACGGCCTGCAGCAGGCCACCCGCCTCGCCGTCGCCGCCCACCACGCGAACCGGTACCGGGCCGCCGGATGCCGGCATGTCGCTGACCTCGGGAGCGGCATAGGGGCCGACTCCCTCGCTCTCGCCGGCCTCGGGATCCGGGTGGACGCGGTGGAGGTGGACGAGGAGACGGCAGCCCTCGCCATGGTCAACCTCATGCCGTTCCCGAACGCCCGTGTCCTCCATGCCGACGCGCTCACCCTCGACCTCTCCCCCTACGACGGCCTCTTCGCGGATCCGGCGCGACGCGGTCCGACCGGGCGGGTGCTCGACCCCGCCTTCTGGACGCCTCCCCTGCCCGCGGTCCTGGCACTCCGCACGCGGATTCCCGAGCTCGGCGTCAAGGTCGCCCCGGGGATCCGGCACGACGACCTGCCCGGCGACGCCCACGCCCAGTGGGTCTCGGTCGACGGCGACGTCGTCGAGGCCGCCCTCTGGTTCGGCGGGCTCGCCGACGCGCCCGGACGCAGCGCCCTCGTCCTCCGCCATGGCCGGCCGGCCCTCCTCGCCACCGCCGCCACCCCTGACGCCTCTCCTGGGGTGGCCCCCACCGGCCCGCTGCGGCGCTTCCTCCACGAGCCCGACGGCGCCGTCATCCGCGCCGGGGGCGTCGCCACCCTCGCCGAGCGGCTCGGGGCCACGGTGGTGAGCGACTTGATCGCCTACCTCACCTCCGACTCCGGGGCGCCCACCCCCTTCGCGGAGACGTTCGAGGTCCTCGACCACTTCCCCTACTCGCGCAAGCGGCTCGCCGCCCACCTCGCCGCCCGTGGGGTGGGCCGGCTCGAGATCAAGAAGCGCGGCGTCGACGTCGTCCCGGACAGGCTGCGCACGCAGCTGCGCCTACGCGGCGACGGCGAGGCCACCGTGATCCTCACCCGCCTGGAGGGCCGGCACTCGGCCGTCATCGTCCGGCGCACCGCCGGCGGGCAGGGCACCATTGACCCATGATGCCCTTCGCGCACTCCGACCGGTCGACGGTCGGCATCGAGTGGGAACTGCAGCTCATCGACTCCGATTCCCTCGACCTGCGGCAGTGTGCCGAGGCCGTCCTCGCCGCGATCGAGCGGCACCCCCGGATCCACCCCGAGCTGCTGCTCAACACGGTCGAGGTGGTCTCCGCCCCGGCACGGAGCGTGCCCGAGGCCGTGGCGGACATCGAGGCCTCGATCGAGGAGCTCGGACCGATCATGCGGACGCTGCGCCTCGAGCTCGCCACGGCGGGAACCCACCCGTTCGCCAACCCGCTCTACCAACGGGTCACGAACAAGGAGCGCTACGCCCGGCTGGTGGACCGCACCCGCTACTGGGGCCAGCAGATGCTGCTGTTCGGCATGCACGTCCACGTGGGCGTCGAGGAGCAGCGCAAGGTCATCCCGATCCTGAATGCGATGATGACCCGTCACGCCCACCTGCAGGCGCTGTCCTCCTCCTCGCCCTTCTGGTCCAACCGGGACACGGGCTACGCCTCCAACCGGGCGATGATGTTCCAGCAGCTCCCCACGGCGGGGATCCCGCACCAGTTCGACGACTGGGCCGGCCTCGAGTCCTACACCTCCGACATGCTCCGGACCGGGGTGATCGACGACTTCTCGGAGGTGCGCTGGGACATCCGGCCCTCGCCGAAGCTCGGCACGATCGAGATCCGTACGTGCGACGCACCCACCAACGTCACCGAGCTGAAGGCGCTGGCGGCCCTGACGCACTGCCTGGTGGAGCACTTCTCCACCGAGATGGACGAGGGCCGCGACCTTCCCCGCCTGCCGCAGTGGTTCGTGGCGGAGAACAAGTGGCGCTCGGCCCGGTACGGGATGGACGCGATCCTCATCCTGGACGCCGCCGGCAACGAGGAACTCGTGAGCGTGACCGTGGCCCACCTGCTGGACACCCTCGAGCCCGTGGCACGGCGGTTGGGGTGCGTTGACGAGCTGCGCATGGTGGAGGTCATCCTCGAGAAGGGCGCGTCCTACCAGCGGCAGCACCGCGCGTACCAGGAGGGCGGACGCTCGATGGAGGCCGTGGTGCGCCAACTGGTGGCGGAGATGAAGCTCGGGCGGCCGAGCTAGGGCTGGACGACGCTCTGGCTGAGCGACATCCCCGAGTCGTTGCCGAAGTCGAGCGGGGAGGGCTCGACCCCGGCGCGCACCAGCGCCGAGCCGAGAGCGGCGATCATCGCCCCGTTGTCCGTGCAGAACCGGATCGGGGGGATCCGCACCGTGATGCCGTACTCCTGCGCCCGCTCCTGCACCAGTTCGCGCAACCGCGAGTTCGCCGAGAACCCTCCCCCGATCACGAGGGTGTGCGCACCGTTCACCCGGCACGCCTCGAGCGCCTTGCGGGTCAGAACGTCGTTCACCGCCTCCGAGAAGGACGCGGCGATGTCCTCCCGCGGCAGGGGGGTGCCCTCGTCCTCGAGGGACTCCACGTAGCGGGCCACGGCGGTCTTCAGGCCGGAGAACGAGAAGTCGTACCGGTACCGCTCCTTGCCCTTCCCCGCGGTGAGGCCCCGCGGGAAGCGGATGGCGGCCCGGTCGCCCTGGCGCGCGAGCCTGTCGATGTGCGGGCCGCCCGGGTAGGGCAGGTCGAGCAGGCGTCCGACCTTGTCGAAGGCCTCGCCCGCGGCGTCATCGAGGGTGGAGCCGAGTTCCGTGACATCCGTGGCGATGTCCCGGACCGAGAGCAGGGACGTGTGACCACCCGACACCACGAGAGCGATGAAGGAGTCCGGGAACGGGCCGTTGACCAGTTCGTCCACGGCGACGTGGCCGATGATGTGGTTGACGCCGTACAGCGGCTTCCCCATGCCGACGGCGAGCGCCTTGGCCGCCGCCGTCCCCACCGTCAGCGAGCCGATCAGCCCCGGGCCGGCGGCGACGGCGATCGCGTCCACCTCCTCCAGCCCCACCCCCGCCTGCGTGAGCGCGGCCTTCAGGGTGGGGAGGAAGCTCTCGAGGTGGGCCCGGGAGGCGATCTCCGGGATGATGCCCCCGTACCGGGCGAAGTCGTCCATCGAGGTGGCGGTCACGTCCGCGAGGAGGGTCCGGCCCCGTACGAGTGCCACGCCCGTCTCGTCGCAGGTGGACTCGATGCCCAGTACCAGGGGTTCGTTCACGCGTGCCATTGTAGGCGGCGCGCGTGGGGACGCCGGAACGGGGCGGCCAGGCTGGGCCGCCCCGTCGTCACACCGGCTCCTGCTCCTGGTGGTCTCAGCGTCCCCGCGCCCAGGAACGCGACAGATCGCGGTTCAGCTGGCTGATCACGTCGAGCGGGATCTCCTTCGGGCACACGGCCGCGCACTCGCCGATGTTCTGGCAGCCACCGAAGCCCTCCGCGTCCTGCTGGTTGAGCATCGCGACCACGCGGGCCTCCCGCTCCGGCTGCCCCTGGGGCAGCATCCCGAGGTGGGTGACCTTGGCCGCGGTGAAGAACATCGCCGAGGCATTCGGGCAGGCGGCCACGCACGCACCGCAGCCGATGCAGGCCGCCGCCTCGAACGCCCGGTCGGCGTCCGGCTTCGGCACGGGCACCGCGTGCGCGTCCGGGGCCGCACCGGTGTTCACCGAGATGTAACCGCCGGCCGCGATGATCCGGTCGAGGGCGCTGCGGTCCACCACGAGGTCCTTGATGACCGGGAACGCGGCCGCACGCCAGGGCTCGATCGTGATCGTGTCCCCGTCCTTGAAGGACCGCATGTGCAGCTGACAGGTGGTCGTCACCTCGGGGCCGTGGGCGATCCCGTTGATGACGAGGCCGCACATGCCGCAGATGCCCTCCCGGCAGTCGGAGTCGAACTGCACCGGGTCCTCGCCCCGGGCGAACAGCTCCTCGTTGAGGACGTCGAGCATCTCGAGAAAGGACATGTGGTCGGAGATCCCGACCAGCTGGTACGAGACCATGCGGCCCGGGGCGTCCGGCCCGGGCTGGCGCCAGATGTTGAGCGTGACCTTCACTTGTAGTCCCTCTGCTTCATCTCGATGTTCTCGTACACGAGGTCCTCCTTGTGGAGGACGGGCGGCTCGCCCGCGCCGGTGAACTCCCAGGCGGCCACGTAGGCGAACTCGCCGTCGTGCCGCAGCGCCTCTCCCTCGGGGGTCTGGGACTCGGCGCGGAAGTGGCCCCCGCAGGACTCGTTGCGGTGGAGGGCGTCGATGCACATGAGCTCACCGAGCTCGAGGAAGTCGGCCACGCGGCCGGCCCGCTCCAGCTCCTGGTTGAGGTCGGCGGCCTTGTTCACCACCTTGACGTCCCGCCAGAACTGCGCACGGAGCTCCCGGATCTCGGCGATGGCCTCGCGGAGGCCCTCCTCCGAGCGCTCCATGCCGCACTTCTCCCACATGATGTGGCCGAGCCTCTTGTGGAACCAGTCGACCGAGTGGCTGCCGTCGAGCGCGAGGAGGGTGGCGTACCGCTCCTCCACGGAATGCCGGGCCGCGACGACGTCGGGGTGGTCCTCCGCGATCCTCGGGTACGGGGCCTTCGACAGGTAGTCGCTGATCGTCGCCGGCAGCACGAAGTAGCCGTCGGCGAGGCCCTGCATGAGGGCGGACGCGCCGAGCCGGTTGGCCCCGTGGTCGGAGAAGTTGGCCTCGCCGGCCACATACAGGCCGGGGATGGTGGACATCAGGTCGTAGTCCACCCACAGGCCGCCCATCGTGTAGTGCACTGCCGGGTAGATGCGCATGGGGACCTCGTACGGGTCGTCCCCGGTGATGCGCTGGTACATGTCGAACAGGTTGCCGTAACGGGCCGAGACAGCGGCCTTGCCGAGCCGCTGGATCGCGTCCGCGAAGTCGAGGTACACCCCGCGGCGGCCCTGTCCCTCGACGACCGGGCCGACTCCCCGGCCCTCGTCGCACACGTTCTTGGCCTGCCGGGAGGCGATGTCGCGTGGCACCAGGTTCCCGAATGCCGGGTAGATCCGCTCGAGGTAGTAGTCGCGGGCCTCCTCCGGGATCTGCCGGGGGTCCTTGTCGCAGTCCGCCGGATCCTTCGGCACCCAGATGCGCCCGTCGTTGCGCAGCGACTCGCTCATGAGGGTGAGCTTCGACTGGTAGTCGCCGGCCTGGGGGATGCAGGTGGGGTGGATCTGGGTGAAGCAGGGGTTGCCGAACAGCGCACCCTTCCGGTGCGCCCGCCACGCGGCGGTGGTGTTGCACCCCATCGCGTTCGTCGAGAGGAAGAAGACGTTGCCGTAGCCGCCCGAGGCGATCACGACGGCGTCGGCCAGGTGCGTCTCGATCTCGCCGCTCACCATGTCGCGGGCGATGATGCCGCGCGCGCGTCCGTCCACGACGACGAGCTCGACCATCTCGTGCCGGGAGAACATCTCCACGGTGCCGGCGGCCACCTGCCGCTGCAGCGCCTGGTAGGCCCCGATGAGGAGCTGCTGCCCCGTCTGGCCGCGGGCGTAGAAGGTGCGCTGCACCTGGACGCCGCCGAAGGACCTGTTGTCGAGCAGTCCGCCGTACTCGCGGGCGAAGGGGACGCCCTGGGCGACGCACTGGTCGATGATGTTCGGGGAGACCTCGGCCAGTCGGTAGACGTTGTCCTCCCGGGCGCGGTAGTCGCCACCCTTGACGGTGTCGTAGAAGAGCCGGAAGACGGAGTCGTTGTCGTTCTTGTAGTTCTTCGCGGCGTTGATGCCGCCCTGGGCGGCGATCGAGTGGGCCCGCCGCGGCGAGTCCTGGTAGGCGAAGCACTTGACGTTGTAGCCCGCCTCGCCGAGGGACGCGGCGGCGGCGCCGCCCGCCAGCCCGGAGCCCACGATGATGATGGAGAGCTTCCGCCGGTTCGCGGGGTTGACGAGCGCCACGTGGGCCTTGCGCTCCTGCCAGCGCTGCGCGAGCGGCACGGTCCGCGGTGCCTTCGTGTCGGCGATCCGGGCGCCCTCGGTGTACAGGCCGTCGATGAGAGTGTCAGTCATGGGAGCGGCTCCGTCAGTTGATGATGTCGAGCAGGATGGCGGTGGGCGGCAGCATGAAGCCGACGACAAGGAGAGTGGCCGCGACGAGCGCGATCACGTTGATCGCGAGCTGCCGCCTCTTCTGGTTGGCACCGAGCGTGGCCATAGAGGACCAGAGCCCGTGCCGGACGTGCATCGCGAGGAGCACCATCACGACGCCGTAGGCGAGCCAGAGCCACCAGTGCTCGAAGGAGACGATCATGCGCTCGTACGGTGAGAGCGCCTGGTAGTCGCCGCCGATCTCGATGTGCAGGGTGGTGAAGTGCAGGAGGTGGAACACCACGAACGCGAGGATCAGCACGCCGCCCCACCGCATGGTCCGCGCCGCGTAGGTGGTGGCCACCGGGTGCCTGTTGACGTAGCCGACGGTGCCACGGGCCCTGCGTGCCTTGTCCCAGAGGGAGAAGGCCGCCCACGCGTGGACGAGAACGGACGCGAGCAGCAGGACTCGGAGGATCCACAGCAGACCCATGCGGGGCAGGATCGGCTCGAACATCACGCGGAGGTGCTCGGCGTACCCGTTGTACGCCTCGGGTCCGGCGAACATCTTCAGGTTGCCGTACATGTGGAAGAGGACGAAGAAGACGAAGAACAGGCCGGTCACGGCCATGAGGATCTTCATCGCGACGGTCGTCTCGCGCGCCCGGAGTCGGGGTGTCACTGTTGTTGAGGCCACCCTGCGATCATAATGAGCGGATCCGGGCCCGGGCCGTCCTTTGGTCCCGCATCGGCGCGGCGTGCCGGTTGAATTGCGGCCGGTCAGTCAGCCGGTCCCATCAGGGGCGGTCAGGTCGGCCCGCATCACCAGGGCGTCCTCCCCGAGGCGCGGGTAGTAGTTCCGGCGCAGCCCGATCGCGGTGAAGCCGTGCCGTTCGTAGAGGTGACGGGCCACGTCGTCGGAGGCGCGCACCTCCAGGAACACCTCGCGGGCGCCCCCGGCCGCGATCGCGAGGAGGTCCCGCAGCAGGACTCCTCCGAGCCCACGGCGCTGGTGGGTACGGGCCACCCCGACCGTCAGGACCTGGGCCTCGCCGGCGAGCAGGATGCCCCCGTAGGCCACCAGCACGCCGGAGTCGTCGATGCCCCGGTAGGCCCGGTACGGGCTGGCGAGCTCCTCCCGGTACATGCCGGCGGTCCACGCCTCCGGGCCGAACAGGTCCTCCTCGAGTTGGAGGATGCGCGGGATGTCCGCCGGTCCGAGGTCGCGGACCTCAGGTGGCACGCCGGACCCCCACGTGGACGTCGGGCCGCCGGAGGTACAGCGGGTGGGTCGGCAGGTCCAGCCCGCGGGCGAGGCGGGCCATGGCCAGCCGAGCGAGCACCGCCACGTCCAGGTCGAGGGGCGTACCGGGGAGTTCGCCGGGGTACAGCGAGGTCGCCGGTCCCACGAGGGCGCCGTGGGTGACGACGTCGCCCGGCCGGGTCACGGCCAGCTCCCCCACCAGGGCGACGTCGTCGCGCCCCTCCGCCCGGAAGGTGCCGGAGTAGACCTCCTTGCGACGCGCGTCGGTCACCACGGTGACGACGTCGCCGCCGGGCGTGTCGAGGGCCTGCCGGGCGAGTGCGGCGAGGCTGGGCACGCCGTGCACCGGGACGCCACGGGCGTGCGCGAAGGCCTCCGCGCTCACGATCCCCACCCGCAGGCCGGTGAAGGGGGCCGGACCCGTGCCGACGACGACGGCGTCCACCGGGGCGCTGCCTGTGACGCGGGCGAGCAGCGGGGCGAGGTGCTCGGCGTGCCCGCGGGGGTCGCCGCTCCGGGCCCGCTCGATGCCGTCGGGCGTGACGAGGGCGACCTGTGAGCCCTCCGAGGTGTCGATGCAGAGCAGGTTCATGAGACCTCCGGTCGGCGGATCCAGACGATGGTGCCCACGACGGCGAGGACGCCGAGGACGATGCCCGCCGTCACGAGGACGGGACGGAGCTGGGTGTTGTCCTGCGCCTCGGGCAACGGGGCCGGGTTCTCCTCCACGCCCCGGCGCTCGACGAGGAAGGGCTGGTAGTCGGCCACCGCGATCGTCCCGGCGAGCACGTCCCGCGCCTCGGCGGTGACAGGGCTGAGGTCGTCCCCGGCGAGACGGAACCAGCCGGAGATCTCGGCCTCGAGGACGGGGTCCGCGTCCTGCGGGCTGAGGAGTGCCTCACCGAGGTCCTCGTCCCAGATGACGCGGTGGTCCAGGACCTCCGGACCGTCCGCGGCGGCGACGAGCGCCCCGCTCCCGGCGCCCTCGACGGTGATGGGTGCGATCCACTCCCCGGACGGCACGACCGGATCGGCGCCGGACCGGCCGGCCAGGAACTCCTCGGACCACGTTCCCACCGCCGTCGGCACCCCCACCTCCACCGACACCAGCTGCTCCGGCGGGAGGCCGGAGTTCTCCGAGGTCTGCACGACGCCCGGACCCTCCTGCTCGAACCACACCACCACCGGGGCGGGAGGATCGGGCAGTTCGACGCCGGGGAGCGCCGCGAGCGCGACCACCGCGAGCGCGGCGAGCATGCTCACGCCCCGTCCCGGAGGATCTCGAGGTCGACGCCGGCCCACCGGTCCCCGTGTGCGGTCACGGTGACGTGGCGGGGGGCGTCGTCGACCAGCTCGCCACGGCCGTCGATCCCGCCGTGCGGGCGTTCGAGGGCGATCTCGAGCCGGTCCTCGCTCAGCACCTCGGCGAGGCCCTCACCCCACTCGACCACGGTGACGGACTCCTCGAGCGAGGTGTCGAGGTCGAGGGCCTCGAGCTCGTCGAGGGAGCCGAGCCGGTAGGCGTCCACGTGCACGAGCCACGGCCCGTGCCCGGACGGGCGGTGCGTGCGGGCGATGATGAACGTCGGCGAGGCCACGTGGCCACGGACCCCGAGGCCCTGCCCGATGCCCTGGGTGAGCGTGGTCTTGCCGGCGCCGAGCCCGCCGTGGAGCAGCACGAGGTCCCCCGGGCGGAGCAGCCCGGCGAGGGCCTCCCCGAACCGGCGGGTGGCCTCGGGGCTGGGGAGCGTCAGGTCCATGGGTCCTCCACGTGGACGCGGGGCACCCGGGGCCCCACCTGGGTCGTGATCGTGTAGTTGATGGTGCCGGCGGCCCGCGCCCAGTCCTCCACGGCGGGGCCTCCCGGACCCCAGACGGTCACCCGGTCCCCCGCCGCCTCGGGGGCGTCCGGTCCGAGGTCCACCACGAACTGGTCCATGCAGATCCGGCCGACCACGGGGGCCGTCCGGCCCCCGACCCCCACCGTCGCGCCCCTGTTGGACGCCTGGCGGGGGACGCCGTCGGCGTAGCCCAGCGGGACGACGCCCAGCGTGGTCTCCCCGACGGTGGCGGTGTGGCCGTACGAGACCGGGGTCCCGGCCGGCACGCGCTTGACGAGCGTGAGTTCGGCCTCCAGCCGCATCGCCGGTTCGAGGCCGAGGGCCGCGGGGTCGGACCCGTCCGGGGCCATCCCGTAGACGCTGATGCCCGGGCGCACGAGGTCGAAGTGGGTCTCCGGGTGCCAGAGCAGACCGGCGGAGGCCGCGAGGTGGCGCACCTCGGGGGCGGCGCCGAGCATCTCGGCCCGGGCGACGGCGTCGGCGAACAGCTCGGTCTGGCGGGCCGTCGTCGGGTCCTCGCGCTCGTCGGCGCGGGCGAGGTGGGACCAGATCCCCACCACCTCGAGTTCCCGGCGTCCCAGTGCCGCCCGGACGAGATCGGGCCACTGGTCCGGCAGCACGCCGCCACGGGCCATCCCGGTGTCCACCTTCAGGTGCACCCGGGCGGTCCGTCCGAGCGCCGCGGCGGTGTCCGCGACGTGCTCGACCGCTCCCCGGTCCCCCACGCCGAGGTCGATGCCGAGCCGCAGCGCCGCGCGCAGGTCGGTGCGCGGGGTGTGGAGCCACGCCAGCACCCGCGCGGCCGGGAGGTCCGGTGCGAGCGCGACCGCCTCCTCGACCTGGGCGATCCCCAGCCAGGTGGCGCCCCCCTCCACCGCGGCACGGGCGGCGTGCCGGGCGCCGTGGCCGTAGGCGTCGGCCTTCACCACCGCCATGACCGCGGCCGCCGTGCGCGCGCGCAGTGCCGCGACGTTCCGGCGGATGGCGGCGTCGCTGACGACGGCACGGACGGGGTGGCTCACGCGTCCATTCTCCCAGACGTCCCCCTTCCCCGACGTCATCGGGGGAGGGCTGCGAGCACCGCCGGGACTGCCGCGGCGACCTCGCGCGCGGTGAGGGGGCCCCCGGCCCCGGGGCCCGACGCCCGTGCGGCACGCTTACCGGCCCGGGCGTGCAGCCAGGCCGCCGCGGCACCGGCCGCCGCGAGGTCCCCGGCCCCGAGGGAGCCGCCGTCCTCCTCGGCGCGCGCCTGGCGCAGCGCGAGCAGCGTCGTGAGGATGCCCGCGAGCACGTCCCCGGAACCGGCGCTCGCCAGCCACGGCGTGCCCCCGTCCTGGCTGTACAGCGTGCCGTCCGGAGCGGCGACCACGGTGACCGGGCCCTTGAGCAGGACGCTGACGCCGCGGGCAGCGGCGAGGTCGAGCGCGGCCGTCGCCGGGTCCCCCTCGACGCCGGCCCGCGGCACCCCGAGCAGGGCGGCCAGTTCGCCCGCGTGGGGGGTGATGATGGTGGGGCCCGTGACGTCCCGGAGCGCCTCGAGGGCGCCGGCGTCGACGACGAGGGGCACCCCGTGCCCGGCCGCCGCCCGCAGGGCGGACTCCGCGGCCTCCCTTCCCGCGATCCCCGAGCCGACGAGGGCGGACTGGAGGCGGCCCGGGGCCGTCACCACCTCGGGGAGGTGGTCCCGCACCGACGCGACCGGGCCGAGGTAGCGGACCATGCCCGGCCCCGCGGCGAGCGCCCCGGCGCAGGCGAGGACGGCGGCACCGCGGTAGGCGTCGCTGCCGGCCCAGATGCCCGCCACGCCGCGGGTGTACTTGTGGTCCTCGCGCCGCGGCCAGGGGAACAGGTCGGCGACGTCCGCGGGGCCGAGCCGGCGGACCGCGACCCGTGCGGGGTCGAGCGGCAGCCCGAGGTCCACGACCTCCACCCGTCCGGCGGCCCCGCACGCCGGCGGCAGGAGGAGGGCGGGCTTGGGCGCGCCCATCGTCACGGTGAGGTGGGCGGGCAGGACGGCCCCCGCGACGGCTCCCGAGTCGGCGACGCCGGAGGGGACGTCGACGGCGATCACCACCGGCTCGTCCGGGGCGGAGCGCCGCTCATCGTCCAGGGCCGTGACGATCGCGGCGAGGGGTTCGCGGAGGGGACCACGCNNGGGCGGCGGCCAGCAGGGCGGCGAGGTCGGGAGGGCCGCCGTCCTCGGGGACCACGCGGACGAGCCGGACACCCGCCGCCCTGGCGGCCGCGAGGCCCTCGGCGTGCACGGCCGGGGCGCACAGTGCGGCGT
>DBPQ01000044.1:16883-17177 GCA_002304945.1 Actinomycetales bacterium UBA1416 | reverse complement strand
AATCGTCTCGCCGACCACTGACACCATCCCCAGCCGGGACCGCCTATCCACCCACCCGAAGATGTGGAACATGTCACATTTCGGCGGCCAACGTCGCGGGCAGGGAAGGATGCACGCGCGGTGGTTCCTCTCGGGTGGCGGAGTGGGCACGGGCGCCTCTGGTGGCGGAGCGGGCACGGGCGCTTCTCGGGCAGAGAGCGGGCCAGGCCCGGGCCCACGGGCGGAACATCGGGCATCGGCTGGCCTTCGGTGGGGTCGCCGCAGAGCGGATCAGAACGCCGAGATCTCGATCTT
>DBPQ01000044.1:0-16850 GCA_002304945.1 Actinomycetales bacterium UBA1416 | reverse complement strand
CCGAACCGGTCCACCAACCAGCCGCACTGCTCGGCCTCCGGAACGGCGGAGAGTTCGTGCCAGTAGCGCTCGAGCTCCTCCTGGTCCTCGCACTGGAGCATCAACGAGACGCCCGGATTGAACGTGAAGTCCTGCTCCACCGCCGAGTCCATGAGCGCGAACCACTGGCCGAACAGGTTGAGCTCACCGAACATGATGCTCCCGGCGGGAGCGGGACCGACCGCGTCCGGGTACCGCCACACGTCTCCCGTCCTGGCACCCTCGAACACCGACGTGTAGTACTCCATCGCCTCGCCAGCACGGTTCTGCGCCGCGCCCCCGAACAGCACGTTGGGGATCACGAAGGGCCGCGGCTCGCCGGCGGCATCGGTGAGGATGAGCTGCCAACTCACCCCGAATCGGTCCTGGATCCACCCGTAGTGCGGGCTGAACTCATACTCACCCAACGTCATCAGCTCGGCACCACCGTCCGAGAGCGCCGCCCACGCCTCGTCCAGATGCTCGCGAGCCCGCTCGTCGCGGGACGGATCGAAGTTCAGCATGAACGACACCGACGGGTTCACCCGGAACTGAGGGCCCGCGTTGATCGCCACGAACCGGTACCCCTGCACCTCGAACTCGACCGTGAGCTCCTTGCCGGCGAACTCCTGCTGAAAGTCGAGCAGGCCCTCCGTCGGGTAGTACTGCGTGTCGGTCACCGTGGCACCGGGAAGGACCTCGGCGTAGAAATTGGCGGCCTCGGCCGCGACGTGGTCGAACC
This sequence comes from Actinomycetales bacterium UBA1416, assembly GCA_002304945.1. Taxonomy (GTDB): domain Bacteria; phylum Actinomycetota; class Actinomycetes; order Actinomycetales; family Actinomycetaceae; genus UBA1383. Next base: position 16,090 of record DBPQ01000044.1, on the reverse strand, counting down.
ACAGGCTGGGCACGATCTTCTGCATCGGTTTCACCTCACTGTCCTCGGTGCGTGCGTGGTCTGGTCATTGAACCGCCGTTCAAGGGACGTGCGCAAGAGCTCGCGGCGATGCTGCCAGGGACGACGACGCCCACCCGAGCGCCGAGCCATCAGCCCCCAACCACCCGCAGGACCGCGAGCCGAACAAGCCCCGGCACGTCGAGGTCGGGCTCCGTGAGGCCACGGACGAGGAGCCCCTCGATGGTGGCGAGGAGGATGTCGGCCGCCTCCTGGGGCCGCATGTCAACCCCGATCTCACCCTCGGGCAACGCGGCGATCTGCCCCGCCATCTGGTTTGCCAACCGCTCGTAGCGGCGCACGGCGAAGTCATGCGCGGGGTGCTCGGGGTCGCCGCCGGCAACGGCGAGCCGCGCACGCAGCTGGACGAGCGCCGTCGCCCGGCGATCGAGGGCGACGGCGGCGCTGACGACGTCGGCCAGCCCGGCCACCGTCGTCGGGGCCGGGGTACCGTCGAACGCCTCCTGGCCCGCCTCCTCCTGCGCGGTCAGCACCGCCTCCAGCAGTGCCTGCTTGGTGGGGAAGTGGTGCAGCAGGCCGGGATGGCTCAAACCCGCTGCCGCCGCGATCGTCCGCAACGACGACGCCTCGTACCCGCCCGCCGAGAACTCGGCGAACGCCGCCTCGACGATCCGGGCGCGCGTCTCCGGCGTTCCTAATAGAATGTTGAATCGCATGCTACGCGCCGTCAGGAGTCTGCAATAGGGGACGAACGGCCCTCGTGCGTCCTCGCGGAGTCGGGGGGCCGAGCGGCTCTCGGACGCCCGGTAGGGTCGAAGCATGATCGAGACCGTCGCTGCCGCCGTCCTGCTCGACATGGACGGCACGCTCGTCGACTCCACGGCCGTCGTCGAGCGGCTCTGGCGAGAGTGGTCCGACTCCCACGGCGTGGATCCGGCGCGGACGCTGGCGATCGTCCATGGTCGTCAGGGGAAGGACAGCATGGCGCTGCTCCTGCCCGATCGCCCCCACGAGGTCAACATCGCGGAGAACGAGCAACTGCTGGTCCGCGAGACCGTCGAACTGGACGGCGTCGTCGAGATCCCGGGCGCCGACGCCCTGCTGGCCCAGCTCGCAGGACTTCGCCACGCGCTCGTCACCTCAGCCACCCGGCAACTCGCCGAGGCCCGGATGGGTGCCGCAGGAGTGCGGATGCCACCGGTCGCCGTCACGGCGGAAGACGTCACGTTCGGGAAGCCCGACCCCGAGGTCTTCCTCGCCGCCGCACGACTGCTTCGCGTTGACCCCGCTGCTTGCGTGGTTATCGAGGACTCCGAGAACGGCATCGCGGCGGGTCTCGCTGCTGGCATGCGGGTCATCGGGGTGGGCCCACACGCCGCAGCCCACGGCCCAACGTGGGCCGTGGACTCGGTGGCAGACATTCAGGCGGCAGCGGCCGGCACTGACATCTTCCTCACACTCACCACGCGTCACTGAGCACAACCGTCGCTGCCTGGTGCAGGCTGGCGGTCAACCCGGTGGCGACCCCAAGCGCCGCGGATTGAGCCAGCTATCCGGCTGAGGTCGTCGGCTCAGCGGTCTTGCCTCGTGTCCCGCCCGGTGCGAGATTCGACTCCATGGGACACAGCGAGGTCGCCGTCGACGGTGGAGTGCTGTCGGCGCGGTCCGACGGTTCCGGGGAACCCGTGATGGTGGTGCAGACGGCACTGTCGGTGGACGAGTTGATGCCCGTGATGCGCCTGCTCCGCGAGCGGTACCGCGTCATCACCTTCGACCGCCGAGGCTACGGCGGGAGCGCCGCGACGCGCGGACCGGCGTCCATCGATATCGATGCCACGGACTGCCTTGCGATCCTGTCCGAACTGGACTCCGTACCTGCGCACGTGATCGGGGCGAGCTACTCCGCGGCGGTCGCCCTCACCCTCGCCAGTGCTGCCCCCAACGCGGTGCGGACCCTCACGGTTGCCGAGCCACCACCCCGGCACGTCCCGGACTCCGCGGACTTCCTGGCAGCCAACCGTCACCTGCTCCACACACACGAGCGGGAGGGAGGAGCAGCGGCCCTCGAGGAGGTCATGACCATGCTCAGCGGGCGCGACTGGCGTTCCCGGCAGGAGGCGCTGGTACCGGGGTCGGTCGCCCGCCTCGAGCGGGACGCGGACGCGTTCTTCCTCCGTGACATCCCAGCGCTGCTGGGGTGGCAGTACGGGGCCGACGACGCCGCGCGGGTGTCCGCGCCGGTGCTGTACGTCGGCGGGACCGACAGCGGGTCGTGGTTCCAGCAGACCAGGACGTGGATGCACGCCCTGTTCCCGGGGATGAGCACCGTCATGATTGACGGTGCCGGCCATGACCTGGCCCTCACTCACCCCACAGAACTCGCTTCAGCGATCACGAAGTTCATCGCGGCGCATGACGATCGCCCGGAGGCCTGATGTGAGGGCCGTCGGAGGCGAGGAGGGGATCGGGGGCGACCCGGCCCCCCGGATCTCCGGGCGCTCGCCGTGGCGGCCATGCCCTTCGACGTCCCAGCCGGGCACCACCTCTGCAGACCTGTCGCTTCGGTCCTACGGCCAGAGGGGTGCAGAACGCGTGGCGGCGTCCAGGATGGGAGCGAGCGGCACGTCCTGGACGGTCATTTCGATCCCATGATCGAGCCACTCGCATGCGACACGCAGAGTTCCCGCGGGAGGAAGTGGCCACAGCCAGTAGTCCCGGTCGATCGATCTTGGCGAACCTCCTCCGCCGCCACCCATCAGGACGGGCCGGTCCGGTTCCCACGTCGGATCATCGTGGTCGGGCAGCGGCAGGAACGGGTCGACGTTGGTGGCTCGGGTGCCGTCGGCGAACTCGAAGCCCCACTTCAACCGCCTCGCCTGCCAGTCTGTGTCAGCGTTGTGCGAGAAGGGCCCGTCGAACATCTCTGCGTGCAGGTCCCTGTGCCCCAAGGGACCCCGCACTCGCACACTCAGGTGCATGGAGAGCCCTGTGGGAAACGCTCGAATGCTGGTCAGCAGCACCACCGTGCTCTCGGACCGTCCCAGTACCAGCTCGACCGGGACCACCCCAGGCATGACGTCCTCCGGCGCCCCGGCCCACACGGGGATCACAGGCTCGTCGCAATCGCCCCTGTCGGGCAGGGGTTCGACGTTCGGGAAGAAGTTCATCGTCAGGTCTCCTCAATGAGTGCTGTCGGCCAATCCTCGCCCATCTCCGACTGCGGCGGTGCCGCGACAGTCCTGAACGAGGAAGTCGCATGGGGCGTGTTCGGTGGACCCTCGGGATGTTTGCAGTGCCGCCCGCGGGAATAGGCTCGGAGGGTCGGGAGGAGTTGCGATGCGCAGCGCGCCGCCAGTCTGATGTACCGGCCGTTCTCGGATGCCGGCTACACGGTGTGGGCGGTGGGATGACGGCGCACCATGCCCCAAGGCCACACCCTCCTCGACATGGCGGACGATGTCGCCGCCCTGATCGAGGATCAGTTCGGTTTGTGGACGTGGTGGTCGGCGAATCGTTCGGAGGGATGATTGGGCGTCCCGATGGGTGATCTCATCGTCGAGACCGAGGCGGGGTTGGCGTTCGACTCCCGGGTCATCCTCCTTGAGATCACCGTCCCGATTCTCCTGATTGCCGGCGACCGCGATCAGTTCTTCCCGAGATCAGTGATCGAGGAGACGGCCGCGCTCATCCCGAACTGCACGCTGATCGTGCACGAGGACCAGGGCCACATGGAAGTGGCGAGCGATCCGCGCGCCGCACGGGAATTCCTGCGCTGGGCCTCCACACTGATCTCACCGTCCGTGGCGTAACCCGACTTCGACATACGATCGTCGGCTGCGCACGGCCGTGACGGTCTCGGTCAAGCGGAACACGTCGTCCTGCACGATGTCGGCGGGTCGCGGCTTGAAAGCACTGACCCCGTTGAGTACCCGACCCCTACGGGTTCTTGAAAGCGTCGTGTCTCCCACCCGACGCCACCGGCAGTGCAGTTCGCCGTTCACGGTGATGAGTTGGAAGGTCGCTCGCCCGTCGGGACTGGTGAATGACCAGGTCATTCCGAGGATGCCGGGAGCGGACCGCACCGGTTTCACCCGCAGCGCGGCGGGCCGGGGTGTGGGTGGGGGTCGTTGGCGTGGGCGTCACAGGCGGGAAGTCCTCGGTGGACTCGCGATGGGTCACGCAGCCGGCAGCGACGTGCTCGTCGACCTCGCATTCGCGTTCTTACCAGCGCTCGCTCCAGGACCAGCACTGGTCCGCGGGCAGGACACCGACAGCGCCGCCCGCAGCTCCCCGTCGATGGCCGGACGAAGACATGCACGCAAGACAGCCATCCCGGGCTGAAGTCCCAGATCCATCCCGGGCCGAGGTCCCAGATCGGTGCCGCAGGCGTCTGCACAGAATGGGTGGACGAAAGGAGACGAAACATGTCGAAGGACTTTGCACAGATTCACGCCGCCGTTCTCAACGGGATGGGGGCACTCGGAAGGGACCTCCCCGACCTCATGCAGGGGTTCGGAACCGTTCACAAGGCGGCAGTGGCCCCTGGTGCGCTCTCAACGAAGGACAAGGAACTTCAGTCCCTCGCGATCGCGATAGCGATCCGGTGTGAGGGTTGCATCGCCTGCCACGTCAAGGACGCGCTCGCCGCGGGCGCAACCCGTGACGAGGTCATCGAGACGATCGGCGTCGCCATCCTGATGGGGGGCGGCCCGTCGGTCGTTTACGGGGCCGAGGCTCGCGAAGCACTCGAGCAATTCTCCTGAGCTCGAACAGCTCACCCGAGGAAACCCGAAGGGCCCGGACCACGGTGGTCCGGGCTCTTTGCTCTCCCAACACAGCAGACGTAGCCCATACCGGCCCAAGACCTTTCTCGACGGCAGCACGATGGCACGCATCGGTGGCACTCCGTCTGCGAAAGCAGCGGAGAATGGTAAAGGATGGACAGAGCCCAGAAGTCCGAGCTGTTCAGGTTGAGATGAGGTACCGTCAAGAGACGGTTGATGCCCGACGGTGTATTCAACCCGACAGCACGCCCGGGGGTTAGGTGGTCCCAGATGCAGCGAAGCAACTGGGTTGGGGCAGTTGGGAGATTCGATGATGGCTGGGGTCGGGAAGTTCTTCCTGTGGCTGGTCGGCGTGTTGGTCGCAGGGGCGCTGCTCGCCTTCGGCGCAGTGAAGGTCTTTCCGGATCTTCCGCTTCTTGAGTCGAACTCCGCGACCAGTCACTCGCAGATCATCAACGCGGTGGAACGCAGGGAGCAGGTGGTGCTGCTGAGCCTGGGTATTCAGGGGATCTCAGAGAAGTCCGCCGAGAGGAGAGCCCTCTTTGGCGTTGAGGTCCCCGGCAGCGAGAGAGCGTCGTTCATCCAGTACACCTTCAATGCCAAGCTTGGCATAGAGGGCAGGGATGTCGACATCGAGCAGACCGACGATGGCGGCTATGTCGTTCAGATTCCCGAGTTCAAGTTCATCGGTCATGACAATGTGAGTTTCAAGTTGGTCGCCGAGAACAACGGTGTGTTGAGCTGGGTGACGCCTCAGATCGACCCCCTGGAAATGGTGAACGACATTCTCAGCGCTGACGACCAGGAGCAGTACATCGCCTCGAATGAGGAGGTGCTGAGAGATCAAGCCGAAGCGTTCTACAGCAGGATCATCACGAGCATTGACCCCGCAGCCCAGGTTGAGTTCGAGTTCCGGCAGCCCCGATCTTCTGTGGACCGGCCGTGAGGGATCGTGACGAGGGTACCGCGCAGTGGCTGCCCACTCGAGAGGGCTCCTCGGACCGCGGCCGTGGATGAACTCCCACGCCGCGGCTGCGACGGCCGCGGGGAGCCCGTTCTCGATGGCGCCGCGTGCCAACGGCGGGGATGTGCATGGTGGTCTTCTTGGACGGTCAGGCCGAGCCTTCTGTTGGCTGCGTGAGCGACCCCGTCCCGGCAGGCGTCACTCCGGTAGACGCCCTGGACGGCGCGAACCGCGCGCCCGCACGCCCCGGTCGAGCCTTAGCCGTACCTGACGGCGATCGTCAACAGGTCGTCCGACGACGTCGCCACGCTGCCGAGCGAGCGTCATCTGCCGCCGGGGGGCGCACTTCGAGACCGTCATGCCCGCCAGAGCAGAGCCCGAGGGTTGCGGACCAGTTCGATCAGCCTCCAACCCAGTGCTGACTGCCAAGCGAGCCGAGATCAGCAATCACCGCGTTGACGCGATGGCCTCCTTGATCGCGTGCGCGTCGCTGTCGAGGAGTGACCTGTCGCGTTCTTTCGTGTCGGGTTCGATCGTCCAGCCGTCCCCCGCGTACCGGGGGATGACGTGGAGGTGGAAGTGGAAGACTGACTGGAAGGCGACCTCGCCGTCGCAGAGCAGGATGTTGATGCCCTCGCAGCGCATGCTCGAGCGTCGCAGGGCCCGTGCCATGTCATGACCGACCGACCAGACGTGAGCACTCGTGGTGCCGTCGAGGTCCTCGAGACCCACCGCATGCCGGCGTGGTACCACCAGGAGATGGCCGGGCGTGACCGGGTACCGGTCCATGAAGGCCACGACGGTCGTGTCCTCGTGCACCACGCTGGCCTCGGCCTCCCCGGCCGCAATGGCGCAGAACAGGCACACCTCTGACGGAGGTTCGGCGTGCCGTGTCATCGCGTCATGACCCATGTCCGACGACGCCGCTGCGTCTTCCTTCGCGGGCGTCATCCGCCGTCCGTCCGACCCGCCCACCGCAGCGTCTCCTCTCGGGAGGGCTCCTCCTCTCGTACCGCCATGGCGGCACTGGGGAACGAGATCAGGTACTTCGCCACCGGTCGACTCCTTCGCTGCTGCTGGGAATCGACCCCACGATATCGGCCCGGACGGCACGAGGACAGGCCCGGCCCATTCGTGTCAGGCTGGACCGTGCTCACTCTGGAGGAAATCTTTCCACCCTTCGGGCTCACCATCGGGTGCGGCCCTGTTGAGTTGCGTGTGTTGCGCGACGAGGACATCCCTGGCGTGGTCGACGTCGTTGCGGCAGGGGTGGTGGACCCGCAGCTTCCGATGCCGTTTCTGGAGGCCTGGCACGAGGTTCCGTACCAGCCCGGGAACCCGAACGCCTTCCCCGCGACGTCCCTGGCATGGTGGTGGTCCCAGCGTGCCGCGTTCGCACCCGACAAGTGGAACTTCGCCCTTGTCGTCCGGCGCGACGGCGCGATCGTCGGGGCGCAGGACATGTCCGCCGACCAGTTTCCACTCAGTCGCTCGGTTTCCACGGGATCTTGGCTCGGGCTCGACCACCAGGGGAAGGGGACGGGGACCCTGATGAGGCAGGCGATCGTCGGCTTCGCCTTCGATCACCTCGGGGCGCTGGAGTGCCACTCCGGCTACATCGAGGGGAACGCGGCTTCCGCGGCGGTCAGCCGGAAGACCGGGTACCAGCCGAATGGCAGGCGGCGCATCGCCCAAGCTGGTCGGCACGGCGTCGAGGAGATCAGGGTTCGAGTGACTCCCGACACCTACATCCGCCCTGAGCACCCCATCGAAGTCCGGGGCGCCGACGCGTTCATCCGGTTCCTGCAGATCGAGGAGAAGCGGTCCGAGCTGGGCCCGGACTTGCATTCACAGCCCGAGAAGGCCTGACCCTCCGTCCTGCGGCGTCCCCGGAAAGCGGCTCGGAAGCGCCTAGATTGGTTTCAGGGAACTCACCATTGCGTGAGCGGTCAGGGACGACTCGCAGGAATTGGGGACGGGGAAACAGTGGACGTCTTTCAGGTGCACAACCAGCTGATCGAGGATTACCGGGCCTTCACCACGGGATTCGTGAGCCCCCGTGACCCCCGCATCGCCGAATTCGTCCAGTCTCAGCTGAACTCCGGCATCCAGTGGCCAGATCCCTGGCTCTCGCTGAATCCCAGTTTCGAAGCCGGTGGAACGATTCCGGACCTGGTCCGCCGCGGCCTCCTCCACCCAGAGAACGAGCGAATCTTCCGGGTCAAGGAAGCCATCGAGGATCCCGGCACGCGGTCCCTCACCCTCCACCGCCACCAGGTCGACGCCATCGAGGCGGCCCGCACTGGCCACTCCTACGTGCTCACCACCGGAACAGGCTCCGGCAAGTCCCTCGCCTACATCGTGCCGATCGTGGACTCCGTGCTTTGCGAACGCGCCGCGGCGCGCGGCGCCCGCACACCCGGAGTCAAGGCGATCATCGTCTACCCGATGAATGCCCTCGCCAATTCGCAGCGCCATGAACTCGAGAAGTTCCTGAAGTTCGGCTACCCCGAGAACGGTGAGCCGGTCACCTTTGCCCGCTACACCGGCCAGGAGTCGCCGGAGGAACGCCGCGCGATCCTCGCCGACCCACCCGACATCCTGCTCACCAACTACGTGATGCTCGAACTCGTCCTGACCCGTCCGGACGAACGCGCCCACCTCATCCGCGCCGCCAAGGGACTCCGCTTCCTCGTCCTCGACGAACTCCACACCTACCGCGGCCGCCAGGGCGCCGACGTCGCACTCCTCGTCCGCCGCCTCCGCGACGTCTGCGAGTCCCCGTCCCTCCAGGCCATCGGCACCTCCGCCACCATGGCGTCCGGTGGCTCGATCGCCGACCAGCAGCGCGTGGTCGCCGACGTCGCCACCCGCCTCTTCGGCTCCGAGGTCACGCCGGACCGGGTGATCGGCGAGACCCTCCGGCGCGCGACGACGACGCCGCCCGCGCCGCCGTCGTCGGGCGTGCGTGGACGGGCGCTGGGGGAGTCCGTCGAGAGGGCGCTCTCCCGGACCGCCGGCACGCCGCGTCGTTACGACGACCTGGCGTCCGACCCCTTCGCCGCGTGGATCGAGACCACCTTCGGACTGGACACGGAGCCCGGCACCGGGCGGCTGGTGCGGCGGAAGCCCATCACGGTGCCGCACGCCGCGGCAACCCTCGCCACCGCCACGGGCCTCACGCCGGAGCGGTGCGAACAGGCCATCCGTATGATCCTCGGCGAGGGTTCCCAGGCCCGGGATCCCGAGACCGGCCGGCCGCTGTTCGCCTTCCGTCTCCACCAGTTCCTCTCGAAGGGGGACACGGTGTACGTGTCGGTGGAACCAGAGGAGGGCCGCCACCTCACGGACACCTACCAGCTCCGTGTCCCCGGCGCGCCCGAGAAGGCACTCCTGCCGCTCGGCTTCTGCCGCGAGTGCGGCCAGGAGTACCTCGTTGTGGCACGCACCGAGAAGCGCGGGGTTCCCACGTACGTGCCGCGCAAGGACCGGGATGCGTCGGGCGGTGACGCCGTCACCGGGTACCTCTACGTGTCCTCCGACCTGCCATGGCCGGCCGACCCGGTGACCGATGACCGCCTGCCGGACCACTGGCTGGTGGAACTGGAGGACGGCAGCCGGGCGGTGACGGCCACCAAGCAGAAGTACCTCCCGCGGGAGGTCTGGCTCGCCCCGGACGGTTCCGAGCTGCCCCACGGGCAGGGGATGCAGGCGTGGTTCATGTCCACGCCGTTCGCCTTCTGCCTGCGGTGCCGCGTCTCGTACGAGCAGGTGCGCGGGAGCGACTTCGCCAAGCTGGCCACCCTGGACCAGGAGGGCCGGTCCTCGGCGGTTACCGTGGTGTCCGCGAGCATCGTCCGCTCGCTGAAGGCCCTGCCGCCGGAGGAGCTCGGCGACGACGCCCGCAAGCTCCTCACTTTCGTGGACAACCGGCAGGACGCGTCCCTGCAGGCCGGACACTTCAACGACTTCGTCCAGGTTGTCCAGCTCCGCGGCGCGCTCCATGCCGCGATGGCCGCACACCCGGGTGGACTCACGCATGAGGTGGTGGCGCAGGAGGTCACCGAGCGGCTGGGGCTCACCATGGCCGACTTCGCCCAGAACCCCGAGGCCCGGTACTCCGCACGGGAGCAGGCGGAGCGGGCGCTCCGCAACGTCGTGGAGTACCGGCTGTACACGGACCTGCAGCGCGGGTGGCGTGTCACGCTGCCTAACCTCGAACAGACCGGCCTGCTCGCCGTGCGCTACGCGGACCTCTCCGCCATCGCCGCGGACCAGGAGATCTGGGAGCAGGACCGGCAGGGCCGGCCCCGGAACGTGGCGCTCGCGGGAGCCCGGCCGGAGGTGCGCCAGGAACTCGCCCACATCCTGCTCGATGAGCTCCGCCGCTCGCTCGCCATCGACATCCCCACCCTCACCACCGAGGGCTTCGAGCGGGTGGAACGCGAGTCCCGCCAGCTCCTGCGTCCCGAGTCCGGCTGGGCGATGGCCGACGGCGAACGGCCGGCCGTCGTCGGCACGGCGTTTGCCCGGACCGGCTCCACGGGTGGCTACCGCGGGGATCTCAACCTCTCGCCCCGCGGGGCGTTCGGGCGCTACCTGCGCCGCACCCTCCCCGGGCTGAGTTCTGTGGAGGACACGCACGAGGCGATCGCCGATCTCCTCGACGCGCTCGAGCAGGTGGGGCTGCTGAGCGTCGTCGTCGAGGCGGATGATCCGAGGACGGGCAGGAAGCTGCCGGGCTACCGCGTGAAGGCCTCCGCCATCCGCTGGTTGCCCGGTGACGGCACACGCGGAGCGGACGATCCGCTGCGCAAGAACCTCCACAGCGAGGAGGTGGCCCGGGTCAACCCCTTCTTCCGGGACCTGTACCGCGACCTCGCCCGCACCCTGAACGGCCTCGCCGCACGGGAACACACGGCGCAGGTGCCGCAGGACGTCCGCCAGGAGCGGGAGGACCGTTTCCGGAAGGGGACGCTGCCGCTGCTGTACTGCTCGCCCACCATGGAGCTCGGCGTGGACATCGCCAGCCTGAACGCCGTGGGCCTACGCAACGTCCCGCCCACGCCGGCCAACTACGCGCAGCGCTCCGGCCGGGCCGGCCGCTCCGGCCAGCCCGCGCTCGTGGTCACCTACTGCGCCACCGGCAACGCCCACGACTCCTACTGGTTCCGCCACTCGCGGGACATGGTGGCCGGCTCCGTGGCGCCGCCGCGCCTGGACCTCGGCAACGAGGACCTCGTCCGCAGCCACGTGAACGCGATCTGGCTCGCCGAGACGGACCAGTCGATGCGGGCGAAGCTGACCGACGTCGTCGACACCGCCGACCCCCAGCTGCCGATCCTGCCCGAACTCTGGCGGGGGCTGACTGACGGCGGCGCCCGCCGTCGGGCGACCGAGCGGGCCGAGCGCGTGCTCACCGAGCTCCGCGAGGCATGGGACACCGGTGGCGACGCCGTGCCGTGGTGGTCGGACGAATGGGTCGCCGAACAGGTGAAGGCAGCACCCCAGGCGCTGGACGCAGCGCTCGGGCGGTGGCGGACCCTGTACCTCACGGCGCTGGAGGAGTCCGAGCAGCAGCAGCGGATCGTGCTGGACCCGCGGGCGTCCGCGCGGGACCGGGATGCGGCCAAGAGGCGGCGGGCGGACGCGGAGAGCCAGTTGGTGCTGCTGCGCAACGAGGACTCGGAGATCGGTCAGTCCGACTTCTACTCCTACCGCTACCTCGCCTCCGAGGGCTTCCTCCCGGGGTACTCGTTCCCACGCCTGCCGCTGGCGGCATACGTGCCGGGGAGCCGGGCGCGCCGCGGGCAGCGCGACGGCGACTACATCCAGCGGCCGCGGTTCCTCGCGATCAACGAGTTCGGCCCGGGCGCGCTGATCTACCACGAGGGGGCGCGGTACGAGGTCCACCGGATCCAGCTCCCGCACGGAAGCGGCACCGCAACCGGGGTGGGCGGCGTGGCCACCGAGGAGGCGTGGCGCTGCGGGCACTGCGGGTACCACCACGAGGTGGGAGTCGGCACCGACGTCTGCGACAGCTGCGGCGAACGACTGGGCGGGAAGACGTACGGCCTGTTGGGGCTGCGCACCGTGTTCACCCGCCGGCGGGAGCGGATCTCGTCCGACGAGGAGGAGCGCAGGCGCGCCGGGTTCGAGCTGGAGGTCTCCTACCGCTTCCACGACCACGGTGAGCGGCCGGGCCGAGTGGAGGCGATGGCGTCGGCGAGCGGCGGGGACGGCGCGCCCGCCGGGGAGCCCCTGATCTCCCTCACCTACGGCGATTCCGCCACCATCCGCATCGCGAACGTGGGGCGGAAGCGCCGGAAGAACAAGCACGAGCGCGGGTTCTGGCTGGACACGGTGGACGGACGGTGGCTCGCCGACAAGCAGGCGCCGGACACGACCGTGGACATGGCCGACCTCGAGGCGGCCGAGGACGTGAAGCGGAAGGCCCGGGTGATCCCGTTCGTGGAGGATCGGCGCAACCTCCTCGTGGTGCGGCTGGCGGAGCGGGTGGAGGAGGACGTGGCGATCAGCCTGCGGTACGCCCTGGAGCGGGGCGCGGAGGCGGAGTTCCAGCTGGAGGACTCGGAGCTGGACAGCCAGGCGCTGCCGGACCTGGACGGGCGCGGGCGCCTGCTGCTGACGGAGTCGGCGGAAGGTGGCGCGGGAGCCCTGCGGCGGCTGGTGATGGAGCCGGATGCGGTGGCTCGGATCGCACGGGCCGCACTTGGGATCGCGCACTTCGACCCGGACACGGGGGAGGACCTCGACCACGCCGAGGGGGCGCGGGAGCGGTGCGAGAAGGCGTGCTACGAGTGCCTGCTCGCCTACGGGAACCAGCACGACCATGCGTCGATCGACCGGCACGCGGTGCGCGACATCCTGCTTGCGCTCGCCGGATCGGTGACGCAGACGGGTGCCGGGGGCCGCACGCGCGCTGACCAGCGGGAGGGGCTGGGCAGGCTCGCGGACTCCGGCCTCGAGTCCCGGTTCGTTGCGTGGCTCGACGAGCGTGGGCTCCAGTTGCCCGACCGGGCGCAGGTGTACGTGGCGGACGCGGGGGCACGGCCGGACTTCGTGTACGAGCGGCCCGGGTCCATCCCGGTGGCCGTGTTCGTGGACGGGCCGGTGCACGACGGCGCCCGCCAGGCCGAGCGCGACGCCGAGGCCGAGGAGCGGCTCGCGGACATCGGGTGGGACGTGGTGCGGGTGCGGTACGACGACGACTGGTCGGCGGTCGTGGCGCGGCACAGGTCGACGTTCGGTGCGAGTCAGGCGCGCTAAGACGATGGACGGGTGCTGGGGGCTGCCGACCGCGCTACCCCGCCACGCTGCGGGGCGTCACCCGTCAGCGCCCCTGCCTGGTTGGCCCGGTCCTGCGCCGTGCCCGTCGTCGGGCACGGACGGTGCGCGGTCTCATGCTCCGGCGTGATCGCGAGTGACCACGGCTCGGTGGTCGGCTCGGTGGTCGGCTCGGTCCGATGGGGAGGGTGGCGCGCTGGTAGGCGTGGCCGGTGGGAGTGGTCACGGTGAGGTGGTCAGGAGAGGCCCGGTGGTGCCAGCCGGGGTTCTCCTTGCCCTGGTTGCAGCGCGCACACAGACCGGAGGCGTTGTCATAGCTGGTGTCTCCGCCGGCGGCGTGGGGGGTGGCGTGGTCGATGTGCCGGATCGGGGCGTCACACCACGGGTTGCGGCACGTGTCATCCCGCAGGACCACCATGCGGCGGAGCAGGCCGTCGAACAGGCGCCGCTTGGAGTCCATGGCGACCAGTTGCCCGGTCTCCGGGTGCGCGTACAACCGGCGGAGCCACACCCGGGGTTCACCGGCTGGTCCGTCCCGGCCCGGGTCCAGCAACGCCCGGGCCGCCGCGGCGGGGATCGGACCGTGGCCGACCACCCACGCCGGGGACTCGACACCAACGCCGTGTCCGCCGAGCATGGCGGTGTCCGTCATCACGAGATGGACCTCCACCGGCACTGCGGTTGCGGTGGATCGTCCAGTGAGGCGTTCCACCAAGGTGTCGGCCATGACCTGTCCCCGGGTCCTCTCGCCGGCCTGCCCGGTGCCGATCATCGTCCGTGCGTGCTGGTCCAGCGCGGCGAACGCTCCGATCCCCTGCACCATGGGTAGCAGGGCAGTGAGGTAGACCATGGAGTCCGGGGCTGGCCGGATGGTGACGCACCGTTCCTTCTCAGCCCGGGCGAGGTGCCGGACTGCCTCCGCTGGGTCCCACGCCTGAGCCAAACGACGCGCTTCGGCCGCGAGGCGTCTGTCCCCCAACTGGGTCAGCATCGGGGCAAGCTGCTCGTCGACATGGCGACGGCCCTCCACGGGCAACCAGCCGGTCTCCTTGGCGACGATCGTTGCCCGCCACTCCGTGAGTTCACCCTTCGTCAGGGCGGCCATGGTGTGCGGCAACTCGGAGACGAGCGCTCGGGCCAACCCCAGGTGCCGGGACCCCTGGGCGGGCGAAACTCGCCGGGCCAGTGCCACCTCGGAGGCAACCCCTCGTCCGCGCTGGCCTGCCGGCACCCCCCGCCCAGCCTCCGCATCACGGCGGGCCACATCGAACGTGGCTGTCTCACGCGCCTGCGCCGCTGCGCAGACCGCCTTCAACTCCTCCAGGGCACGGATCCGGTCCACGTTCTCCGCCTCCGCCACTGCGGCCGGCAGAGCCGCCAGCCACTGGGTGAAGGTGACGATCTCGGCGGGCGCCGCTGCCGTGCCTGTGTCCGGCTCGGCGGGCGCCGTCACCCCCGCCACCTGCGGTTTCCCCCTGCCATCGACCATGCCTCCAGTGTAAGGAGGGGGTCTGACACGAACCCCGGCCCCGTCCTCGTGGCCTGTGGACTTCGCCTGTCGGTGTCCGGGGGGGGCGCTCTGACCGGCCAGACTGGTGACGGTGGATCTCGAGGAATCCGGGCCGGTGCAGGTGAGGGTGCTGCGAGATTGCGGAGAGTGGTACGGTATCTCGTACCAGTCAGGAGGAACTCATGTCCATCACCGCGAGCGAGGCCCGCAAGCTGCTGTTCCCGCTCATCGAGCGCGTCAATGACGATCGCGCCCCCGTGGAGATCACCTCCAAGCGCGGGAACGCGGTGCTCATGTCCGCCGATGACTATGCCGCATGGCAGGAGACGGCCTATCTGTTCCGGTCGCCCGCTAACGCGCGGCGGTTGCTGGACGCGCTCGAGGCAGTTGAGGCGGGGGAGGGCACCGAGCGAGAACTCGACCGCTCGTGAGACTCGTGTTCGCGCCACAGGCGTGGGAGGACTACGTCACGTGGCAGTCCCTCGATCGGACCATCGTGAAGAGGATCAATCGGCTGATCGATGACTGCCTGCGCGATCCCTTCGAAGGCATCGGCAAGCCCGAGCGCCTGAAGTACGGCATCCCGGATGGGTATTCCCGTCGCATCACGGAGGAGCGCAGGCTCGTGTACCTGGTGCGGGGCGAGGATCTCGTGATCCTGCAGTGCAGGTACCACTACACGAAGTAGCCGCCGCCGCGCGCTGCCCCGAATCCCTCGCCGTCTCGACGTAGGCTGGCAGGAGAACGTCACCGACGCCGTCGCCCAGGGGGATTCGAAGTGCCAACCACCTACGCCGCCGGCAGCCTCGTCCGCACCCGGGGGCGCGAGTGGGTGGTCCTCCCTGACTCCGCGCCCGACTTCCTCGTCCTCCGCCCCCTCGGCGGCGGCCACGACGACGTCGCGGGCGTCTTCCCCGCACTCGAACCCGTCCACCCCGCCACCTTCCCGGCCCCGAGCCCGGATGACCTCGGCGACGCCGCCTCCGCCGGCCTCCTCCGCACCGCGCTCCGGATCGGCTTCCGCTCCTCGGCCGGCCCGTTCCGCAGTGTCGCGGGCCTCGCCGTCGAGCCCCGCGCCTACCAGTACGTCCCCCTCATGCTGGCCCTCCGCCAGGACGTCACCCGTCTCCTCATCGCGGACGATGTCGGCATCGGCAAGACCGTCGAGGCCGGCCTGATCGCCGCGGAACTCCTCGCCCAGGGCACCGTCCAGCGGCTCACCGTCCTCTGCAGCCCCGCGCTGGCCGAGCAGTGGCAGCGCGAACTCCGCGAGAAGTTCGCCATCGACGCCGAACTCGTCCTCACCTCCACCGTCCGCAGCCTGGAGCGCGGCCTCATGATGGACGAGTCGCTGTTCGAGCGGCACCCCTACACGGTGGTCTCCACCGACTTCATCAAGTCCGCCCACCGCCGCTTCGAGTTTCTCAACCAAGCGCCCGAGCTGGTGATCGTGGACGAGGCCCACACCGCGGTGGCCGACGGCGGCAGCGGCGCCGCCCGCCACCA
>DBPQ01000126.1:31965-32345 GCA_002304945.1 Actinomycetales bacterium UBA1416 | reverse complement strand
CCGGGCGACGGGGCGGTGGCGACGTCGGGCCCGTACGAGCGGGGCGGGCACGTGCGGGATCCGCGCACGGGTGGGCCGGCGCGGGGCGCGCGGTCGGCCACGGTGGTCGGGCCCGACGCCGGTCTGGCCGACGCCCTCGCGACCGCGCTGGTGGTGGCGGGTCGCGAGGGCGCCGAGTGGTTCGCCGGGATGGCGGGCTGGGAGGCGTGGGTGGTGGACCCGCTCCCCCTGGCGACCGCCTGGTCGGTGCGGGGCTAGCTCTTCACCCGCGGCATCGCGACCTTCCGGTTGCCCGAGATGGTCTCCCACGGCACCTCGTCCGGCAGGTGACTCTCGAACTCCTCCACCAGTTGGCGCTGGTAGTCGCCGGCATAGGTGCC
>DBPQ01000126.1:14597-31921 GCA_002304945.1 Actinomycetales bacterium UBA1416 | reverse complement strand
CCGGGGGCGTCGCCGATGAGCATGATGTGGTCCTGCGGGTACTTTCCCGTGGCGGCGTACTGCACGTGCTGGGCCTTGGACCCCATCTCCTGCCCGGCGATCACCTGCATGTACCGGGCGAGGCCGTGCTCGGTCCACTCCCGCTGGAGCGCCTCCAGCGGGGTGGCGGAGACGGTCATCTCGTCGACGTACGGGTACATCGCCTCCATCGCCTCGCGGGCGCCGGGGAACGGCCCGCACCCGTGCACCATGTCTGCGATGGCGGCGTTGACGCCGTCGCCCCACGCGATCATGCGGTCGGCGGTCTCCGAGGGGTGCGCGACCGCGAAGGCCGCGATGCCCTTGTCGGAGAGGGGGAACTCGGACTCGATGAACTGCGTGAGCTCCGGGTAGTCGGGGATGGTGACGCCCCGCTCCGCCACCTCCACCCGGTCACGGAGCAGGTCGAGCAGCTGGCGCAGCGCCAGCCAGCGGTTCAGCCCGCGGGTGATCGAGTGGAGGTTCACGAAGAGTGCTGTCTCCCGGGCGAGGGTGGAGACCGGCTGCAGGTTCCAGTACTTGATGTAGGACGGGGTGAAGCACTCCTGGTGCTTGATGTCCATCGCGTCCATCGCGCAGCCGTCGGAGTCGATGCCCACGAAGAAGTCCTTCGTCGGTACGAAGTCGGCGAGCACCTGCGCGGCGGCGGGCATGTCGGCCATCGGATTTTCCTTGTCTCTCGTGGGGTGGCGGGTCAGACGCGGGTGTCCGCGAGGCCCGCGAACACATCGGTGGAGGGGACGCCGGTGAACTCGCTCCTGCCCTCGAGCTTGTCGAGGAGTGCCTCGAGCGTGACGGGCTTGTCGTCGTAGGTGTTGATGTAGGTCTTCACCTGGGGGACGTCGGGCAGCAGGTTGGGGGACGCCGTCGAGATGAAGATGACGGGCAGTTCGTGGACGTACCACGGGATGTCCGGGGTGCCCTTCGAGGCGGGCCAGTAGATCCGCTCCACGGGCTGCATCAGGCCCTCCACCTTCGCCACGGAGAGGACGAGGTCGTACTTGTCGGTCATCGCCGAGATCGGGGCCTTGCCGGCGTACGCGCCCATGACGAGTTTCGCGCCCTCGTCCGGGGACATCGTCGCGAGCCTGTCCGCCAGCGACTCGTAGACGGTGACGTCGTAGCCGCGGCGCTCGAGCATCTGCCCGAGCACGACGGCAGGATGCGCCACGCCACCGTGCATCGCGTGGGCCATGGGGTTGGACGGGCCCTTGATCGGGACCAGCAGGACCCGGCGGAACTTCTCGGGGCTGATCGGCAGGGCCTCGGGCTGCTTGGCCTTGACCAGCGTGATCCCCCTGTCCGCGACCTCCGCCGCCACCGCCTTGTTCTCGGGCAGGCCGATGCGGGCCATCGCCTCGTCCCTGGGCGGCAGGATCTCGTCCCTGGCCTTCAGGTGCAGGCCGAGCGCCGCCTTGGTGCCGAGGATGCGCTCGAGGGCCTCCTGGAGACGCTCCTCCGTGAGGACGCCGTTCCGGTAGCCCTCCATCATCCAGGCGAAATCCTCGTCCGGGTCGTTGAAGAACAGGAAGAGGTCGCAGCCGGCCTGGATGGCGGTGGGGAGGAGCTGCGAGCGCTTCATCGCACCGGTGAGGCCCACCATGTGGGAGGCGTCCGTGACCACGAGCCCGTTGAAGCCGAGCTTCCCGCGGAGCAGGTCGGTGAGGATCTCCTTGGAGAGGGTGGCCGGGAGGATCTCGTCCTCCGTCATCTCCGGGTTGAAGTGCTTCTGGTAGGCCGGCAGCGCGATGTGGCCGGCCATGATCGAGGGCAGGCCCGCCTCGATGAGCGCGGAGTAGACCCTCCCGAAGGTGGCGTCCCACTCCTCGGTGGACAGCCAGTTGGGGGCGGAGGAGAGGTGCTGGTCCCGCTCGTCGATGCCGTCGCCGGGGAAGTGCTTGGCGGCGGGGGCGATCCCGGACTCCTGGATGCCGCGCATGTACTCCAGCGACAGTTCGATGGTCTGCTCGACGTCCGCGCTCCAGGTGCGCTGCGAGATGATCGGGTTCCGCCAGTTGCGGTACAGGTCCACGATCGGGGCGAAGGACCAGTTGCAGCCGATGGCCGCGGCCTCGACTCCGGAGATGCGGCCGAGTTCGTAGGCGTACCGGGGCTCGCGGGTGGCGGCGATCTTGACCTCCCAGCCCACGTAGGTCCCGTCCGTGCAGGCGCCGTTGCCGCCGGCCTCGGTGTTCGCCGCGATCAGCATCGGGATCTTCGACTTCTCCTGCAGGATCCGGTTCTGCTCCCAGATCTCCACCGCGGGGCCGGGCTGGTAGCGCACGGCCCCGATGTGGTACCGGGAGACCATGTCGGTGAGGTACTCCTCGTCACGGCTCGAACCCATGTTGACGAAGAGCTGACCGATCTTCTCCTCATCGGTCATCCCGGCGATCGTGTCCTTGACCCACTGCACCCCCTCGGCGTCGAGGTTGAACGGTTGAGCGGTGAGATCCACCATTTCCAGCTCCTTCGCGTAGTCCTTCCCCCAGCCAACTCCACCCCCGACGTGCGCGGCAACGGGTTGCCCCGAGTTGCCAGCTCGACATCCGCTGAGCCGTTCCTCGGAAGGGACTGGTGTGACAGTGTGACGAGGGCTACTATCGAGGGACCGACCCACGCAGCCGGGCGATCGGCATTGGAACGGGTCAGTGGGAAGTCGCCCGGGGGAGGTGGAGACGACCATGATGATGTGGCCGGCGGGACGCCGGAGGAGCGCGTTGCTCGTCAGCGCCGTCCTCCTCCTTGCCGCGCCCCTCCCTGCCGTGGCCGAGGACGCCACGGCTGAGCCGGCCATCGAGGTCGTTGAGCCTGAGGTGGTGGCCGAGGTCGTCGTCGAGCCCGAGCCCGCGCCCGTTGAGGTCGTGGAGTCTGAGGTGATGGAGCCCGCGGCAGCCATGCAGGCGGTCACGACGGCAGCCCTGCCTGCTGAGACGTCGGAGCCCACGCCCACGAAGGACCCGACCTCCGACCCGTCGCCGACGACGGAGCCCGAGCCGGATCCCACCGTGACCGAGACAGCCACCCCAACGCCGGACCCGACGGAGACGGCGACCCCGACTCCGGACCCGACGGAGACGTCGACCCCGACGCCTGAGCCGACGGAGACGTCGACCCCCACGCCTGAACCGACCGAGACTGCCTCGCCGTCGCCGGAGCCCGCAGCCACCCCGATCGTCACCACCAGCCCGACGACGTCGGTCCCAACAGTGACCTCCCCGACCGTCACGGCCAGCCCGACGACGACGAGGGTGACCGCGGCGCCGTCCCCGACGCTCCTCTCGACCTTCACCGGTGACGTCACGACGCGCGCGCTCACCCCGACCAGGGTGACACCGTCGAGCCGGACCTCCATCACCACCGGCGGCGGCGAGATGATGGCCGCCCTGATCACGATCAACACGGCGGAGGCTCGCTGCCAGGCAGATCCGACGGCGGTGCTGCCGGTCGTGCGCATCAACTCCGAGGCGGTCCCCGCCGCGGTCGGGCCCTTCTTCGACGATCAGATCATCAATGCCGCGATCGTCATGAGCGCGGGTCTCGAGATGGGCGTCCCCGAGCGCGCCATCGTGATCGCGGTGATGACGGCGATGGGTGAGAGCGGCCTCCGCGTGGTCGACGAGGGCGAGGCGATCGGACCGGACAACGCCGGCCTGTTCCAGCAGGGCGCGGGCAGCACGTGGGGCAGCCACGAGGACCGTGCGGACCCGAAGACCTCCGCCACCAGCTTCTACCGTGAACTCCTCGCCATCGACGGCTGGGAGACCCTGGAGCCTGCCGACGCCGCGAACGCCGTGCAGAAGGGCGCCGACGCCGCCATCTACGGCGAGTTCTGGGACGAGGCCACCGAGATGGTGACGAGCCTCTCCGAGACCGCCGCCGTCACGGCGCGCGTCGAGCCGTGCGTGACCGAGCTCGGTGCCCTCGGCGCCGGGTCCGGGGCGTGGGTCAGCCCGGTGGTGGGCCGGGCCACCTCCAGCTTCGGCTACCGGGTGCACCCGGTGCTCGGCATCGCGGGCGCACACACCGGCACGGACATCGCCGCGAAGTGCGGGACCCCCGTGGTGGCGGCCCGCGACGGCATCGTCGTGTGGTCCGGCGGTGGGATCCAGGGGCGGACCGGGAACCAGGTGGTCATCTACCACGGGGACGGGGAACTGACCCGGTACGGCCACCTGCTCAGCGGTTCCGTCCTGGTCACGGTGGGAACGACGGTCAAGGCGGGCGACAGGATCGCCGGCGTCGGCGGCGACCGGCGGCTCGACCCGCTCGGCGCGGGCAACTCCACCGGCTGCCACCTCCACTTCGAGACGAACGAGAACAACGGCAGCACCGCGCTCGATCCGGTCGCCACCATGAGGGAGCACGGGGTCACGCTCGGTGCCCGCTGAGCATCGCGGTACCCGCGCAGGGGTCACCGCACTGTGGGCGGCCTGCGTCGCAGTCGTGGCCGCCACGCCCATCGCGGGTGGGATCGGGTCTCTCGCGCAGCCCCCCGACGACCGCGACACACCCGCCTCCCTGGGCGACGCCTGGGGTGACCTGATGTCGGCGGCACCCGCCCCCGGTCCGACGCCGTCGCCACGGCCCACCGGCGACGGCGAGGACGTGGTCCGCCCCGGCGATCGCGTGGTGGAGGCCGATCTCCTCTCTGCGTCTGTCCCCTCACTGTGCGGGCACCCGGAGGGGACTCTCGAGGACGGGCTCCTCCCGGGCCTCGAGGAGGGCGTGGTCTGGATCTTCACCACCGAGTTCGGGAGCATCCCCGGGGGTCGGGCCGCGTACGGCCCGCTGGGCGACGGACCCGACGCCGGCGCCGCCGTGGCCGTCTACTGTGACCGCGGGGGCGTGGCGTGGCCCGAATCGGTGGTGGTGTACGGGCCGGGACCGGAGTACCTCGGACACGTGGTGCTCTCGGACCTCGCACCCGGCCGGCAGCGGGTGGAGTGGATCTCCATCTCCGGACGGGTTGTGACCGTGCGCTTCACCGACACGTACGCCGCGGACGAGTCCGGCAGTCGCGGGCGGTTGGACGGCACAGTGGAGCTGACGCTCGAGGACGGCGACCTGGTGGTCGGCGAGCCCGAGTTCGTGGACGAGCGGCCCACGGCGCAGGAGGCGCTGCGCGCGGCCCAGGCCGGGGACACCGACTCCCTCGGCGCCATCGCCACCTCGGACGCCGCGGCCGAGCTGCTCCGCCTCGTGGAGGAGGCGCGAGCGGCGGTCTCGAGCCCCACGCCGGGAACGGAGACGTCACCCTCCCCGACGCCGTCGGGAGAGCCCACGCCGTCGGGTGCGCCCGCGCACGTCCTGCCACCCGGGGAACTGGGGGTGGGGGAGTGCACGAGTCCACTCGCCGGGGCCCCGGACGGGGCGCGCGCGACGTGCACCCTCGTCGACTCCGGTGGGGTGGTGGCCCACCTGCACCTGAACCGGTTGCGGTTCGCCACCTGGCAGCTCATCGAGGTGGGTCAGCCGCCGTCGGACCTCCTGGCGAGCTGACGCACCTCGAGGTCGAGGAGGGCCGCCTTCGTGGCCAATCCCCCGGCGTAGCCGGTGAGGGCACCGGCGGTGCCCACCAGGCGGTGGCAGGGCACGATGATGGGCAGGGGGTTGCGCCCGGCGGCGGCGCCGACGGCCCGGGCGGCGCCGGGCATCCCGAGGGCAGCGGCGAGAGCTCCGTAGCTGGTGGTGGCGCCGTACGGGATACGCGCCAGCTCGGCCCACACCCGCTGCTGGAACGCGGTGCCCCGGGGGCGGGTGGGCAGGTCGAACGCAATGCGTGTCCCGGCGAACCACTCGTCGAGCTGGGCGACGACGGCGGCGCCGGCGGCGTCGTCGCGCGGCCCCCAGGTCGCGGGGTCGGGGGCGTGACGGGCGCCGGGGAGGACGAGGGCGGCCAGCGTGCCGTCGTCGTCGAGGACGAGCGTGAGCGGGCCGACGGGGCTGGGATGGATGCGGTGCATGGGGCCTCCTGACGCACAAGGGTCGCGCACCGGAGGCCGCGGCGCCAGTGGCAGCAGTTGGCAACTTGCCCCGGTGGCATGGTCCGGCGACCTAGGCTCGAAGCGAGCGAAGACGGAGGCGGAGTGGCCGGCCGTCCGCTGCACGTCTCGAAAAGGCCGCAGGAAAGGGAACACACCATGGAACTTCGTGAGGATGCCCGCTGGGCACTCGTTGTGCCGACCTCGATGGGGGTGCGCATCACCCCCGAGAACCGGCAGCCCGTCCACACGGCGCAGAACTTCCTGATGCAGGTGACGTCCGCGGAGACCAACGTCGCGTCCGTGGTGTCCTACCTCGGCGAGCCGACGAAGGTGCTGACGGCCTTCGTCGAGGACTCCCCGATCTCCGCGATGATCAAGTCCAACCTGCGCGCCCGCTTCATGGAGTTCGAGGGCCCGGACCTGCCGCAGGGTGACGCCTGGGGGCTGCGCCACCAGTTCAACATCGCCGACTCCGGCTTCGGTGGCCGCGGCCCGCGCGTGTGGAACGACCGCTCCGGCGAGGTGGGACGCGAGCTCAAGGTGGAGGACTTCGACCTCGACCGCCTCTTCGGCGAGGAGGGCGTGAAGATCCTCCACATGTCCGGCGTCATCGCCGCACTCTCCCCCTCCACCTCGACCTTCTGCGTGGAGCTCGCCAAGGCCGCGAAGAAGCACGGCACCGTGATCGCGATGGACCTGAACTACCGCGCCTCCTTCTGGAAGGGCCGCGAGGAGGAGCTCTCGAAGGCGTTCCACGAGATCGCCGAGGTCTGCGACATCCTCTACGGCAACGAGGAGGACTTCCAGCTCTGCCTCGGCATCGATGGCCCGGAGGCCGGCGGCAAGTCCATCGACGAGAAGATCGAGGACTTCAAGACCATGATCGGGCGGGTCAAGGAGGCCTACCCCGAGGCCAAGTACATCGGCACGTCGCTGCGTGAGGTGGTCTCCGCCAACCACCACAAGTGGGGCATGGTCCTGTGGAACGAGGGCGAGTTCGTGGTCTGCCCGCTGCGGGACATCGACGTCATCGACCGCATCGGCGGCGGCGACGGCTCCGTGGGCGGTGTGCTCTACGGCATCCTCAAGGGCTGGGACGTGGAACAGTGCGCCCAGTTCGGGTGGGCGACCGGCGCCCTGGCCGCCACCTCGCTGCTCGACTACGGCGCTCCCGCTGACGAGGAGCAGGTCTGGGCCATCTGGAAGGGCAACGCTCGCGTGAAGCGGTAGTTTTCGCGTTCCGGGATGGTGACGGCGCCCGCAGGCCTCGGCCCGCGGGCACAGTTGCGTTGTTCTGCCGCGGTCCGGGGGACAAGGGTCGATGTACTTAGCAAAGGTAATGAGCTAGACTAAGTAATTGCCATGAATCACCCTCTCGCAGCGATATCCTCACCGCCCACCCCACCCGCCACCTCGACGACGGCGCCCGCCGGGACGTCGTCGTCGGCTGACCTGGCCACCACCCTCCGGATGGCGACCATGCGGCTCTCCCGCCGGCTCCGGAGCGAGAACGTCTCCACCTGCACGGAGGCGCAGTACGGCGTGCTGGCCAGCCTCGTCCACTTCGGCCCGATGAGTCCGGGCGAACTGGCGGAGCGGGAGCGGGTGCAGGCGCCGACGATGACGCGGACGGTCGCCTCGCTGGAGGACCTCGGGTACGTGATCCGCACGAAGCACGCCACCGATCGCCGCCAGGTGGTGGTCACCGTGACGGATGCGGGCCGGGAAGTCGTCGAAGAGACGAAGCGGTGGCGGAACGCCTGGCTGGACGAGAACCTCGCCGGGCTCACCGCCGAGGAACGTGAGACGGTCCGCAGGGCCGCCGAGATCATCCTGAGGGTGACCGAACTGTGAGCCGCACCTTCCACTCCCTGAAGTTCTTCAACTACCGGCTCTGGTTCATCGGCGCGCTCGTGGCCAACGTGGGCACCTGGATGCAGCGGGTGGCGCAGAGCTGGCTCGTGCTCACGGTGCTGACGGACAACGATGGGTCCGCCGTCGGCATGGTGATCGGGCTCCAGTTCCTGCCGGTGCTGCTGTTCAGCCCGTACGCGGGCGTGCTCGCGGACCGGCTGCCGCTGCGGAAGCTGCTCATCACCACGCAGGTGCTGCTCGGTGTCCTGGCTGGTGCCCTGGGTGCGATCGTGCTCGGCGGGGTTGCAGAGCTGTGGCACGTCTACGTGTTCGCATTCCTGCTCGGCGTGATCGCCGCCTTCGACGCGCCTGCGCGGCAGACCTTCGTCGGCGAGATGGTGCCACAGGACTCGCTCCCGAACGCGGTGGCCCTGAACTCCACGTCGTTCAACATCGCGAGGCTGATCGGACCGGCCGTGGCGGGGTTCCTGATCGCCGCCGTCGGCACGGGCTGGGTGTTCGTGATCAACGCGGTGACGTTCGCGGCGACGATCGCCAGCCTGGCGCTCATGCGCCGGAATGAGCTCCACCCCCTGCCGCACTCTCCCCGCGGGCGCGGCCAGGTCCGCGAGGGCATCGCCTACGTGCGGGGCCGAAGCGACATCATGGTGATCATGCTCGTGGTGAGCGTGGTGGGGGCCATGGGACTGAACTTCCAGCTCACCTCGGCGGTGATGGCCACCGAGGTGTTCGGCAAGGGCGCGGAGGAGTACGGCATCCTCGGCTCGGTGCTGGCGATCGGCTCGCTCACCGGGGCCCTGATCGCCGCACGGCGCCGGCATCCCCGGGTGCGGATCGTGATCGCAGCCGCCTTCGCCTTCGGCGTCGTGTCCGGGTTGATGGCCATCGCGCCCACGTGGGAGCTCTACGTGCTGTCCTGCGTGCTCGTGGGGTGGACCTCGCTGACCATGATGACCTCGGCCAACGCCACCGTGCAGATGACCACCGAGCCCGGGATGCGCGGCCGGGTGATGAGCCTCTACATGATGGTGTTCCTCGGCACCACGCCGGTGGGCTCGCCCGTGGTGGGCTGGATCGCCGACACCTGGGGGGCCCGCTGGTCGGTGGGGGCGGGTGCGATCGCCTCCGTCCTCGTCGCGGTGGTCGCCGCCGTGTGGGTGGGGCGGTCGTGGCGCGTCGAGATCTCGTACTCGCTCCGGCGCCGGCCGTACCTCGTGATCAGCGGTCCGACCGAGCGGTATGCGGTGGAGATGGCGGAGGAGGCGGCCGCCGCCCAGGTGGAGGAGCGGGCGTAGGGCCCGGACCGGACTCCTCCGGAAGCAACCCCTTGAAGCTGTCACACCCCGGTGGCAGGCTCTGCGCATGGAACCACGAGCCTTCCAGGTCACGTTCGACGCCCACGACCCCGCGGCGCTCAGCCGCTTCTGGGCCGAGGCCCTCGGTTACGAGCTCGACCCCCCACCCGAGGGCTACGACTCCTGGCCCGACTTCCTCCGTGCCCGCGGGGTCCCCGAGGAGGAGTGGAACAGCGCGTCGGCGCTCCACGACCCCACCGGCACCGGACCACGCCTCTACTTCCAGCGGGTCCCGGAGTCCAAGATCGCGAAGAACCGCGTCCACCTCGACATCCGGGCCGCCCGCGGCCTCCGCGGCGACGAGCGCATGGCCGCCCTCGAGTCGGAGTGCGCACGCCTGATCGAACTCGGTGCCACGCGCTTCCGGCGTTTCGAGCCGGACTGGCGGTCCCTCGGCTTCATCGTCATGCAGGACCCGGAGGGCAACGAGTTCTGCCTCGATTGACGACGACGGCGCCACCGCCGCCGCGTGGGCGTGCGGGGCGCCGTCGCCGGCGGGTCAGCTCAGGCTGTCCAGCACCGCCTGGAGCATGCCGCCGATCGTGACGGCGACGTCCTTCATCGCGGCATTGCCGGTGAGCTCGTGCATCGTGGCCGGGTCGATGGCCTCGACGATCGTCTGCTCGCCCGCCGACCGCACCACCACGTTGCACGGCAGCAGCACCCCGATGGAGGGTTCCGCCTGCACCGCCCTGTAGGCGTTCGGCGGGTTGCAGGCCCCGAGGATGACGTGCGGGGGGATGTCCACGTCGAGCTTCTTCTTGAGCGTGCCTGCCATGTCGATCTCGGTGAGCACCCCGAAGCCCTGGGCGGCGAGGGCCTCCCGGGTGGCGGCGAGGGTCTCGTCGAACGGGCGGTTGACGGTGGTGCTGAGGGCGTAGCCCATGGGTGTCTCCTTAGCCGAAGTTCTTCTCGTACAACTCGAGGAAGCGGTGGTAGCGCCCGTCGTATTCCCGTACCCACGAGCGCGTGGGGGAGATGGTGTCCCCTGCCTCAGGGTCGGCGCGGGGCACGTCCGGCGCGAGCGTCTCGAGGGCCATCAGCGCGCTGCCGCGCAGGGTGGTGCGCTTGAGGCTGATCGGGACCAGTGGCTTGTCCAGCACGTTCGCCACCACGGTCAGCCACGACGGCAGGAGCTGGGCGATCGTTCCCGCCGCGACGATCCGTTCGATCCCCGGCGCCACCGTGTCCAGTTGGTCCACCACGCGCCTGTAGCTCAGGGCGACGCCGTCCATCGCCCCGCGGTAGAACTCGGCGGCGTTGGTCCCGGGGCCGATGTCCGCCACGATCGCGCGGGCATCGCCGCGCCAGCCGGTGGACCGTTCGCCGGTGAGGAAGGGGAGCACGACGGGGGTGTCCGGCGTCGGGGGCCTGGCGAACCAGTCGTTGCGGTTGCTGCGCGTGGGGAGGGGGGTGACGGTGTCCAGCCAGGACACCACGTGCCCGACATCGCTGAGCGCCCCGCCGATCAGGGAGCGTTCCCGGTCCACGCGGTAGCTCCACAGTCCGCTCGGGACCCTGCCTTTGATGGCCTTCCCCAGCACGCGTACGGCCCCGGCGCCGGAGGCGGAGATCGCCATGGTGCGCTCGTCGGAGGCGCCGGGACCGAGGTTGGAGGCCAGCCCGTCCGGGATCGAGGGGAACCAGACGGCTCCAGCGAGGCCGGGCCACCGCCGGGCGATCCGGCGCGGGATCTTCGTGAAGGGCTGGTCCGGCAACCGGATTGGGTTGAAGTACTCGTCATGCAGGCCGAGGAGGTCGAGCAGTTCCTCGTCCCAGTCGATGGTCTGCCGGTTGATCAGCCCGCCCCAGGCGGCGGTCGCGAGTGCGACGCCGTGCACGCCAAGCAGGCGCAGCTGCACGTACTCCCCGATCGACATCCACCACCGGGTCAGTTCGAACGTGTCCGGCTCCACCCGCTTCAGCCAACGCAGCCGCCCCGGGAGGCACGAGGTGTGGAGCCGCGCCCCGGTGCGCTGCTGGAGCTCGTCCTCGTCGACCAGGCCGCGCAACTGCTCCACCTCGGGGGCGCAGCGTGTGTCCGCGTAGGTGTAGCAGGGGGTGACGGCGGCGTCGTCCTCGTCAACGCCCACGAGCGAGGACGCGAAGGTGTCCATCGCCACCCCGGCCACCCGGCCGGCGAACTCCGGGCGGGCGACGGCGTCGAGCACGGCCGCCACCTCGTGGACGATCTGGTCCGGGCTGATCTCGCTGCGGCCCTGCGCGTTGGTGCGGAACGAGTGGTCCACCTTGATGCGGGTGCGGACGATGGGCCGGCCGGTGGCGTCGAAGATGCCGCCGCGGGTGCCGGTGGAGCCGATGTCGAGGGCCAGGACGAACGGTTCCACGGCCTTGCCTGCCGGGACGGCGAACGACTCAGCCATGTTCGTCTCCGGTGGCGTCCATACCCGATGCTAACTGGCGTGCCGCCGGCGCGTCCGGGCCTCCGGCGGGGCCTTCTGCGAACACGGAGACTCCGGATTGCTTGGGAGGGGTGGTTTCGGGCCTCCGGAGTGGTTGGGAGACTCCGGATTCCCGGGCTACAGCAGGAACTCGAACACCGGGGAGTCGGGGGCGAGCTTGTCGATCTGGAGCGGGCTGGCCTCCATGTTGGCCAGCAGGCTCGGCAGGGCGTCCGCCCGCGCGAGGTCCACGCCCACGAGCGCCGGCCCGGTCTCCCGGTTGTTCTTCTTGACGTACTCGAAGAGGACGATGTCGTCGTCCGGGCCGAGCACGTCCTCCAGGAAGTGACGCAGCGCGCCCGGCTGCTGCGGGAACGTCACGAGGAAGTAGTGCCGCAGCCCCTCGTGCACGAGCGAGCGTTCGAGGATGTCCGCGTACCGGGAGACGTCATTGTTCCCGCCGGACACGATGCACACCACGGGACCCTGGGGCGCGCGCGGCAGGTACCCGCGCAGGGCGGCGGAGGCCAGGGCACCCGCCGGCTCCGCGATGATGCCCTCCACCTGGTAGAGGTCCAGCATCTCGGAGCAGACCGCCCCCTCCGGTACGGCCACCACCTCGTCCACCAGATCGCGCGCCACGGCGAACGGCACGTCGCCCACGCGGCGCACCGCGGCGCCGTCGACGAAGCCGTCCACCTTCGCCAGCTCCACCGGGCGCCCGGCAGCGAGCGCGGCCTGCAGGGACGCCGCCCCCGCCGGCTCCACTCCCACGATGTGCACGTCCGGGTAGAGGTGCCGCAACCACACGGCCACGCCGGCGACGAGCCCGCCGCCCCCCACGGGCACGAGCACCGTGTCGATCGGCTCGGTGAGCTGGTGCGTGATCTCCCACGCCACGGTGCCCTGGCCGGCCACGATGCGCGGGTGGTCGAACGGCGGCACGTACACCGCCCCGCTCTCGGCAGCGAACTCCTGGGCCGCGGCGGAGGTCTCGTCGAACACCGCCCCCGTGATCACCTGTTCCACCCAACGTCCGCCGATGTCCTGGATGCGCGCCCGCTTCTGCCGGGGCGTGGTGGCCGGGAGGTAGACCTTCCCGTGGATCTGGAGTTGCCGGCAGGCGAAGGCCACGCCCTGGGCGTGATTGCCCGCGGAGGCGCACACGATCCCGCGCGCCCGCTGCTCCGCGGTGAGCGAGGAGATGAAGTTGTGGGCGCCGCGCACCTTGTAGGAGCGGCCCACCTGCAGGTCCTCCCGCTTGAGGTACACCGGCTGCTGCACCGCCGAGGAGAGCCGGGGCGAGGTCTCGAGCGCCGTCTCCCGCACGATGGCGGTGAGGTGGTGGGCGGCTGCCTGGATGTCGGCGGGCGTGACGGCCGCCGGGGAGGGGCGCCGGGTGACCGGGGGCGTGGGACTCGTGGCAGGGGTACGGGGCTCGGGGGCCATGCCTCATTGTGGCACCCGAGCCCCACCGCCCCCGTGGCGCGGGCCTACTTCAGGACGAACGTGACCCGCATGTTCACGCGGTACTCGACGATCGCGCCGTCCTCGACCACCACCTGCTGCTCGCTGATCCATGCACCCTTGACCTGGTCGAGCGTCTGGCAGGCGCGGGGCACCGGCGGGTGTCCTGTCAGGCTAGGCACGGTCCCACCACGCGGTGGTGGAGGTAATGTGCAGCGGGTGCGAAGCTTCATGCAGATCGACGTCTTCTCCACCGGCCCGCTGACCGGCAACCCGGTGGCCGTGGTCCTCGACGCCGAGGGCCTCACCCACTCGCAGATGGCGGCGTTCGCGCGGTGGACCAACCTCTCCGAGACCACGTTCGTCCTGCCACCCACCACCCCTGGCGCCGACTACCGCCTCCGCATCTTCACCCCCGGCGGCGAGCTGCCCTTCGCCGGGCACCCCACCCTCGGCTCGGCGTACGCGTGGCTCAAGGCGGGCGGCGTGCCCGCCACCCCCGGCCGCGTGGTCCAGGAGTGCGGGCTCGGTCTCGTCCCCCTGCGCATCTCCGACGACGGCGCGCCCGCCTTCGCCGCTCCGCCGCCCGTCCGCTCGGGCGACGTCGACGACGACACCCTCGACCACGCCGTCGCCGCCCTGGGGCTGGGGCGGCACGACGTCGTCGACGCGCAGTGGGTGGACAACGGCCCGGGGTGGCTCGGGCTGGTGCTGCGGGACGCGGCGGCGGTGCTGAACGTGCGACTGGAACCGGCCGTGGCCGGGGACCTGCGCATCGGGGTGATCGGGGAGTTCCCGGAGGTGCAGCGGCCGTGGGAGGGCTGCCTGTACGAGGTGCGCGCCTTCGTGCCGTCGCTGGGCGTGCCGGAGGACCCGGTGACGGGATCGCTCAACGCGTCCCTGGCACAGTGGTTCCGCGCGACCGACCGCGCGCCCGAGCGGTGGTCGGTGCGGCAGGGTACGGTGCTCGGCCGGGCCGGGCGCGTGGACCTGACGGACGACGGCGCCGACATCTGGGTCGGCGGGCGGTGCGAGGCCACGGTCGTGGGGCTGGTGGACCTGTAGCGCCATGGTGGGCGCAGAGGTGGGCCAATCGGGCGGACTGGGGCGCGCCGTCGGCCTGGTGGAGAGGCGCGGGGCGGCCGCCCAGCTGTGGGTGGCCCGGGGCGACGAGGTGCTGCTCGACCGCTCGTTCGGGTGTGGTGCGCACGACCTGTTCTGGCTCTTCTCCGCCTCCAAGCCGTGGGTGACCGTGCTGCTGTTCCAGCTCGTCGAGTCCGGTGAGGTGGAGTTGGACGCGCCCGTGGCGGCGTACTGGCCGCAGTTCGCGGGGAACGGCAAGGGCGGGATCACGCTGCGGCACGTGCTCGAGCACCGCTCCGGCCTCCCGACGGCGACCCGCGGGCTGGCGGGAACGGCTCGGCTGGCGGGGCGCTCGCCGTTCGCGGACGCGGGGATGGCGGTGGGTGCGCTCCGCGACTCCCTCGCGATGACGGACTGGGAGCGCTCCGTGCGGCGGATCGAGCGGGCCCGGCCGCGCTGGGCGCCGGGGGAGGTGCCGGCGTACCAGTACGTGGACTTCGGCTTCATCGTGGGAGAAGTGGTACGGCGGGTGACGGGCGCGCCGGTGGCGGAGGTGCTGCGGGAGCAGGTGGTGGAGCCGCTTGGCCTGCGGGACACGTGGCTCGGCCTGCCCCGGACTGAACTGGGGCGGGCGGTGCCGATGCGGGGGCGCGGCGGGTACCCGCGGGCGATGGCCCGGTTCGTGAACCGGCCTTCGGTCCGGATGGCCCCGATCCCCGCGGCAGGGGTCTCCGCCACGGCGCGGGACCTGGGCGCCTTCTACGGCGCGCTGCTCGGCTGGAACGGCGGGCGCCTCGTGAGCGAGGCCTCGCTGCGGGAGCTGACGACGCCGTCGTGCGAGGAGGAGATCGACAGGTTCGTGCACATCCACATCCGCTGGGCCCAGGGGCTGCAGCTGGGTGGGCCGCGGCGGCCACCGATCACCTTCTCGCCGATGGGGCGGGCGAGCAGCCCGCGGGCGTTCGGGCACAACGGCTCCAACGTGGCGATCGGGTGGGCGGACCCCGATCGGGACCTCACGTTCGCGTACGTGACCAACCTCGCCACCGGGTATCTGGCGGACTACACCCACCTCGCCGACGTGGCGGATGCCGTCCTGGAGGCAGTCGGGTGATTGGCCTCGATCCCGCTCCGTGAGATTCAACGGGGGAGTGACCTGGCAGCGCTGGAGATCCTGGACTCGCGGGGCAACCCCACCGTTCGTGTGGAGGTGACCCTCGAATCCGGGGCGAGTGGTGTGGCCGGAGTCCCGTCAGGCGCGTCGACGGGCAGCCGTGAGGCGGTCGAGCTCCGGGACGGTGACAAGGCCCGGTACGCGGGCAAGGGCGTCATGAAGGCGGTGGCGAACGCCAACGGCGAGATCGCGGACCTGGTGAAGTCCCGGTCGTGGACCTCCCTCGCCGAGGTGGACCAGGCCCTGAATGAGGCGGACGGCACCGGCAACAAGGCCCGCCTCGGCGCGAACGCACTGGTGGGCGTGTCGATGGCGCTGGCACGCGCACTCGCCGCCCCGGGTGAGCTGTACACCTACCTCAACTCGGGAGGGGCCATGAGGCTGCCGGTCCCGCACTTCAACGTGCTGAACGGCGGCGCGCACGCGCCCAACTCCCTGGACTTCCAGGAGTTCATGGTGGCGCCGGTCGGCGCTCCCTCGCTGCCGGAGGCGGTGCGTGCGGGCGTGTACGCGAAGCTCCGCTCGCTGCTGCAGGCCCAGGGCTTCGCCACCGGTCTCGGCGACGAGGGCGGTTTCGCACCGGACATCACGCAGCCGGAGGACGTTCTTGCCCTGCTGGTGGAGGCGATCGAGGGAGCCGGTTACACGGCGGGCCGGGATGGCGTGGCGATCGCCCTGGACCCGGCGTCGAGCGAGTTCTACCGGGATGGCGCCTACCACGTGGCGGGCGAGGCCCTCAGCACTGCCGACGTGATCGAGCGGTACGCGGCGATGATCGAGAAGTGCCCGGTGTGGTCGATCGAGGACGGCCTCGCCGAGCAGGACTGGGACGGCTGGGCTGCCATGACCGCGCAACTGGGTGAGAAGTGCCAACTGGTGGGGGACGACCTGTTCGTGACCAACCCCGCCATCATCGCCGAGGGCATCGAGAAGAAGGTGGCCAACTCGGCACTCATCAAGCTCAACCAGATCGGTTCCGTCAGCGAGACCCTCGAGGCCATGCGGCTCTGCCGGGAGGCCGGCTACACCCAGATGGTCTCCCACCGCTCCGGCGAGACCGAGGACTCCTTCATCGCGGACCTCGCCGTGGCCACTGGTTGCGGCCAGCTCAAGACCGGGGCCCCCGCACGCGGCGAGCGGGTGGCGAAGTACAACCGGCTGTTGCTCATCGCCTCCCGCACGGACCTGCCCTACGGGCTCGGCTGACCTGACCGGGGAACGCGGCCGACGGCGGGGTGATCGCGCCGCCGGCCGTGCCGGCGTTACACCGTCACCACATACCGGTCACCCCGAGGCTCATGCTCCGTCATTCCCGGGGGTCTGTGAGCAGCTGCGTGCGCATGCGCAAAGTAGTGCTCACAGACGGGGGCGGTGGGGATGGTTGAGGGTGGTGCGGCGGGACCGAGCCGCCGGGGCGCATCAGCCCGTGAGCAGTTGCNNCGCATGCGCAAGGTAGTGCTCACAACCCTGGGGGGAGTGGGGGAAGGGTGCGGCGGCGGAGTCGGACCGTCGGGTAGGGGTTCAGCGTGCCCCCAGCCAGAGGCCCACGACGGCGGCGGCCACGCTCGCCACCATCGTCCCCGCTGCGTAGGCGGCCGCGGCCCAGCGCCGCTCGGTCCGCACCAGCCGGAACGCCTCGACGCTCGCGGTCGAGAACGTGGTGTACCCGCCGAGGAACCCGGTCCCGGCGATCGCGACCAGGTCTCCCGCCGCGTGCCCGGAAGCCCAGCCCACCAGTAGCCCCAGCAGCAGCGAACCCGTCACGTTGATCAGCAGCGTCCCCAGCGGGAAGCGCGTGGGATTGCGCTGCGAGACCGCCGCATCCACCCAGAAACGCGCCGCCGCGCCGAGCCCACCCGCGAGGGCCACGAGCAGCCCCGTCACCGAGCGGCTCCAGACGTCACGGCTCCGCGCGTTACGGCGCGCGCGGCCTCGAAGCCGA
>DBPQ01000126.1:9750-14493 GCA_002304945.1 Actinomycetales bacterium UBA1416 | reverse complement strand
CACCCCGGTACCGAGGCCGAGGCGGGCGAGGCGGCGCCGGCCGCGGTCCGGGCCGGTGCGCGCGAGGGCCTCCAGGAGAAACCCGAGCAGGAACGCGCCGCCGATGTTGATCCAGAACGTCACCCACGGCCACGTCCCCGCGGGCGCGGCGAAGGCCGTCTCCAGCCATGCGCGCGCCGACGTCCCGACGGCGCCGCCCAGCACGATGAGCGCGAGGAACCGGGGGTCGCGGTGGGGCGGGCGGGCGCCGGCGAGCGGCCGGGACGGGGCGGCGTCGTCGTGCCTCAGTCCCACGGGGCCTTGGCCTTCCAGTCCACCACGCTGAGCGGCACCACCACCACGGGCCGGTGCTGGTGGTGGGTGAGCCGCACCGCCACGGACTCGGAGAAGAACTCCTTGACCTGTGCCCCGGGCCCGGGCGCGCGCGTGGCGACGACGATCGCGGCGGCGTCGACGGCCCGCGCCAGGTGCGTGAGCGCCCGCTGCGGCGAGCCGGCGAGGTAGCGGAAGTGCCAGGTGACGCCCCGGTCGGCGAGCACGGTGGTGAGGAAGCGTTCGATCTCGTCCTGGGTGTCGAGCCAGGTGTCGTCGACGACGTCGGGGTTCAGTTCGCTGTGGCGAACCGTGCCGTCGGGGTACTCCTCCTCGGTGATGCGCGAGGTGTCGACGAAGCCGAAGTAGAGCTCGGCACCGGTGGCGCGGGCGAGGGACGCGGCGGTCAGCGCGACGAGTTCCGGCTGGCCGGGGTGATGCCCACGACGATCGGGTGGGCCGTGAACTCGGTGAGCCGGGACGGGCTCGGCTGGGGCGGGACGTGCGGCATCGCAGGCCTCCCTGGGGGTTGGCGGGTACGGCCCCAGCGTAGACCCGGGGGGCGCGGCTACCAGGTGGTGGTGCTGATCTCCGCGACCATGGCGTCCGTGAGGCGGATCAGGTCCGACGGCGCCACCTCCAGTTTCAGGGCCCGCCTGCCCGCCGAGACGAACACCGTCCCGTGCGCGAGGGCGGAGGAGTCGAGGACGGTGCGGAGCCTCGTGCGCTGGCCCAGCGGGGAAATGCCGCCCACCACGTAGCCGCTGGAGCGTTCTGCCGTGGGGGCGTCGGTGAGGGCCACCTTCTTCGCACCCACCGCCTTCGCCAGCGCCTTCAGGTCCAGGTGCCGGGTGACGGGGACGATGCCCACCACCAGTTCGGTGCCCGTGTCCACGATCAGGGTCTTGAACACGCGTGCCGGGTCCACGCCCAACGCCTCCGCGGAGGCCAGCCCGAGATCGCGCGCGGCGGGGTCAGAGGCGTGCTCGTGGACGGAGTGGGGGGCGCCGTCGTCGAGGACGGCACGGAGGGCGGGGGTGCCGGAGGGGTCGGAGCCGGTTGGCCGGCGGGAGCGCTTCGCCACGCCGCCCATTGTGCCCCGCCGTACGATGGAGGTGGCCACGTACGCTGCCCGGCCGTCGCCAGCCGGGCCTCGCTGGGAGGTGGAATCGTGATTCCCGTCCGAATCGTCGGCCTCGCGCTGGACACGAAGTCGCAGCCGGTGGTGATCCTGAAGCCCATCGGGGAGGACCCCGGCACGGGGAAGATGCTGCCCATCTGGATCGGCGGCCAGGAGGCCACGTCCATCCTGATGGCGGTGGAGGGAACCCCACCCCCGCGCCCCCTCACCCACGACCTCATGCGGACCATGCTCGAGACCCTCGGCGCCGAGGTGGAGAAGGTGGAGATCACCCGCCTCGAGGAGGGCACCTTCTACGCCGAGATCACGGTGCGCACCCCCGACGGCCTTCGCGTCTTCGACGCCCGCCCGTCCGACTCCATCGGCCTCGCCATGCGCACCGAGACGCAGATCTGGGTGGCCGAGGCGGTTCTCGAGGAGGCCGGGGTCGCGGACGAGACGGCCGAGGCAGCGGACGAGGAGGCGGAGGTCGCCGCGTTCAGCGAGTTCCTCGAAACGGTGGACCCGGAGGACTTCCAGGGCTGAGGGTGGCTGGACGACGGCGCCGTCAGCGCCGGCCCGTCACCTCACGCACGCGGAACTCCACGATCCGGCGGATCAGCTCGACCGGCAGAGGCTCGGCGAGCGGGAACTGCGCGGAGCCCTTGCCCCGCTTGTAGGGGGCGAGGTCGTCCGCGAACGCCTCCATCCCCGACGGCGTGGGGTACAGCCCCACGTGCCGCGCGTACCCCGCGAAGTGCACGAGGTGCGTGCCGCCGAGGTCGAAGGTCGGGATCGCGTAGCTGATCGTCTCGACGGCGTCCGGCGCGAGGTCCCGGATGATCGCGCGCATCTCCTCGAGCGCGGTCTGCGTCTCGGCAGGGAACTGCGCGATGTACTCGTCGATCGAGGCGGCGGTGGTACGGGCCATGCGGGACAGTGTGGCACCGACCAGCACGACCGGCCAGGGTGCGTCGCCGCTACCGTTGATCGCATGGCCACACCCGAGTTCATCCTCCGGCTGCGCGAGAAGATCGGCACTGAGCCCCTCTGGCTGACCGGGGCGGGCGCCGTCGTCGTCCGCGGGGACCAGGTCCTCCTCGTCAAGCGTGCCGACAACGGTGCCTGGACCCCGGTCACGGGCATCATCGACCCTGGTGAGGAGCCGGCCCACGCCGCCCGGCGCGAGTTGCTCGAGGAGGCCAGCGTGGTGGGCGAACCGGTGCGCGTCCTCTCGATCAGGGTGAGCCCCATGGTCACCTACTCGAACGGGGACCAGACCCAGTACATCGCCATCGACTTCCTCTTCCGCTGGGTGAGCGGCGAGCCCCATCCCGCCGACGGCGAGAACACCGAGGCCCGCTGGTTCCCGATCGATGACCTGCCGGCCATGTCGGAGTGGCATCGCGCCACCGTCGACCGGGCGCTGGCCGGCGGGGAGGCCGCGTACTTCGTGGGGTGACGTCGTCGCGCAGGCGTGACAGTCCCGCCCCACGAGGTGGGGCAGGGCGGGTGGCCAGCCTCACCCCACCCGCCCGGGCCGCCCATGAACCCGCAACGTACGATGGAGACCTGCGCCGTGGCCCCGCCCCGCAGTTCCCCCACCCCCAGGAGTACCGTGCACGACGACGCCGCGACCGCCGACGTCCCCACCCAGGCGAGGCGCCGTCGCGCCTTCGCGGTGATCAGCCACCCCGACGCGGGCAAGTCCACCCTCACGGAGGCGCTCGCGCTGCACACGCATGCCATCGGCGAGGCGGGGCACATCAACGGCAAGGCGGGGCGGCGCCGGACGGTCTCGGACTGGATGGACATGGAGCAGACGCGTGGGATCTCGGTGACCTCGGCGTCGCTGCAGCTCACCTACCGGGACACGGTCCTGAACCTGCTGGACACTCCCGGTCACGCCGACTTCTCCGAGGACACCTACCGGGTACTCGCGGCGGTGGACGCCGCGGTCATGCTCATCGACGCCGCCAAGGGCCTGGAGCCCCAGACCATGAAGCTGTTCGCGGTCTGCAAGCACCGCGGCATCCCGATCATCACGGTGGTGAACAAGTGGGACCGGCCGGGCCGGGACCCCCTCGAACTGATGGACGAGATCGCGGAGCGCACCGGGCTCACGCCGACCCCCCTGACCTGGCCGGTGGGCATCGCGGGGGACTTCCGCGGCGTCGTCGACCGCGCGACCGGGGAGTACGTGCGGTACACCCACACGGCCGGAGGGGCGCGCATCGCCCCCGAGGAGCGGTTCACCCCGGAACAGGCGGCGGCGCGCGAGGGCGCCGCGTGGGAGTCCGCGCTCGAGGAGGCCTCACTGCTGGACGCCACCGGCGCGGACCACGACCAGGAGTCCTTCCGAGCCGGCCGGACCACCCCGGTGCTGTTCGCCTCCGCGGTGCGCAACTTCGGGGTGCACGCCCTCCTCGACGCGCTCGTGGAGCTCGCGCCGCCGCCGGGTCCGCGGGAGACGGTGGTCGGCGCCACCCGGGCGCTGGACGGGCCCTTCAGCGCGTTCGTGTTCAAGATGCAGGCCGGGATGAACACCGCCCACCATGACCGGTTGGCCTTCATCCGGGTGGTGTCCGGCGTGTTCGAGCGGGGGATGGTGGTGAGCTGCGCCCGCACCGGCAAGCCCTTCGCCACCAAGTACGCCCAACAGGCCTTCGGCCGGGACCGGACGGTGGTGGACGTGGCGTACCCCGGCGACGTCGTCGGACTGGTGAACGCCGCAGACCTGCACGTGGGAGACACCCTCCACCTCGGCCCGGTGGTGCAGTACCCGCCACTGCCCACCTTCGCGCCGGAACACTTCGCGGTGGTGCGCGCCAAGGACGCCGGGCGGTACAAGCAGTTCCGCCGCGGGATCGCCCAGCTCACCGCCGAGGGCGTGGTGCAGGTGCTGCGCTCGGACCTGCGCGGCGAGCAGGCCCCGGTGCTGGCGGCGGTCGGGCCGATGCAGTTCGAGGTGGCCGAGCACCGCATGGCGAGCGAGTTCAACGCGCCCGTCCGCCTCGAGCACCTGTCGTACACCACCGCCCGCGCCACCACGCAGGTGTGGCGGGACAAGCTGAACGGCCAGCCCGGCGTCGAGGTGCTCGAACGGCACGACGGCGAGCTCCTCGCCCTCTTCCCGGACAAGTGGCGGGTCAACTCTGTGGTCCGGGCGCTGCCGGACGTGGAGCTCATCCCCCTCGTGGCCACCTGAGGGGCCCCACCCCTCCACACGTGTGGGTGGCGGCACGTACGGTGGACCACATGCCGCACCTCCCCACCCTGCCCGACCTCCCGAAGCTCCTCCGACTCGCCCT
>DBPQ01000126.1:0-9712 GCA_002304945.1 Actinomycetales bacterium UBA1416 | reverse complement strand
AGCGAGTCCTTCCAGTCCCTGACGGAACGCCTCGACCAGCTCGCAGGCATGGACACCGTGACCGGCGTGCTCGTCCGGGTGGTCAACCTGACCGCCGGCCTCGCCACCAGCGAGGCGATCGGGCGCGCGCTCGGCCGGCTCCAGGCCCGCAAGCGCGTGGTCGTGTACCTCCCGCAGGTCACGATGCGCAGCCTCCTCGTGGGCGCCGAGGTGCGCGAGGTCATGGCCCCGGAGTCCGCCGAGGTGATGCTCCCCGGCTTCGCCGCCGAGCGCGTCTTCTACGGCGAGTTCCTCACCCGCCGCGGCATCGGCTTCGAGAACCTGCGCATCCGCGAGTACAAGTCGGCCCTCACCACGTTCTCCGAGGACCACATGGACGAGGCCGAGCGCGAGCAGCTCACCGCCTACCTCACCTCCGCCGAGCGGTCCTGGCTGTCGGCGGTTGTTCCCGACGACGGCGGCGCGGCCCCGGAGGGCGACGCCACCGGGGACGGGGGTGGCGGCGTCGTCGACGTGCTGGACGCTGGCCTGACGAACGCGAACCAGCTCCTGGAGGCGGGACTGATCACGCGCATCGGGTACGACGACGAGGTCGCGCTCCCGGTGGACCAGGACTGGAGCCGGTCCCTGGAGCTGGTGCGCACGCAGTTCGCGGAGAAGCGGCGGGCGAAGAAGGCCGACGGGATCGCGGTGGTGCCGGTGATCGGGGCGATCGTGTCCGGGCGCAGCCGGACGACGCCGTCGTTCCTCTCCGGCCCGACCGCCGGCTCGGAGATGGTGGTGGCCGCGCTCCGCAAGGCCGAGCGGGACGAGCATGTCAAGGCAATCGTCCTGTACGTGGACTCTCCGGGCGGGTCCGCGCTCGCCTCGGACGTGATCGGCCGGGCCGTGGCGCGGCGCGCCAAGCCGGTGGTCGCGGTGATGGGGGAGGTGGCGGCGTCGGGCGGGTACTACGTGCTCGCGCAGGCGGACCACGTGGTGGCGAGCCCGTTCACGATCACGGGGAGCATCGGCGTGGTGGTGGGCAAGCCGGTGCTCGCGGACCTGAACCAGCGGATCGGGCGCAACCCCGAGACGGTGGGACGGGAGTTGGCCCTGTTCGGCAGCGCCAATCGCGCCTTCTCCGAGGCCGAGCGGGCGTGGGCCGAGCGGATGATGGACGAGGTGTACGAGCGGTTCGTGGCCCGNNGGGCGCATCTGGAGCGGGGTGGACGCCCACGAGCGCGGCCTCGTGGACGAGCTCGGGGACCTGCACGCCGGGATCGCGGCGGCCCGCCGCCTCGCCGGCCTGCCCGACGACGCCCCGGTCCGCGCCGTGTCCGCCGGCTTCACGCTGCCGGGCGTGCCGTCCTTCGGGAAGGACCCGGCGGCAGCCGTGGCGACGGCGGCGCTCGCGTCCGTGTGGCCGTTCGGCCAGGAGCGGGTGCTCACCCTGTTCGACTCGGCGGTCACCATCCGCTGATGGGGGGCACCGGGCGCGTCCCGGAATCACCGTCCCCGGTGGGCGCCCGTTCACCGTCCGGACACCTCCGCGTACACTTCCGTCAACCTTGACCGGTGAGGATGTGCCCATGCTCGACGAGAACCAGCCCACCTCAGCGGGGTCCGGGGACCCTGCCGGCCTGATGCGAGACCCCGATTGCCGGCGCCTCGTCGCCGACCTCGCCTACACCTACCAGGGCGTGTTCACGCGCGAGTCCATCGCGGCGGCGGTCGAGGAGGCGCGGGCTGCCCTCGAACCGGTGGCGAAGATCCCCACCTACCTGCCGATCCTCGTGGCCCGGTTCGCCAAGGAACAGCTCATGGCCGCCGCCAAAGTGGATGGCCGGGTGGTGAAGTCGGTCCCCGAGATCCTGTTCGTCTGCGTCCACAACGCGGGGCGGTCCCAGATGGCGGCCGCGCTCGCGGAGCACCTCTCCGGTGGCAAGGTGCACGTGCGCTCCGCAGGCTCGATGCCCACCGATCAGGTGAATCCGCTGGCGGTCCAGGTGCTCGCGGAGCGCGGGATCAACCTCACCGAGTCCTACCCGAAGCCGCTGACGGACCTCGCGGTCCGGGCCGCGGACGTCATCATCACGATGGGTTGTGGGGACACCTGTCCCTTCTACCCCGGCAAGCGGTACGAGGACTGGGACGTGGCGGACCCACACGGCCAGGACATCGAGACCGTCCGCGACATCCGCGACGACCTCCAGCGCCGCGTCTCCGCCCTGCTCAGGTCCCTGGGCATCTGATGCCGGTCATCTGAGACCATCAGCCGCACGTCCCCCACCAGAGGAGATCCCATGTCCGACAAGCCCTCCGTCCTGTTCGTGTGCGTGCACAACGCCGGGCGTTCCCAGATGGCCGCCGCCTACCTTGAGGCACTCGGCGGTGGCAAGGTGGAGGTCCGCTCCGCCGGCTCCGCGCCCGGCAATGCGGTGAACCCCGCCGCCGTGGAGGCCATGGCCGAGGAGGGCATCGACATGTCCGCCGCGCAGCCGAAGATCCTCACCGACGAGGCCGTGCTCGCCTCGGACGTCGTCATCACCATGGGCTGTGGGGACGCCTGCCCCTTCTACCCCGGCAAGCGCTACCTCGACTGGGAGCTCGACGATCCGGCAGGCAAGGGCGTGGAGTCCGTGCGCCCCATCCGGGACGAGATCAAGAAGCGCATCC
This sequence comes from Actinomycetales bacterium UBA1416, assembly GCA_002304945.1. GTDB lineage: Bacteria > Actinomycetota > Actinomycetes > Actinomycetales > Actinomycetaceae > UBA1383. Next base: position 7,054 of record DBPQ01000126.1, on the reverse strand, counting down.
TCGGCCTGCTGGGCGAACTGGGCGTGGAGCCCGTCTCGGCCTGAGCTGTTGCCGGCCGGGGTGCGCCCCGTCATCATGGTCGGATCATGCCGCCGGATGATGGGAGAGCGACCATGGCCGAGATCGTGCTGTTCCACCACGCGCAGGGACTCACCCCGGGGGTGGAGGGCTTCGCGGACATCCTCCGCCGCGCGGGGCACGTGGTGCACCTGCCCGACCTGTTCGAGGGCCATACCTTCGACACGCTGGACGAGGGCATCGCCCACTTCCAGGAGGTGGGCGGCGAGAACCTCCTCCACCGCGCCCGCACCGCGGTGGAGGCGCTGCCCGAGGAGCTGGTGTACGCCGGGATCTCCCTCGGCGTGATGCCGGCCCAGATGTTCGCGCAGACCCGCCCGGGTGCCCGGGGTGCACTCTTCTTCGAGGCGTGCCTGCCGGTGGAGGAGTTCGGGGAGTGGCCGGCGGGTGTCCCCGTGCAGATCCACGGCAAGGACGCCGACCGCTGGTTCGTGGGCGACGGCGACATCGGCTCCGCCCGCGCCCTCGTTGCCTCCGCGCCCGACGCCGAGCTCTTCCTCTACCCGGGCGACCAGCACCTGTTCGGGGACTTCAGCCTGCCGTCCTACGACGAGCACTCCGCTGCGTTGCTCGCCGAGCGGGTCCTGAGCTTCCTGGAGCGGATCGGCTGAGTCCCCTCACTCGTGCATCCGCCGCTCACGGCTGGCGTGGGACTCCGGCTCGAGCTGGAACGTCGTGTGCTCGACCCCGAGTTCGAAGTGTTCCGCCACGCACTTCTGCAGCTCTGCCAGCATCTCGCCGGCGTGCCCGTCCATGAAGCAGGCGTCCTCCAGCACCACGTGCGCGCTCAGCACCGGCAGCCCGGTGGTGATCTGTGAGGCGTGCAACTCGTGGACAGCACGGACATGGGGGACGGCGAGGATGTGGCGCCGCACCTCCTCCAGGTCGAGTCCGCGGGGAGTGGACTCGAGGAGGACGTTGCCGGCCTCGCGGATGATGCGCAGGGTCCGGGGGATGATCAACGCCGCGATGAGCATGCCCGCGACCGCGTCTGCCCGGTACCACCCGAGCGTGGCGATGAGGACGGCGCTCACGATCACGGCCACCGACCCGAGCGCGTCGTTCACCACCTCCAGGAACGCGGCGCGCATGTTGAGGTTGGCCCGCCGTCCGCCGTGCAGCACCAGCAGCGAGGCGATGTTCCCCACCAACCCGACGACGCCGAACACCAGCAGGCCCGTCGAGGTCACCTCGGGTGGTTCCGCCAACCGCCGGACCCCCTCCACGAACGCGAACAGCCCCACCCCGAGCAGCACCGTCGCCTGGGCCCCGGCCGCGAGGACCTCGGCGCGCCGCCACCCCCAGGTGCGCGACGGCGTCGGCGGACGCAGGGCCAGCGACGCCGCGACGAGCGCCATGAGCAGCCCGCCGGCGTCGGTGAGCATGTGGCCGGCGTCAGCGAGCAGGGCGAGGCTCCCGGTCCACAGCGCGCCGACGACCTCCGCCACGAGGATCGTCGCGGTGATCGTGAACGCGATCGCGAGCCGACGGCGGGGTGTGGCCGTGTGCCCGTGCCCGTGCGCGTGGTCGCGGCTCACGATGCCCCCAGCCTCTCGCTCACGCCCTCCCCGTGAGCGTGGCGGTGGTGGGCGTCCGGGTAGTGCTCGTGGGTGTGCGTGACGGCCTCGTGCGTGTGCGGGTGGCGGTGCCCGGCCACAGGGACAGGTTCCGCGTGCTGGTGGTCGTGATGCAGGTCGTCGTGGGTGTGCCAGTGGTCGTGGGTGAGGGCCTCGTGGGTGTGGCGGTGGGAGTGCCGTTCGGTGAGGTGGAGTGCCACCCCGAGTGCCATGAGGAGACCGGCCACCACCAGCGGGACTGTGAGCGATTCGCCGAGCGCGAGGGCCAGCAGCGCTCCGAAGAACGGTGCCACGGAGTAGTAGGCGCCGGCGCGGGCCGTGCCGATGTGCCGCAGGGCCACGATGAACAGGGTGAGGCTGATCCCGTAGGCCACGAGCCCCACGGCCATCGCGCCTGCCACGTTCACGGCCGGCGGGAGTGCCGCCCCGAGCGAGAGCGCGAGCAGGAGGTTGACCGGGCCCGCCACCAGCCCCTTGATGGCCGCGAGCCAGGTGGCGTCGGTGAGGGAGACCTTGCGGGTGAGGTTGTTGTCGATGCCCCACGCGAGGCAGGCCCCCAGGACCGCCAGGGCGGGCAGGGCCGCGGAGAAGCGCGCCTCACCCGGCCAGGACAGCACCACGGCGCCCGCCACGATCGCGACCATGCCGAGCGCGATGCGCCGGTCGAAGTTCTCGCGGAACACGAACCACGCGAGCAGGGCCGTGAACACGCCCTCGGCGTTCAGCAGCAGGGACGCACCGGAGGCCGGCATTCCCACCAGGCCGTACATGAGGAGGACCGGTCCGATCACGCCCCCGAAGAGGATGGCCCCGGCGAGGGGGGTCACGTCCGCGCGGGCGAGCCGGACGCGCGGGGCCCGGCGCGCCAGGCGGTAGGCGGTCAGCCCGATCCCCGACCCCAGGTAGAGGAGGCCGGCGAGCATCCAGGGGCTGACGTCGTCGTCGAGGAGCAGCTTGGCCAGGGGCGTGCCGGCGCCGAACAGCAGGGCCGCCAGCAGCGCGGCCTGGACGCCGCGGTGGCGGAGCGCGGTGAGAAGCGTGCCGGTCACGCGGACCACCCTAGACGGGTGCCGGTGCGCGCGGCACCCCCCGCGCGGGCGTCAGAAGCCGCCCGGGTTGTTGATCCCGTCCTGCCGGATCGGCGGCATGTACGGGTTCACGTGCCCGCCCTGGCGCTGGCCCCCGCTGTCCGGGCCGGTGGTGTCCAGGCGCTCGACGCCGTCGGCCCGGCCACGATCCACGCCGTCGCCGTCCGTGCCACGGCGGCCGCGACGGAAGCGGGCGGCAAGCCGGTACTGGGTGAAGTACACGACCACCGCCAGGATCACGGCAAGGGCGACGGCGATCCCGATGGCGAGAGAGTCCATGATCTGCCTCCTTGGTTGCCTCGAGCCTACGTGACCGGCACTGCTGTGGCAGGATGCGGGCGTGACCGTCACCGCCGTCGTCCTCGCGCTCGACCTGCTCGGGATCTTCGCGTTCGCGGTGAACGGGGCGCTGACGGCGGCCCGGAAGGTCCGCCTCGACATCGTCGGGATCCTCACGCTCGGGATGGTCACGGCCGTGGGTGGGGGCATGCTGCGGGACGTGCTGATCGGCGCGATCCCGCCGCTGGCGTTCACCTATTGGCCGTATTTGGCCGTGGCGGCCGCCGGCAGCATGATCGCGTTCTTCATCAGCCGGCCTCCCCGGTTCCTCAACCGGGCCATCCTGGTGCTCGACGCCGCCGGCCTGAGCCTCTTCTGCGTGGCGGGGGCCTACCGGGCGCTCAACTTCGGGCTGGACCCCGGACCGGCGATCGTCCTCGGGGCCGTCACGGCCGTGGGCGGCGGGACCATTCGCGACATGATGATCCGGGAGGTCCCCACCATCCTCGTGGGTGAGCTGTACGCGATCCCCGCGCTCGTGGGGGCCGCGGTCGCCGTGGCCATGGTGCAGGACGAGGTGCTCGGCGTTCCCGGGGCCGTGATCGGCGCGCTCGTGTGCTTCGGGATCCGGATCGCGGCCATCCGCTACCGGCTCAACGCGCCCACGGCCCGCACCCGGCTGGACGGGCTGTCCTGACCGGATCCCGGTAGGCTCGCGGAACCCGAACCCGCACGTGCGCAGGACGCGGCGACCTGGGCGGCCGTCACGAGGACTGGCCTCACCCCGGTGATGTGGAGTGCCGTCACCGAGGACTGGTTCACCCGTCCCATGGACGCGTACGTGGAGACCGCACGGCCCGGTCTCGTTCCCGGCGGGGTCCTGCTCTCGCACGACGGGTTCGCCGGCCGCAGCGACGGAGCCATCGATGACTTCACCCCTCCCACCGTGGACAGGGGCGAACTCGCGCGGCGGATCCTCCACGAAGCGGCGGATCGCGGCCTGCACGCCATGAGCCTCGGCGGGGCACTGGAGGCCGGCGCGCAACTGGAGCACCGTACCTGGCTCAGCGACTGACCGCGAACCAGGTGACGCGGACGCCCCGCCCGATCAGGAGGCCGTCCACCGTGGTCCCCGGGTTCACCACGCTCACCTGCCCGCCGACGCCGCAGCTCGGCCAACCGCATCTCCCGCTCCGTCGGCCGGCGCTCGCCAAGTCGCTCGGCGAGGACGCGGAGCAGGTGCTCCGCGGATCCCGCGGCCTCGTCGATCACCGCCCACGCGGACGGCAGGAGCAGTTGGCCCAGCGCGTTGAGGGCCGCGAGGCGGACGGCCTCGTCAGGGTCGGCGACGGCGGCGGCGAGGGCGGGCGCGGCGTCGTCGGCGTCCGGGGAACCCAGATGGCTGAGGGTGTCGGCGGCATGGCGGCGCACCTCGGCCGCCGTGCGGTGGCGCAGCGCCAGCGCGGGCTGGCGAGGGCGTCGCGGACGTGGGGGAGGGCGGCGACAGGCATGCGCAGCGCGGCCCAGGTGAGGGTCTCGCGGATGTAGAAGTCCCGTTCCCGGCCGAAGCGATCCACGATCGCAGGGGCGGCCGGGTCGTGCCGGGACTCGCCCAGCTCTAGGGCGGCGCGGAGGCGGACGTCGGGGTCGGCGTCCCCGAGCAGGTCGACGAGCACTGCCGGAGGCGTCCCGGTGCCGAAGGTCATTCCACCCACCTCCCTGTACGGGCGCGGAAACGCTCGTGGCGCGGCGCCCGCAACCGTAGCCTAGGCCCCAGGGACAGGACCGCCTCGCTCGGGCGGCCTCTGACCGCCTCACCGACAGCCTCACCCACCAGGAGTTCCACATGAGCGACCAGCACGTCCTCGGCATCGACATCGGGGGTTCCGGGATCAAGGGGGCGATGGTCGACCTGACGACCGGTGAATTCGCCAGCGACCGCCTGCGCATCGTGACGCCGCAGCCCTCCACGCCCGCGAACGTGGCGCTCGTGGTCAAGGAGATCGTGGACGCCTTCGCCGACCAGGTGGGTGACAGCCCCATCGGCGTCACCATCCCCGCCGTGGTCACCCACGGCGTCACGAGGTCCGCGGCCAACATCGACAAGTCCTGGATCGACGCCCCCGCGGAGGCCATCTTCGGCGAGGCACTCGGCCGGGACATCTTCGTCATGAACGACGCCGACGCGGCCGGGGTGGCCGAGGTCATCTTCGGCGCCGCGAAGGGGCACCAGGGCCTCGTGATCGTCACCACCCTCGGCACGGGCATAGGCTCCGCGATCATCAACCGGAACGAACTGCTCCCCAACACGGAGATCGGCCACCTGGAGATCGACGGGAAGGACGCGGAGACCTTCGCTGCCGCCTCCGTGCGGGAGCGGGAGAAGCTCAGCTTCGACGAGTACGTGCCCCGGCTCCAGCGCTACTACGAGACGGTGGAGAAGCTGTTCTGGCCGGACCTTTTCGTGGTCGGTGGTGGGGTGAGCAAGCACCACGAGAAGTTCCTGCCCAAGCTGAAGCTCCGCACGCCGATCATTCCCGCGGAACTCCGGAACAGGGCAGGGATCGTCGGGGCCGCCTGGCTTGCGGTGGAGCGCCAGAAGCATCCCGACCCACTTCGGGCGGTCTGACGCCGCAGGTGGTGCGGTTCACTGTGGCGGCTCACTGTGGCGGCGCGATGCCCAACAGGTACAGCGCCAGGTAGACCAGCCCGACTCCGGTGATCGCCAGCCCCATCGCCTTCACCGAGTTCTCGCCGGCGTTGACGGCCTTCCACACGAGCACGGCACCTGCGGGGAGGCTCACAGCCCCCACCAGTGCGGACACCAGCCACATCGCTGCTCCCGGGAGACGTGCCCGCCTGGTCGCGGGCTGCCTCATCATCCTATTCCTGTCACGGCGTCGCCCGCCGCCGCCNNCGCCGTGCGGGCGCGGTGCGCCGGTGCCAAGGTGGGACGGTGCCGGACACCACCACCCAGACACGCATCGAGTACTTCGATGCGCTGCGGGCGTGGGCGGCGGTGGCCGTCGTGCTGATCCACGCGGCGGCACCGGACTGGGGGAGCCTGGAGCCAACGGACCCGCAGTGGCAGGCGGTCAACGTCTACGACGGCATGGCCCGTTGGGCCGTCCCGATCTTCTTCATGGTCTCCGGCGCCCTGTTCCTCAGCCCCGAGCGCGAGATCACCACCGACTACGTGTTCCGCAAGGCATTGCTCCGCCTCGCGTACGCCTTCGTCCCCTGGTCCATCTTCTACGCGCTGCTCACGCGCACGGCGGACGGCTGGGGTGAGGTGGCGCGCCGCATCGTCATCGGCCACGACCACATGTGGTTCCTCTGGGCCCTCGCCGGCCTGTACGCCGCCACGCCGCTGCTGCGGGCCATCGCCGCCGATCGCACGCTCGTACGGTACTTCGTGTACCTGGGGCTGGTGGTGACCTCGGCGTTGCCGGTGCTCGCGGCGATCCCCGGCACGGCCCTGATCGGAGAGCCGATCGTCAGCGCGATGCAACTGTCGGTCGGCTACGCCCTGTTCTTCATGCTCGGGCACCTGCTCGCCACCACGCGTCGGCCCATGCGGCTGGCCTGGCTGTGGACCGTGCTCGGGATCGTGGCGACCATCGTGGGCACCTCGGTGTGGTCCGTCCTCTCCGGCGCCCCGGTGCATGTCCTCTACGACTACCTCATGCCCCCGGTGGTGCTCGCCTCGGTGGGGGTGTTCGCCGCGGCGCGCCGCCGGCGAGGCACCTCCGCACTGGTCCGCCTCCTCGCCGATCACTCGCTCGGCATCTACCTGTCCCACATGGCGTTCCTCCTGCTGTACGAGGCGATCGGACCGAAGACCGCGCCCGTGCTGCAGGTTCCCCTCGAGACGGTGTTCGCGCTCGCGGGCAGCCTCGCCCTCGCCATGGTGGTGAAGCGGATCCCGGGCGTCGGCCAGTACCTTGCGTGACGACGGCGTCGCTCGCGCCCCGCTTCGCCGTCGTCCGCCCGTCCGGCCGGGCAGCGCCGTCGCCCGCCCGGCCGGGCAGC
>DBPQ01000132.1 GCA_002304945.1 Actinomycetales bacterium UBA1416 | reverse complement strand
GGGAGGGTGGGCACCACCACCTCCACGCCCTGCGGGGTGACGCCGGTCAGCGCCGTGTCGACGACGGCGGCGCTCACCCGCCCACCCGCGGCGGTGACGTGGAGGGCGAGCCGCTCGACGTCGGCGGCACTGGCCTCGACGAGCACGCGCGTGGACGTGCGGGGGGCGAGGGACACCGAGTCGAGGAGGGGCAGGTCGAGCGGCCCGGTGGGCCCCCAGCCCTCGACGCGCACGGTGGCGGTGGTCTCGCCGGGGTTGACCAGTTCGAGGGCGGCGCCGCGGCCGAGCGTGGTGGCACCGCCCACGAGCCACAGGTCGCTCGCGGGAGCGAGGCACGGGGCGGCGGTCAGGGAACGCAGGTCGCCGGCCTCCACGAGCCACGCCCCGGTCCCGGCGACGAGAGCGGCGTCCCCGTCGACGGGCGCGAGGCGCGCCCAGCCGGGGGTGTCGAAGGAGTCGGCGGCGAACCAGCGGGCGGCGGCGCCGGTGAGCGGCTCGGTGGCGTCCGCCGTGACGTAGTCGCCCTCGGCGGCGGCGGAGTCCCGGGCGAAGGACCCCACCCGGAGCTCGGCCCGCGGTTCCACCGGCACGGGGGTGAAGTCCTGGTCGTAGGCCACCGAGCCCTCCGGCAGCTCCGGCGCGGCGTGGCAGACGGCCGTGGTGGCCCCCGCGGGTACCTGGACGGAGCGGACCACCTGACCGGCCGCGCCGTCGTCCGCCCGGGGCGGGTACTCGCCCGCCGGGAACTCGGTGGCGGCGTACACCGCGCCCCCGGCGGCGCCGAGGAGCAGGAGGGCGCTGCCACTGCGGAGGAGCTTGGCGAGGGCGGTCATCACTCCACCTCCCGGCGGCGTCGGATCGGGATGGCGAGGAGGGCGACGGCGCCGATCACCACCACCTGGGCGATCAGCCAGGGCAGGCGCAGCGGCGGGGCGTGGGTGAGGCGCAGCTCGCCGCTGCCGGGCGGGACGACGAAGGCCTGCCGCCAGTCCGACGCGGTTGGGGCGAGGGCGACGCCGTCGATCGTGGCGTGCCAGTCGGGGTCGGTGCGCTCGGCGAGGACGAGGGTGCGCCCGGCGGGGCCGGACGGGATCGTGGCACTCGCGCCGACCGGGTCGGCCGGGAGGGGGCCGAGCACCGTGCCCTCGTGGTCCACGAGGGTGAGGCGGGCGATGGCCTGGGCGGCGGAGTCACGGCCGTCGGTGGCCACGCGCCAGACGACGCCGGAGGGGTTCTCGGTGACGCGGGCGAGGCCGGGGGTGGCGTCGAGGCGGGCGACCAGTTCGGTGCGGGCCGAGTCGAGCCCCTCCGCGGCGGGTGGGACGAGCACCACGCCGATGGCGTGGGCGGCGAGCGCTTCCCCCGTGCCCGTGGCGGAACCCGCCGCCATCGCAGCGACGACACCGGCGAGCGCGTCCGCGGCGTCGTCGCCGGTCTGCGCGGGCTCACCAGTGAGCGGGTCGGCGACCGCACGGGCCGCCGCCATGGTCGAGGTGTGCTGGAGCTGCTCGCCCTCGCCGCGCCACAGGTCGGCCTCGACGGCGCCGTCGTCGCGCACCTCGAGGGCGAGGGCGCGGGTGCGGTCGGCGCTGGCGCGCGCCTGGTCGGCCAGGGCGGGGGTGGCGTCGGGGCGGGCGGGGCCGAGGAGGCGCAGGTCGGGGACCGGGCCGAGCGTCCCGACGAACCACGTCGCGATCGCCACGGCCGCGGCGAGCCCGCCGAGACCCGCGAGGAGAGCGGCGGAGAGGTGGCGCCAGCCGAAGGAGTGCCGCGCGAGGACGTCGCGGACGCCGTCGGCGCCGCTCAGGGCAGCCGTGAGGAGGCCGAGGGTTGCGAGCGAGATGCCGGCGCCGGGCCAGGCGGGGACGGGGGCGCCGTCGGCGTCGAGGGCCACCGTGACGTACGGTGACGCGAGCGCCACGAGGAGCCCGAGCACCGCGAGGAGCCACCCGAGGCGGACCGTCCGGGCGCGGCCCGTGCCCCGCAGCAGCGCGACGACGGCGACGGCGGCCAGCACCGCCCTCGGGGCGAGCGGCACCCACACGGCCCAGTCGGGGAGGGCGGACAGGTCGAGGGTGGCGGGGAGCCCGAGCGCCGCCTGCCACGGCTCGGCGGGGGTGAAGCCGAGCGGCACGCCGGGGCTGGCGGCGAGCGCGTGCCAGGTGCGGGTGGTCCACGCCTCGGTGAGGAGCGGGCCGAAGATCACGAGGGCGGGCAGGGGCACGAACCAGAGCACCCGCCGGGCGCGCGAGGCCACGGTGAGGGCCACGAACAGTGCCACGCCGAGCGGGAGCAGCACGGGCGCCCCGGCCGCGACCACCACGAAGGCGAGGGCGGCGCCGGCGGCGGCCCCGAGGGAGGGCGCGGTCCTGCCCAGGGGTGGTTCGAGCGCGGCGCCGGCCACGCGGGGGGCGTCCGGCTGGGTGGTCGGGTCGATGACGCGGCGGGCGCCCACGAGGCCGGAGAGGATGACGTCCCGGCGGGCCAAGCCCATGGCGCGGGCGGTCAGGAGGGCCACGAGCGGGAGGGCGACGTGGGCGAGTACCGGGCCCACCCGTCCCTGGCCGAGCGCGACCGTGAGGGCCGGGGCGAAGGCCCAGAGCAGCGCGGCGAGGACCCGGAGGCCCACCGTGCGGGTCGCGGCCCCTGCGGCGAGCCACGCGGTGAGCGCGGCGGCGGGGACCGCGAGGAACACGAGGAGCGTGGTGACGGTGGAGAGCGCGGTCCCGGTGAGCAGGGGCACGAGGAGAACGGCGAACAGGGGGTCGGCGGGGCCACGGAGGCCGTCGCCGGCCGGGATCCACCAGGAGGTGGCGAGAGCCGTGAGCTCGCCGAGGCCGACGTCACCGGGCAGGAGCGACCCTCCGGAGAGCGCCCCCACTCCCAGGAGCCGGTTCAGGCCCACCGCCGCGGCGAGCGTGGCGAACAGGGCAAGGGCGGTCGCGGCCACGCGGCGCCGGCGGGTGAGGGCGGCACGCTCGGCGAGCTCGAGCTCGGAGGGGGCGCCGCGCAGGGCGTGGGCGTCGGCGGCGGCGCGGCGCTGTTCTCGCCTCTTCCGGCGGATCTCGGCGGAGTCGGCCTCGAGCCCGGCCAGGGCGGAGGCGGGCAGTGTGGCGGCCTTGCGGAGGCGACGGCGGGCGGCGATCCACAGGTCCGGGCGGGAGAGCACGGCGGCGCCCGCGGAGAGCTCCGCGCGGGCGCGCACCATGTCCTTCCCCACGAAGCGGGCCAGCGCGCGGGCCGGGGTGAGGAGCAGGAGCCACAGCAGGAGGAGGGGTACCTTCCACCAGGGCGCGGCGATGAGCCAGTTGTAGACCTGGGCGCGGCGGCGGGCTCCGAAGGAACGGGCGGGGTCCGGGGTGGTGGCGCCGAGCGCCGCGTGCCCGTAGGAGCGCAGCCCCTGGTAGCTGGCGCGGGCGTGGTGCACGATCGCGCCGGGGACCACCACCACCCGGTACCCGGCGAGGCGCGCGCGGCGGCAGAACTCGAGGCCGTCGCCGAAGGGCCCGAGGGCCGGATCCGTGCCGCCGAGGCGGTTCCACACGTCGCGCCGGAGCAGCGCGCCGGCGAGCCCGACGGCGAGCACGTCGTCGATGGCGTCGTACTGGCCCTGGTCGATCTCGTCGTCGTCGATGGGGTTGAAGCGGCGGGCGGTCGAGGTGGCGCGGATCCCCACCTCGAGGAGCCGCTCGGGCTGCGCCCAGTCGCGCTGCTTGGCACCGGCCACCGCGATGGAGGGCCCGGACTCCGCGGTGCGGAGCAGGAGGTCGAGGGCCTCGGGCGCGGGCGCGGAATCGTCATGGAGGAGCCACAGCCAGCCCGGGGAGGAGTCGTCGCGGATCACGGGGATCTCGCCGGTACGGGTCTCGTGCAGCTTGTCGGCGCGCTGCTGGGCCTGGGCGTTCAGTTCCAGGCCCTGCCGGACCGCGTCACCGAAGGTGCGGGCCCCCGGGGCGTGGACGATGCGGACCTTGCAGCAGGTGTCCAGTCCGATCTCGGTGACGAGCGCCTGGAGGGAGTCCCCCGTGCCCAGATCCCGGCCGGAGGTCCAGATGTCCACGATCACCACGCGGGTGGGGATGTGCGCCTGCGCGGCGATCCCCTCGAGGGTGCGCCGCAGGTAGCGGGTGGTGCCGCACGTGACGACGAGCGCCGTCGTCTCCGGGCCGGCGTTGCGATGGGCCATGGGTTCGGGTGGCGCCGCCCTCAGACGGCGCGGCGCTTCATCTTGCGGCGCTCGCGCTCGGACAGCCCGCCCCAGATGCCGAAGCGTTCGTCGTTCGCCAGCGCGTAGTCCAGGCACTCGGCCCTGACCTCGCAGGACGCGCACACGCGCTTGGCCTCACGGGTGGAGCCACCCTTCTCCGGGAAGAACGCCTCGGGGTCGGTCTGGGCGCACAGCGCACGGTCCTGCCAGGCGAGCACGCCGTCGTCAAGAACGTCGATGATGTGAACATTCGGGGCGGTACGGCTCGAGTGGCTCGTGTTGAGGGGGCCGTCACCGAGGATGTTCCACATCGAGTTGTCCAATCGGGTTGCGTGCAGGTGCTTGGGTAAATTACAGCCCTGTAATCTCCGGGAGTCAAGCGGGAATTCGGCCACAGATCGATATCAGCGGCGTGTCGTGGGGCGTGTTGTCGGTGGCGTGCGGTAACTGCGGCGTCAATCGCACCGGACATGGGACGTAGGCTCGGGGGCATGACCGCCTTCTCCCCGACCGCGCTGCTCGACGCCGTGAGCCGCACCCGCCAGCCGCACCTCACCTGGTACGGCGGGCCGGACGGCTCGGAACGGGTGGAGCTCTCCGGCCACGTGCTCGCCAACTGGGTGGCCAAGACCGCCAACTTCCTCGACGAGGAGGGCGTGGGCGAGGGCGACGTCGTGGTGGTCGATCTTCCGGTGCACTGGCGGGCCGTGGTGTGGGTGTGGGCGGCGTGGATCCGCGGCGCGGCCGTGTCGTTCATGCCCGACGGCGGAAGCGCGGGTGGGGCTGACAACGACGGCGGGTCCGATGGTGGGGGCGACGGCGGGGCCGCCGTCGTCGCGACCGACCGGCCGGACCGACACGCCGGGCGCGACGCAGTGGTGGTCGCCGTTTCGCTGGCGCCGCTTGCACTGCGCTGGGACGGGGAACTGCCGCCGGGCGCTATGGACGGCGGGGAGATCATGGGACAGGCGGATGTGTTGGTGATGCCGGGCGCCGTGGTGCGCGGTGAGACGGCGGTGGCGGACTCCGGGCTCTCGTTCGAGGACCTCGACGCCGCGATCGGGACCGGGGACGGGACGCGCATCGCGTTCGTGCCCGGCTCCGTGTGGGAGCTCGCCCGGACCGCGTTCTCCGCGTGGCGGGGCGGCGGATCCGTGGTGGTGTTCGCGGAGCAGCCCAGTGAGGGCCGGCGGGACGAACTCGTCGCTCAGGAGGGGGCCCGGTTCGTCGAGTGAGCCGTCCGCCGGTGCTGCCGTGGGATCATCGGGGAGAAGGGGAGAGACATCATGAGAATCGCTGTCGCCGGCCTCGGCTATGTCGGACTGGCCGTGGGTGTGTTGTTGGCGCAACGTCACGAGGTGGTGGCGTTGGATGTGGACGCGGAGCGGGTGGGTCTGGTCAACGGGCGGCGGTCTCCGATCGAGGATCCGGACATCGAGGAGTTCCTGGGCACCCGGCAGTTGGACCTGCGGGCGACCACGGACCCGGCGGAGGCCTTCCCGGGGGCGGATTTCGTGGTGATCGCCACGCCCACGAACTACGACCCGGAGGCCGACTTCTTCAACACCTCCACCGTGGAGGACGTCATCGCGGACGTCGAGCGGCTCTCCCCGTCCTCGGTGGTGGTCATCAAGTCCACCATCCCGGTGGGGTTCACCACCCGCATGCAGTCCGAGCACCCGGTCCTGAGGATCCTGTTCTCCCCGGAGTTCCTGCGCGAGGGTCAGGCGTTGCACGACAACCTGCACCCCTCCCGCATCGTGGTGGCCGGCCCCGCCCCGCACGCCCAGGCGTTCTCGGACCTGTTGCGCGAGGGGGCCCTGGAACCCCACGTGCCGGTGTTGCTGACCGGGGAGCGGGAGGCCGAGGCGATCAAGCTGTTCGCCAACACCTACCTCGCCATGCGGGTGGCGTACGTGAACGAGTTGGACACCTTCGCAGCCAACCACGGCCTCGACACGAGGCAGATCATCGAGGGGGTGGGGTTGGACCCTCGGATCGGCACCCACTACAACAACCCCTCCTTCGGATACGGCGGCTATTGCCTGCCCAAGGACACCAAGCAGTTGCTGGCGAACTATCGGGATGTGCCCCAGACGTTGATCAAGGCGATCGTGGAGTCCAACGCCACCCGGAAGGACTTCATCGCCTTCGATGTCCTCGCCCGGCACCCGAGGGTGGTGGGGATCTACCGGCTCGCGATGAAGGCCGGATCGGACAACTTCCGGGAGTCCTCCATCCAGGGGATCATGAAGCGGATCAAGGCCAAGGGCATCCCCGTGATCCTCTACGAACCCGCCCTTCAGGTCGAGGAGTTCTACCACTCCCCCGTCTACACCGACCTCGAGTCCTTCAAGGCCGAGGCCGACGTGATCGTCACCAACCGACACCACCCCGAACTCGACGACGTCGCCCACAAGATCTACACCCGCGACCTCTTCGGCACCGGCTGAGCGCTGCGCCCCCGGTCAGCTACGGCACGTCCGCCTGGACCACTACGCCGTCGCCGGACAGCACGGGGCCGGAGTCGTCGGCACGGACGAACACCGCAAGGCCGGGGGTGAGGGTCTCCTCCGCATCACCCGAGCGAACGGTGACGGCCCCCTCGATGCCGAGGATGATACGGGGACCGCGGCCGCGGAGTTCGTAGCTGCCGGTGCCGGCGTTGACGTGGGCGACGGCGAGCTCGAAGTCGTCGACAGGCGCGTAGAACACCCCCACCGGTCCGCCGAAGTACTCGGGGGCGAGCCGGATGGGCGGTGCGGCCACGTAATCCACGCAGGCGAGCATCTCGGGGACGTCGATGTGTTTGTCGGTGAGTCCGGCGCGCAGGACGTTGTCGGAGGAGGCCATCAGCTCGACCGCGAGGCCGGACAGGTAGGCGTGCACCCCGCCGGCGGGGACGAAGAGCGTCTCCCCCGGGTTGAGCGTCACCGGGTTGAGGAGGAGGGAGGCGATGACGCCCGGGTCGCCCGGGTACTCGCGCTGGAGGAGCACGACGGTGCGGTCGGCCCGGTCGGAGGGTGATCCCGTCTCGAGGCGGCGGGCGCAGGCGGCTGCGACTGCGGCGACGGCGGCGGGCTCCGGGCGCGTGACGAGGTTCAGAAGGGAAGTGAAGGCACGCTTGACACCGGCAGTGTCAGGCTCGGCGCGGAGCATCGCGTGGAGCCGATCGGTCACCGGTGCGCCGAGGCCGGCGAGCAGTTCCGCGGCGCGGCGGGGCGCCCGGAATCCGCAGAGGGCCTCGAAGTGCGACAGTGCGTAGACCAGCTCCGGCTTGTGGTTCGCGTCCTTGTAGTTCCGGCGCGGCGAGTCGACGGCCACCCCCGTGGCCTCCTCGGCGGCGAACATCTCGCGGGCCCGCGCCAGGTCCGGGTGCACCTGGAGGGAGAGCGGACGGGCGGGGGCGATCAGCTTGAGCAGGAACGGGAGCCGGCGGTGGAATCGCGCGGCGACGTCGGACCCGAGGGTGTGCTCCGGGTCGGCGGTGACGAGGCGCAGGAGGTCGACGGGGCCCTGGGGCGCCTCCAGGGGCGCCGGGGCGGACGGGTGTGCCCCGAACCAGAGCTCTGCCACCGGCTGGGGCGACGGCGGAGCGCCCATCAGCGCCGGGATCGCGCCGTGGGAGCCCCACGAATAGTGGCGCTCCACGCCATGGATGCGGTCCAACGGGGCCCTCCGATCATTTGACGACGCGCGACGCGAACGGCGAGGCGTCAGGGGTTCGGCCACCCGTTCGGGGTACATGAGCCCACCGTCAGCGTCTGTTGCAGCATCACTGGGGCAGGCTGCCCCGGAGCCGGGCAGCGCTCGTGCGGGTGGCTCAGGGAGTGGCCGATCTCGTGGTTGATCACGTAGGTACGGTATTCGTCGATCGTCCCGCCGGCTGCCATGAAGGCGGCGGCGCCCTCGACCCAGCGGTCTCCATTGATGTTGACCGGGCGGCCCCGGCCGCACGAGGTGTACCCGTTGGTGGGAAGCTCCCCGCACAACACCTCCGTCGTGGCGGGCGAGGCGAGCGTGAGGACGATGTCAGCCTCGGCGTCGACGTCGGTGCGCGAGAAGGTCACGCCGTCCACCGGCCCCCAGCCGCGGGGATCGTTCAGGATCTCCATCACCTGCTTGGCGAACGCAGCCGGATCCAACGGAATCCCGTCCTCCGCACGCACCAGCACGGAGATCTCCCGCCGGGCCGGTTCGGGCGCCGCCACCGTCCCCGGGACCACCGTGAAGGTGCCGTATCCCGACCACGGCATCTCTCCGCCCTGCCAGCCGCCGTTCTCGGCCGCCAGATCGTCCCGAAGTTCGGTGCCTGCCGCGATCGAGGCCGGAACGGGCGTGAACGCCTCAGCGACGGCCGAGCTGAAGGTCTCGCCCTTGTCCACCTCGGAGAGGGCGGTGCCGCGAACGTCGAGCATCCGTGCCGGCGAGATGAGCAGCAGTCCGGCCACGCCCAAGGCGACCAGCCCGGATCGGGACGGCCGCGGCGGACGGTTCGATCGGGAGCTCACAGGGCCTTTCGGAAGAGGGTGGGCAGGGCGACGGAAACGCCGCCCTTCCAACGCTACGGGCCGTCTCCGGCGGCTGCAAGGGGCGGCTGTGTGATGTGTTCGTGCCGCATGCCCCCGGCGGATGCGCCAGACTGGGGAGATGCGTGGAATCATTCTGGCCGGTGGATCCGGCACCCGACTGCACCCGATCACCCTGGGCGTCTCGAAGCAACTGGTCCCGGTGTACGACAAGCCGATGATCTACTACCCACTCTCGACGCTCATGCTCGCGGGGATCCGGGACATACTCGTGATCACCACCCCCCATGATGCCGAGTCCTTTCATCGGCTTCTCGGTGACGGCTCCCAGTTCGGGATCTCGGTCAGCTATGCCGTCCAGGCGGTGCCGAACGGTCTGGCACAGGCGTTTGTCATCGGGGCGGACTTCGTGGGCAGCGAGCGTGCGGCGCTGGTACTCGGGGACAACATCTTCCACGGCCATGGCATGGGCAAGACGCTGATGCGGTTCAGCGACATCGACGGGGGAGCCGTCTTCGCCTACCACGTCTCCGATCCGACTGCGTACGGTGTGGTCGAGTTCGACGAGAACTTCAAGGCGGTCTCGCTCGAGGAAAAGCCGCAGCATCCCAAGTCGAGTTACGCAGTCCCTGGCTTGTACTTCTACGACAACGACGTGGTCGCGATCGCGCGTGATCTCGCGCCGTCGGCTCGGGGCGAGTACGAGATCACCGATGTGAACCGCAAGTATCTGGAGGCCGGGAAGCTCCACGTCGAGGTGCTCCCCCGCGGGACCGCCTGGCTGGACACGGGCACGTTCGACTCGCTCTTTGACGCCACGGCGTTCGTGCGCACCATCGAGGCGCGGCAGGGCATGAAGATCGGGTGCCCGGAGGAGGTGGCCTGGCGCCGCGGGTTCCTGACGAACGACGAGTTGCTCGAGCGCGCCGAGCCGCTGCGCAAGTCAGGCTACGGCGAGTACCTCGTGAAGCTGCTCGACGAGTAACGCGCTCAGGGGGCCGGCCAGCCGTTCGGGACGCACTCCCCGACGGTCAGGGTCTGCTGCAGCATGATGGGCGCGAGTTGACCCGGCGCGGGGCACTCCTCGTGCGGGTGGCTGAGGGAGTGGCCCACCTCATGGTTGATCACGTAGGCCCGATACTCCTCGATGGTCCCCCCGGCGTTCATGAAGGCCGCCGCACCCTCGACCCAGCGGTCGCCGTTGATGTTCACGGGACGGCCACGCCCGCACGAGGTGTACCCGTTCGTCGGGAGCTCGCCGCACAGCTTGTCCGTGGTCGCCGGCGAGGCGAGCGAGATGACGATCTCGGCCTCGGCATCGGTGCGCGCGAAGGAGACGCCGTCAACGGCCCCCCATCCCCGGGGATCGTTGAGAATCCGCATGACCTCGTCGGCAAAGGCCGAGGCTTCGACCGGGATGCCGTCCTCGGTGCGGACGAGGACTGTCACACTCCGCCGGCCGGCCTCAGGGGCGGCCGAGGTCCCTGCGGCGACGGTGAAGATTCCGGATCCCGCCGAGGGCATCTCGTCCCCGTGCCAGCCCCCGTTCTCAGCGAGAAGCTCCACCTGGAGGGCCCTCCCGGCGACGACGGCGCCGGGAATTCGCGCAAAATCGTCGGCGAGGGCAGTGGTGAACAGCTCATCCTTGAAAACGGCGCTCGGAGCTGAGGCGCGGAAATCGAGGCCGGCTGCCGGAGCGATCAGCAGGAGTGCAGCTCCCACGAGGCCTCCGGCAGCGAGCCGTGCCTTCAGGCTGGACCTGGTGCGTGGTCTGCGCGACTGACTCACCGCTTCCCGCAGGTTCACGAAGTGGAGTGTGGACTGATCCCCCACCTCCGACGCTACGCAAGGACCTCCGGTGCCGCAACCCTCCAGCGCTCGGCCCAGTCACCGATCGGAGTGATCCCGATCTCACCCAGTGCCGCGTGGGACAGCACGGAATAGGCGGGACGCGGCGCCGGTCGCACGAACGCCGTCGAGTCTGTGGGCAGGACCATCTCGGGATCCTTGCCCAGCGTCCGCACGATCTCCTGCGTGAAGCCGTGCCACGAGACCTGCCCCGACGAGGTGCCGTGATACGTCCCGGAGGGGGCGTTGGCCTCCACGAGCCGGACGATGAGGTCGACCAGGTCGACGGTCCACGTGGGCTGTCCCACCTGATCCGCGACGACCTGCAGCTCGTCGCGTTCAGCTGCGAGCCGTGCCATCGTCTTCGGGAAGCACGCGCCGCCGGCGCCGTACAGCCATGCGGTGCGAACGATCAGGTGGTTGTCCGCCTCCGCCCGAACCGCCCACTCCCCCGCAGCCTTCGTGCGACCGTACGCGGAGAGCGGGGCGATGACCTCGTCCTCGGCATAGGGCTGCGTGCCGTCCCCCGCGAAGACGTAGTCGGTGGAGATCTGCACCATCCGCGCGCCGCACGCCCGGGCGGCGCGCGCGAGCAACTGCGGCCCGACGGCGTTGAGGGTGAACGCGGTGCCCTCCCGTTCCTCCGCCGCGTCGACGGCCGTGAAGGCCGCGCAGTTCACGAGCACGTCGATTCCCGAGATCCGGCTGACCGCCTCGGGATCGGTGATGTCGAGCTCCGCGAGGTCGACGGCGGTCACCTCGTGACCGTCAGCCACAAGCCTCCTCACCATGTCAGTGCCCAGCATGCCGAGCGCGCCCGTGACCATCCACCGCATGCCGGTGCCTCCTTCTTCGGGGTTTCTCCGCCCCCAGCCTACTGAGCCGACTAGGTTTGTCTGTGATCAACCCGCATCGGCGGGGAGTACTGAGGAGGATCCTGTGGAATTTCGTGAGCTGGCCGTCTCGGGAGCTTGGGAGATCACCCCCCGGCTGATCGGTGATCCCCGCGGGATCTTCCTCGAGCTCTTCAAGGAGGCGGCCTTCGTCGAGGCGACGGGCCGCGCCCTCGAGCTGAAGCAGGCGAACTGCTCCGTCTCCGCGGCAGGTGTGGTGCGTGGCATCCACTTCGCGCAGATTCCCCCCGGGCAGGCCAAGTACGTGACCTGTCCCAAGGGAGCGGTGCTGGACTACGTCGTCGACCTGCGGGTGGGTTCGCCCACGTTCGGCGCGTGGGACACGGTACTGCTCGACGACGTCGACCGGCGCACGATCTTCGTGTCCGAGGGCCTGGGCCACATGTTCGTCGCGCTCGAGGATGACTCCACCGTGGTCTACCTCTGCTCGGCGCCCTACGCGCCCGGGCGCGAGCACGGCGTCAGCCCCAGGTGCAAGACGCTCGGGATTCAGTTTCCGGAGACCGCCCGCGATGGCTCGCCCCTCACGCTTCAGCTCTCGGACAAGGACGCCGCGGCCCCGGGCCTGCTCGAGGCGCAGCGGCTGGGGCTTCTCCCCCGGTTCGAGGAACAGCAGGGCTTTCTGGCCTCGCTCAGGGTGGAGGCGTGACGACCGGAATGTCGCAGTCGTCCGCCAACCCGGGCGCAGTCACCGTCGCCCTTTCGATGTTGACACTCGTCCCGGGTGGTATGGGCGGCAGCGAGACGTACGCCCGAGAACTGGCCAGGCAACTTGTCGAGTCTCCCCGTGTCGAGGTGACGTCCTTCCTTCCCCGCGTGGCTGCCGGATTCACAGCGGGTGGCACGGAGCAGGTGATCGAGCACCTCAGATCGGGTTCCTCGCAGGCTGACCGGTTACGAGTCGCCGCGTCGCTCGCTCGCCGGACCCCCGAGTTGCGGCGAGCGATGTCCGGCGTTCAGATCGTGCATTACCCGTTCACGGTTCCGCTGCCGTACCCCTCTCCGAAACAGGTGGCGGTGCAGTCCCTCCTCGACGTGCAGCACCTCGAACTGCCGGACATGTTCAGCAGGGCAGAACTGGCGTATCGGCGGGTGTTCTACGAGGGATTCGCCAAGCGGGCGGACGCCGTGATCACGATCAGCAACTTCGCGAAGCAGCGCATGGTTGAACTGCTCGGAATCGAAGAAGAACGCATCCACGTCGCCCACCTCGGTGTCGACGTCTCCCAGTACGTCCCGAACGACGGCCCGCGGAAGAACTTCGTGCTCTATCCCGCCCGCGGGTGGCCCCACAAGAACCACGGGCGGCTCGTTGAGGCGATGGCACTGGCACGGAAGGCCAACCCGGAACTCCGCCTCGTCCTGACGGGCGGCGGGCTCGAGGCCCTGGGCGAACTCCCCGAGTGGGTCGACCGGCGGGGACTGGTGAGCACCGCGGAACTGCGCGGTCTCTACCGCGATGCCGCCGCGATGGTCTTTCCCAGCCTGTACGAGGGCTTCGGCCTCCCCCCGCTCGAGGCGATGGCGTCCGGCTGCCCCGTCGCTGTCTCCAACGTCGGATCGTTGCCGGAGGTCGTGGGCGCCTCCGCGATCCAGTTCGACCCCTACGACGTCGAGGCCATCGCCGAGGCGATCCGGACCGTTGTCGAGTCGCCGCACATCGGGGCGGCCGGTGTGCAGCACGCCGCCTCCTTCACATGGGAGCGATGCCTGGACGCGCATGTGGCCGCCTACGCCGCTGCACTGGCAAGGAGGCAGTGATGCCGAAGCCCACCTGCTATCTCGTCACTGGTGCCAATGGCCAGGACGGCACCTACCTCGTCCGCCGACTCCTGGACGAGGGTCACCTTGTCCACGGCATGTGCCACACGGCGGACGGTGCGCGCCGGCTCGCGAGGGACTTCCCCGGCGCCCACCCCCACACGTGCGACCTCGACGACTCTGTCGGTATTCAGAACCTGGTGGACGAGGTCGAACCGGACGTCGTCGTGAACCTTGCCGGAAACACCTCCGTCGCCCGCTCCTGGGAGTTCCCGATCGAGACCGCGGACGTGCTCGGCGTCGGGCCTGTGCGTCTCCTCGAGGCCTCCTGGCAGCTGAGTCTGCGGGCGGGCACCCAGGTTCGGTTCGTCCAGGCCTCGAGCGCAGAGATCTTCGGTGACACCGATCTCGTCCCCCAGACTGAGGACACCCCGCGGAAGCCGGTCACTCCGTACGGCGCGGCCAAGTCGTTCGCCCACGAGATGGTGGGCGTCTACCGGCACCGGGGGATGTTCGCGAGCGCGGCGATCCTCTACAACCACGAGTCGCCGCAGCGTCCCGAGTCCTTCGTTGCCCGCAAGATCAGCCACGAGGTGGCTCGGATCTCCCTCGGGCAGTCGGACCGGCTCGTGCTCGGCAACATCGACGTGCACCGCGACTGGGGCTTCGCCCCCGACTACGTGGACGCGCTGCTGCGAATCGCGCGGGCGGACCACTCCGGCGACTTCATCGTGGCCACAGGAGCGTCCCACACCGTCAGGGACTTCGTGGCTGCCGCCTTCCGGCACATCGGGATCACGGACTGGGAGCGGTACGTGGTGATCGATCCCTCGCTGTACCGTCCTGCGGACCCGAAACAACTGGTCGGGGACCCGAGCCGCCTGCGCGCCCTCGGCTGGACGCCGAGCGTCGACTTCGAGCAGTTGGTGCACCTCATGGTGGACTCCGATGTCCAGCGCCTGCTGGAGCTCGGCGGGAGCAGTAAGTAGGGACCTGGATGGCGGGATGCTAGACCGCGGCCTCCGTCGACGGTGCGGGCGGCCTAACGAGGGCAGTCAGGTGGAAGGCCAACCCAGCGGCGGGGCCGGCCGCGAGCGCGAGCATTACGCGGGCCTCGAAACCGAGGGGCAGCAGCAGCACGCCCGTCAGGACGAGAGCCGACAGCATCCAGCCTGCAAGGACCAGGGTGTGCCGGTTCTGCGCCAGGAGAGCCGCGCCGCTGATCACCATCCCGCCCGTGAGACCGGCCGTGATGGCCACGAGCGCGCACACCAGGGCGGATGCAGCGTAGGACGGGCCCCACACCGCCGCGAGAATGGCCGGCTCGAACAGGTAGGCGGCCGCGCCGACGAGGAGGGTCGCACCGAGGAGGAGAACCTGGAGCCGCATGACGGCGGTTCGGATCCCGAGGAGGTGCTCCCGGAACCGGACCGTCAGGAAGCTCTGCAGCGCAATCAGCACCGTCACCACGGGCGCCCGCGTCAGGGTGATCACGAAGACAAGCCGTCCGACGTCGTCCGGCGCGTCGGCCATCGCGGTTGCACCGATGATCATGGGCAGGCCGCTGGTCATGGCTCCCGTTCCGATCGCGGCGAGAACCGTCACGGCTGAGTTGCGGACGAGCCGGGTTGTCCGGACGTCGAGGGTGTACCTCCCGACGACGCGGCTCCGCATCACCTGCCACATCACGAGACCGGTGAGCGGGAAGGGAAGCACAACGGCCCACGCGAGGAGCGTCGTCGACGGCTGGACGAAGCTGACCGCCACCACCAACGTGAGCCGGAGGCACGCGTCAATGATCGTCGTCATCGCGATGGCACGCCAGAGGCCCAGGCCGTAGAGGATGCCGGAGAACGCCGCCACCCACGTGTAGGAGGCGACGCCGACAGCCAGTGCACCGACCAGCGCCCACGAGTTGGTGACGAACAGGTGGTCCGACCACGCGGGCGACGTCGCGAGGACCGTGACAGCTGCTCCCACCACGGCGCCGATCGTGAAGCTCCTGGCGGTGCGCTCCGGGGGCGCTCCCGCCGGGACGGGGACTGACGCGCGACTGAGTTCCTGCTGGATCCCGCTCAACGCTGCCACCACGAAGTAGAGAGTCGACCAGAACACGGCGAACCTGAGGTAGCCCGACGGTTCTGACACGAAGATCGGAACCACCGCCTGGATGGCGTACCCGGCGATCCCGGCGACGACCGTTGCGACGAGGATCGGTGCTGCACCGGATGCGACTGTCCGCGGCTCTGCCAACTGCAATCCTCACACTGGATGAAAACTCCGAGCACGCCGGCGTTTCAGGGGCCTATCCGGCGCGGAGGGCCCTCCTGGACACACGATTCGCCGCGACGTTGGCCGCCCACTGCACGGGGACGTTCCACAGGGGGCTGATCCGCCGCAGTGCGGGCGGGAGGTGTCGCACCTTCACGCGCATCGATTCGTTGCCCGAATTCTCTCGGCTCGCCACCGTCAGCGAGCCGGGGTGCCATCGGAAGGCCGAGACCCGCTCCGTGGTGCTGAGGAAGGGACCGAGCTTGCGCAGCTTCAGATAGACATCGAGGTCCATCGCGTACTTGAGCTGGGTGTCATACAGGCCCACCGCCTGCAACGCATCGATCCGGAACATGGATCCGGGGTGCGGAATGAGGTCAGGCCCCCAGGGAAGCAGCCACTGCGCGATCCTGCCGGCCCGGGACGTCCAGACCGTTCTGCCGTCCGGATCGATGTAGTCGCAGGCGCCATAGGCCACAACAGCGTCCGGCTTGGCATCCAGCATGTCCCGCAGGATGCGGAGTCCGCCCGGACGGAAGAGGTCGTCGTCCCCGATCCAGCAGTAGTACCGCTCGTCCGTGGCCGCCGCGATTCCGGCGTTGTTCGCCGCCGACATGCCCAGACCGGGATCGTGGACGATGACCGCGCCGTGGGCGCGTGCGAGTTCCTGCGCCTGCGTGGCCGCCGCGGGCAGCACCACCACGAGAGTCAGGTCCACGGACTCGCGTTCGCGATCGACAGCCGCCAACGTCTCGCTCAACTCATCGAGCCGTTCGCCCAACGTGGGCAACACGACCAGGATGCGATTGCCCATCAGTTCTCCCTCTCGAGCCAGCGTGGCCCCAAGTCTAGTCGAGACCCGCGACGCTGCCGGAGCCCCTACGATTGACTCGTTCGCAGGTCGTATCGTGGAATGTGGAGGCGGGGCCGTGACCAAGAAGGCGCTCATCACGGGGATCACGGGCCAGGATGGCTCCTACTTGGCGGAGTTGTTGCTCCGCAAGGGGTATGAGGTGCATGGGCTGATCCGGCGTTCCTCGACGTTCAACACGTCCCGGATCGATCACTTGTACATGGACCCGCACCAGGTGGAGGCGAAGCTCTTCCTGCACTATGGGGACCTGTCCGACGGGGCCCGGCTGGTGACGTTGCTGGCGCAGATCAACCCGGACGAGGTGTACAACCTCGCGGCCCAGTCCCACGTACGCGTGTCCTTCGACGAGCCGGAGCACACCGGCAACACCACCGGGTTGGGGACGGTGCGGCTGCTGGAGGCGATGCGGATGGCGAACGTGGACGCCCGGTTCTACCAGGCCTCCACCTCCGAACTGTTCGGGGCGACCCCGCCCCCGCAGGATGAGGAGACGTTGTTCTACCCGCGGTCCCCGTACGGGGTGGCGAAGATGTACTCCTACTGGATCACGAAGAACTACCGCGAGGCGTACGGGATGTTCGCCGTCAACGGGATCCTCTTCAACCACGAGTCCCCCCGCCGCGGCGAGACCTTCGTGACCCGGAAGATCACCCGCGCGGTCGCGGCGATCAAGGCGGGGACGCAGGACGCCCTGTGGATGGGGAACCTCGACTCCATCCGGGACTGGGGGTACGCCGCGGAGTACGTGGAGGGCATGTGGCGCATGTTGCAGGTGGACGAGCCGGAGGACTTCGTGCTGGCAACCGGCGAGGGGTACACGGTCAAGGACTTCCTCCAGGTGGCGTTCGAGCACGCCGGCCTGAACTGGGAGGACCACGTCCGGTTCGATGAGCGGTACCTGCGCCCCACCGAGGTGGACGCCCTCATCGGGCAGCCCGCCAAGGCGAACGAGAAGCTGGGGTGGAGGGCCACGGTGCACACCCCGGAGTTGGCGCGCCTCATGGTGGACGCGGACATCGAGATGTTGAAGGCCGACGGTACCCACTGGATCGACCCGGTGAACCTGGCGAGCTGGGAGGCCTGAGGGTGGCGGACGTGACGTTCTCGCCCGGTCCGCTCCCGCGGGACGCGAAGGTCTACGTCGCGGGGCACCGGGGCCTGGTGGGTTCGGCGATCTGGCGGAAGCTTCAGGCGGAGGGGTTCACGAACCTGGTGGGGCGCACCTCGGCGGAGCTGGATTTGAAGGACCGGGCGGGCGTGTTCGAGTTCTTCGCCGCGGAACGGCCGGCGTATGTGGTGCTCGCCGCAGCGAAGGTGGGCGGCATCATGGCGAACAACACCTACCCGGTGGACTTCCTCTCCGAGAACCTGCAGATCCAGGTGAACACGATGGACGCCGCCCTGGCGCACGGGGTGGAGCGGTTGCTGTTCCTGGGGTCCTCGTGCATCTACCCGAAGCTGGCCCCGCAACCGTTGAAGGAGGGGTACCTCCTCACCGGTCACCTGGAGCCCACCAACGACGCGTACGCGATCGCGAAGATCGCCGGGATCCTGCAGGTGCAGGCGGTGCGGCGGCAGTACGGCCGGGCGTGGATCTCGGCGATGCCCACCAATCTGTACGGCCCGGGGGACAACTTCTCCCCCACCGGGTCCCACGTGCTGCCCGCCCTGATCCGCCGGTATGAGGAGGCCCGGCAGTCCGGGGCCACCACGGTGGTGAACTGGGGGACCGGGTCCCCGTTGCGGGAGTTCCTCCACGTGGACGACCTCGCGGATGCCTGCCTCTTCCTGCTGGAGCACTACGACAGCCCCGACCACATCAACGTGGGCGTGGGCGAGGACCTGACCATCAAGGAAATCGCCGGCATGGTTGCCCACGCCGTCGGTTACACCGGCGAAGTCGAATGGGACACCACAAAGCCCGACGGCACCCCCCGCAAACTCATGGACGTCTCCAAACTGACCGCCGCGGGGTGGACCGCGAGCATCGGTTTGCGTGAGGGACTCGAACGAACCGTGGCCTGGTATCGCGCGAACGTGGTGGCAGCACGCGACTGACGGCGCCGATCGCCGCCAGGAACCGGCATGAACCCGGCTCATCACACGAAGTGGATGGATCTGGATGTACTCGCTGTCGAGCCAACTCATGAACTACGAGTGGGGCTCACCCACCGCTCTCCCGGAACTTCTGGCACGGCCCTCCGACGGTGAGCCGTGGGCCGAGTTGTGGTACGGCGCGCACCCTTCCGGACCCTCACGCATCCTGGACGACGGGATGGGCCGGATCACCCTGGGCGAGGCGATCGCGCGACGGCCGAGGCACATCCTGGGGGACATGGTTCTCGCGCGGTTCGGCCCCCAGTTGCCGTTCCTCCTGAAACTGATCGCACCGGACCGTCCCCTGTCCCTGCAGGTCCATCCTGGACAGGACCGCGCACGGGAGCAGTACGCCGCCGAGGATGCCGCCGGAGTGGCGCTCGACCACCCGGAGCGAAACTACCGGGATGCCAACCACAAGCCGGAGATGCTGTATGCCCTCACGGAGTTCGAGGCGCTCTGCGGCTTCCGGACAGCGAGACGTGCTGCCGAGATCCTTGAAGGACTTCAGTCACCGGTCACCGAACGCATCAGGGCCCTCCTGCTGGAGCGTCCGACTGCCGTGGGGATGCGCACAGCCTTCCGGACCCTGATCGCGCCCCACCTCGCCCCTCCTCCCGAAACAGTGACCGCCGTGGCGAACGAGTGCAGTGCCCGCCGGGAGGCGGGCCGTAGTCCGTCTCCGCGCACGGACGCAATCGTCGAGCGTTTGCAGGAACACCACCCCGGGGATCCCGGCGTCCTTGCGGCTCTGCTGCTCAATCCAGTGTCCCTGCGTCCGGGAGAGGCGATGTTCGTGCCGCCCGGGGACGTGCATGCGTACATGTCCGGGGTGGGAGTCGAGATCATGGCTGCCTCGGACAACGTCCTGCGCGCTGGCCTCACTCCGAAGCACGTCGACGTCGAGGAGATGCTGGCCAACGTGGCGGGCACGGCCACCCCTCCGATGCGGATCGCCGGCGAGAACGTAACGGCACAGACGCAGGTGTTCTATGCGCCAGTGGACGACTTCGAACTCTCGATCACCACGATCGACCAGGGAGAACGCCGCTTCGAGGCCGACGTCCTCGTTCCGGGCACCGGGCCACGGGTGCTGCTGTGCCTCGGCGGTGACATCTTCGCAGAGACCCCCTACGGCCAGAAACGGCTCCGGATTGGCGAAGCAGTCTTCGTCGCGGCCGACGAGGGAGCGCTCCGCGTCGGTGGCTACGGCCGCCTCGCCCAGGCCACCGTCCCATAGGGACGGGCGGTCAGTCCCCTCCGGGCTCCGGGGCGGGGAGCCATCGGCGCAGGTCCTGGATCTCGGACCGAAGGATTGCCGTCTCCTCCGCGAGAATTCGGGTCTCGTCCTCGAGCCGCGAGATCTCGAGTGAGAGGTGCAGTGCCACCGCCAGGAGGAGGAGGATCGCGAGCACGAACAGCAGGTTGGCGGGGATGACAAAGCCCAGGGACCGGGCGGCGACGACAAGAACCTGTGGGAAGGCGGCAAGTCCGATGGTGACGATTCCAACCACCAGCCAGAGCGCCGCATACTTCTCGCGCAACTTCTGGTTCCTCAGAAGCCGCAGGACAACGGTCACGACGACGATCGCGACAACGAGGAAGAAGACCGTGTTCACTGGGCGTCCGTGTTCTTGCGTCGCGTCATCGAGAGGAAGAGTGCGAACACGGCCCTGACAAGATACAGGGCGGCCTTCATCGGATCGTTGCTCGGCGTGCCCCCCTGGCGCTGCCTCATCTCCACCGGAACCTGCGTGACCGACAGACCCGACCGCACCGCAACGACCAGGGAGTCGATCGTGTCTCCTAGGTACTCGGCCGGGTAATGCTTGCAGTACTGGTTGATCGCACGCGCATTCGCGGCCCGGAATCCGGATGTCACATCCGTCAGCTTCTCGCCGGCAAGGCGGGATACCACGGCGGCGAGGAACGACATCGCCCACCGGCGTGGGCCGCGAACCGTGTAGGACCCCCGGGTCGAGAACCGGGCACCGATCGAGATGTCCGCCCGCGCCAGCCCTGCGAGGACCGCCTCGATGTCCCTGGGGTCATGCTGTCCATCCGCGTCCACCTGGATCGCACGGGAGTAGCCACGGCGGCGAGCGTACTTGTAGCCGGCGCGCATCGCCCCACCCACGCCGAGGTTGTACGGCAGCGTCAGTACGGTGGCGCCCTCCCGCTTCGCAACGTCGGACGTCGTGTCTGTCGACCCATCGTCGACGACCACCAGGTCCGCGTCGCTGACCGCGGCTCGGAGTTCCCGGAGAGTCGCGCCGATCGTGGCTTCCTCGTTCCACGCGGGAACGATGACGAGCAGGCGGGTGGCATCCACCCGTCCCGTCCTGTCCCGTCTCACGGAATCACCCATCGCTCCCAAGCCTACCGTCGGGAGTCGCCGACCCCGGTGCCCCGGTCACGCACCGCGAAAAGGGCAACCGCGAGAACCGCGAACCCGATCGTGCCGGCAGCCCACACGACCATCGGTCCCGGCCCGAGTGGCCACCACCACTCGACGTCACGCCCCAGCGAGAACGAGATCACCTCGGAGCCCGTGACATAGCGCCGGATGTTCGCGTGGAGTGCGCTGGAATTGGCAGCGACCAGGAGCACGTAGACGATGACGGTCTGGTTGAGGCTCAGCCCTTCGAAGTCCCGTCCGCGTCCCCCCATCAGCGCGATTCCGACGAGGGCGATCACCAACGGAATGACGTACCGGGGCTGCACGTTCTCCGGCAGGTAGTTGAGGGAACGTTGGAGGATGACGAGTGGCAGGACGGTCGCGGCACCAGCCACGATTGCCCATCCCGCGAGCCTCCACCGCTCCGCGTTCCGGAGCCCGATCATCAGCAGCGATCCCGCAACCACGATCGCGCTGACGAAGGTCAACGGCGGCATCGCCGTGTCCAGCCAGCCAAGGCCACCGCCGAGCCCGAACGAACCCATCCAGAGCGCGGGCAACTCCGTCAAGTTGCGGAAGAGAACGCTGAGAGCGCTCCGCTCCGCCACCACGCCGAGCCCGCCGCTCACCGCCGCTGACTGACTCGAGGTCAGAAAGGACCACGCGCCGATTCCTGTCGAGGCGGCGGCGGCGACGTACAGGGCCGGTGACCGCGGCAGGCGGTGGGCGTACACGGTCAGGACGGCGACCGTCACCACGACGACGTACGCTCCGCCGTCGGCACGGCTCACCCCGGCGAGGGCGGCGCCGGCAATCATGAGAAGCGCCGCCGCCACCTCCCGCGCTCGAGTCCCCGCATGCACGAGTGCGTACAGCGAGAGCCACGTGGCTGTCACACCCAGGATCGTCCATGCGCTGGGATTGACCGACCCAACGATGAACATCACCAACGGCACAGATGTGCCAAGCAGCGTCAGTGTCATGATCCGGCGGCCCTGCACCGGCATCGCGAGCGCGATCAGCGAGAACACGAGCGTGGCGAGGAGGACGTTGAAACCGCGCATCACGAGAACCGATCGCGTGACGTCCTCACCAACGAAGAGGTGCATCACCCGGTAGTACGGCCCGGGATAGAGTCCGCGGTCGATGTGTGTCGCGAGGACCGTCGCATCATCCTCGATCGCGGTCTGGCACGAGGCGGCATCGTTGGGTTTGAACGCGTAGCACGGGGAGTTCACCAAGAGGGCAGGCACGTATGCGCCCAGAACCTCACCGTCAGCACCCTCCCCAAGCGGGCACCCGGATTCCTCGATCGGCGCCGGGCACCAGATGCTCGGTTGGTGGAAGTTGTCGTCGGGAGAGGAACCGATCGGCGACGAGAATGCCCATGCCAGACCGGACACGATCGCAGCGGCAACGAGAACCACCGCGAGAACGCCGCGGGACGCGTGGGTCCGAGTGGATCGAGACGGCTTTGGAGGCACGGTCATTACGCCCAGAGGACCACGAAGGCACGCCCACCGAGTGTGCTGGCAAGGGACAACGCGATGAGACGGGCGACGGCATGTCGTCGTCGTGCTCCCATGGGAGGGGTCCTTTCTTCTGCGCGAAGGAGGGTTCGGGCGAGCGCGTCAGCTGTGGGCAACGCTCCGCACCGCCTGGAGGAAGGTACGGCCATGTCGGTCGTTCGGTTCGAGGACCGCACCCTCCGCCCACTCATTCCAGGCGTTGATGAAGACCACCCGCTCACCGGGGGGCCGATCCATGACCGCCGACGCGGCCGCGGCGAGCCACCGGTGGAAGGTGTAGGGGTTCGACCCGTACCAGAGGTCCGGCTTCCACTGACGCCGCGCCGTGTTGTCGAACGTGACCATGACGCCGGGATGGTCGTGTTCGTCCAAAGTGTTGAGGCGGGCCATCGCGTCGCTCACGAGCTCACGGTAGGACATCACGTTGCCCCGGAACTCGGGATGGAGGTTGATCCGGTGGGACGGCCCTGGCTTCCAGGGGAGGTTGTGCGGCGGGAATCCGAGACGTCCGTCGAGTCCGTGCGCCCGGGCTCCCCCGCCGAGGCCGTCGAACTCCTCCGCGACGTCGACGGAGAGCACGAGGAGCTCGCCGAGACCGCGGTCACGGGCACGCTGCCGCCAGTGGGCGACGACGCTCGGGAAGTCCTCCATCTGCCCGGGCCGGTACACAGCAAGCAGCGGCCGGCCTCCCACTCGCACGTAACGGGGGTCAGAGAGGAACTCAAGGATGTCGTCGATGAAGGCCTCGGCCGGGACCTTGTCGTAGTCCTGCCCGATCAGGATGTCGGAGGAGCGGCCGTCCCATCGCCGGGTCCAGTTCTCGTTCGCCCACATGATGCAGTACGGGAAGTCGAGGTCCGAGGAGCGCAGCATCTCGATGGGACGCTCGAGGAGGCGTTCGCCGCTGAACCAGTAGTAGTAGTACATGAACCCGGCGATTCCGTGGTTCCGCGCGAGGGCCGCCTGGGCGTCGCGAACCTCGTCGAGCCGCAGGTCGTAGAAGCCCAGATCAGTGGGGAGGCGGGGTTGGTAGTGACCCAGGTAGACGGGGTGCGCCGCGGTGACATTCGTCCACTCGGTGAATCCCTTGCCCCACCAGCGGTCGTTCTGGGGCACCGGATGGAACTGGGGGAGGTAGAACGGCACGAAGGAGACGGCAGGCTTGCGCGGAGCGTCGGGCTCGAAACGAACCCAGCCGCCGTCGTCCGCCCGATCGAGCGTGTCGGTGGACTCGAGCCGCATCCCGGCCTCCGTCGCCAGGATGCCGATCGAGCGTTCGACGGCGTGGGCGGTGGTGCCGTCGATCGCGGCGGGTTCCTTGTCGAAGTCCTTGCGTGTGAGGTTCAGGGCTCGCAGTCCCTGGAGGACGAACGCACGGGTCCAGTACATGGAACCCGCGCAGAACTGAAGGGAGCCCGGGTCCAGTTCGAGTTCGAGCCGACGCAGCAGTTCCGCCGTGATGAGTGTGTCGGCCCCCCAGAACTCGGGTCCGAGGACGTTCCCGGGCGCCGTGACCTGGCCGAGGTCGGGCTCCGCAGCGAACGCCGAGAGAATGGTCTTCACTCCCTCCTCCGAACCCAGGAGGGCGTCGAGGAAGGAGTCCTTCCACTGTGAGCCGTCCCCGGCGAGGTCTGCGTGGCCCTCACGCCAGGCGCTCTTCTTGGTGTGGACCTTCAGGACGAGTTCGTATGGATCGAGAGCGCCCGAGTTCACCACCTGTACCAGCGGGTAGATGTCTCTCCCCCGGTTGACCACCTCGAGGATTGCGACGTTCCTCAGGTTGCGGAGTCCCGAAGGAATGCGGAGGTGCTCTCCTGACGCATTCGTGACAAACAGGTCGTACGCCACAGGGATGTTCCCGAGCCTCGCGAGGATCTCGGGCACCAGTTCCGGGAAGTAGACGTGCAGCACGACCGCCACCCTGGCGGGACTGGTGATCTGGAGCTGCGCGTCAACACGCCAGGCATCTGGGAATCCGGCTGCCTTGCGTCCGGCGGTTCGCTTCAGCCACGCTTGGAAATCCAGCGGCGCACCGAGACGCGCACCACCTTCGAGACGCTCGATGAGCTGTCCCCGCGCCTGCTGGCCGTAACGGGCGAGGCGCCGCTTCACCGCGGGAACCGTGATCTTCTTCATTCGAAAGTCTCCTAGAGCCACTCGGCAAGCTCGGTGCCGTACTTCCGCCTCACGACTGCGGCCACCTGGTCTCCCCCCGGAGCGGTGGAGGGGTCGGTGATGATGGTGCGTTTGACGAACGGGAAGCCGAGGGACAGCAGCTGACGCCACCCGGCGAGTGTCGGATTCTCATGGCCCACCCCGACATCCGAGGCCCTGTACTGGACGGTCCATGGGTACCCCTCGGTGTGGCACACCCGCATCAGGCCGAGCTCGTACCGCATCACGATGTCCATCTTGTCCTCGAGGTGCCGCACACCCCGGTAGAACCTGCGCCACGGCGCCTCCTCCAGTACCCCGTGGTTGAATCCGACGAAGTAGGACTGGAGGTGGTGGGTGATCTGGTGGGAGTCAGTCACCGCCCAGAGGTCCGTCGGCGCGGACTCGAAGGCGGTGAGAAGCGGAGCGATGGGTTCGAACGGTCCGGCCATGGAGTCGTTGGTGAGGATCACGTGCCGAGCACGGCGGACCTCCGGGAACGTCTCCAGACCCACAGCCCAGGAACCGAAGTCATACCCCTCGTTCGCCCTGCGGAGGACAGTGGTACCCGGTGGGACACCCTTGGGCCAGTCGAGCGGAACTCCCGGCGACGTGGAGATGACGATGCACCGATACCCGTTCGTACTCAGCTCGCCCACGAGACGGCTCACCGAGAGGCTGACGCGTGGGTTCCGCGAGAAGTGGGCGACGATCGCGACCTTGTCTGTCTCGGCCAGCTCCGTGTCCGGGGCGAGTTCCATGCGCGTCCGCGCGCACATCTCGTCAACGAAGGTCGGTCCGCCACGCCGGATACTCATGACCGGTTGAACAACCGGCCGGCACGGAGCGGGGTGGTGATCCGCCAGGACACCGTGTTCCGCATTCCACGGATGTGGTGCCAGGCGTCGAGAAGCCGCCCCTGCGTGGAGCTCAGCTCGGTTTCGAGCGCCTGGACGCGGCCAGCGACCTCGCGCAACTCCCTCCGGGATTCCCGCAGGGCGGCACGGAGCATCCGGACCTCGTCGGACTCGGCACCAGGCGGGCTGTCCTCCGACTGTCCGAGGCGTGCCTCCGTCTCCTCGAGCCGTGCCGCAAGCCCGGAGCGCTGCTGCTCAAGGTCGGCGATCCGTGCTGTCCCCACCCGCGTCTGTCCCAGGAACTCGGTTTTCCCGGCGACCTCGCTGAACGGCCGGAAGCGGTCCTCCTTCGTGAGGACGGCGATCGAATCGAAGATCGTGATCGGGCCGAGGGTGGTCGCCCATGCGGAGTCCGGGTCCCCCGCGGGGTCGAGATTCGCGTGGAGCGAATCGACTCGCGCGCGAAGCCAGTCGATGAACGTCTCATCTCGGTCGCGGTACTCGGGCCAGTAGGACGTGTGGGTGTCCTCGACAATGTACGTCCCGCCCATGGAGAGTCTGGGAAAGAGGGTCTCCACCGAGGTGATCTGTTGGTTCATCGTGTGCCCACCGTCGTCGATGACGATGTCGAAGGGGCCATGGTCGCGCTCCAGCGCCTCGAGGAACGTGGGGTCAGCCTGGTCGCCGATCACCACGACTGAGCCGAGCCCGAACTCGGACGCAGCCGGGTCGACGTCCACCCCGACAACAACGGCGCCTGGGCCGAAGTAGCTCCGCCACAGGGCGAGCCCACCCCCTCTGTAGACCCCGATCTCCAGCACACGAGGTGAGGTGCCGCGGTACCTCTCGAGCGCGCGGTGGTAGACGTCGAAATAATGCACCCATTTGTCAATCAGCAGACCGTCCCGCCCCGCAAGGAAGAGGGCGTACAACGGGTTGCCGGCAAGATCACGGCTCCGGCCCGCGAGGTAGAACGCCGCCCGATTGCACTCGTTGACGGCGTCACGGTTGGCCGGGTCTTCCCGGAGTGCCTTCGCCATCCTGCCAGCGAAGTCCGCCGGGGAACGGTGTTGCACGTCGTCTGCAAGCTGCTGACGCACCTCCTCGCGCAGTCCCTCCGCCTCCCTGATCAGCGCCGTCGCCGCTCCGATCTCACCGGATGCGACATGAGCGAGGACCGCGGCCACAACTTCCACACTGGGATTCACTGGCTTCCTCCGCTCTGGGTCACGGGTACACCGACAGCGGGGCTCCAGACTCCGGAGATCCGCAGGAGTCCATTGCCGTCCGCTCCGCTGCCGCGCACGCTGAAGCTCACCTCACGATCGGCGTAATCATAGGCATGCCCCTTGTCTACGAAGGCAGTAGTCAGCATGTAGGTGCCCGGCAGGAACGGCATCGGGTCGAGGACGAAATCCGCGAAGCTGTCGCCCGGTTCGATGTCATACAGCACACCACCTTCCCGGGAGTTTGGTCCGGCGAGGATGAGCCCCGATTCGTGGTGGAACGCGAGGCCGAGCTCGACCTGCCTGATGACGTCACGGGCGTGGAAGTGGACCCGAACGGTGCAGCGTTTCCCCGCTGTCAGGACGCCACGATTGCCTTGCTCGTCGAGGAACTCCACACGTGTCATCCTGACATCGCCGGATCCCTTGCGGGGGATCGCGCTTGCCACGGAAATCTCGTAGTCACCTTCGGGATCCTCGGCTCGCGCTGCTGCTTCCTTCTCGTTGACGGCACCCAGGTACTGGGAGATGACCTCCCGCACGTCGCCGACGAGTCGCGCCTCCCCGTGGTCGAGCCACACCGCCTGGTCGCAGAGGTCCGCGGCGAGGCCCATCGAATGGGTCACCAGGGCGATCGTCGTGCCCTTCTTCCGAAGGCGGTAGAGGTAGTCGAAGCACTTCCGTTGGAACTCCTCGTCCCCCACCGCGATGATCTCGTCGACAATGAGGATCTCCGGGTCGAGGTTCACCGCGATGGCGAACCCGAGCCGCACGTACATTCCGGAGGAGTACACCTTGACCGGCGAGTCGATGAATGCGCCGATGTCCGCGAAATCGATGATCTCCTCGATCGATGCCTCGATCTGGCGCTTCCCCATTCCGAGAATCGCTCCATTGAGATAGATGTTCTCGCGCCCTGTGAGTTCGCCATGGAATCCCGCACCCAGTTCGAGGAGGGCCGAGACGCGCCCGTCCACGAGCAGGCGTCCTGAACTCGGTCGGTAGACCCCCGCAAGGATCTTCAGCATCGTCGACTTGCCGGAGCCGTTGTGCCCGATGAGTCCGAAGGTCGTCCCGCGCTGGATGTCGAAGCTCACATCGTCGAGGGCAGTGAACTGCGCAGTGCCCTTCGACCGCCCCCGGATGAACCGCTCCTTGACGGAGTCGCGGCGCTCGTTCTGGAGCGTGAACACCTTGGTCACGTGATCGGATCGGATCGCAGTCTCGCTCACAGCTGTTCTCCCAGATCCGCGCCGCGCCGCCGATAGATCCAGGACGCCCACCCGAGCGCAGCGGCCGTCCAGATGGTGATGCTCAGCCACGAACGGGGGTCACCGGGGACCAGGTCGTAGGTGAGATTCCGGAACAGGGTGATGAAATCGGCCAGCGGCGAGAATGTGACAATCTCGCGAAGGGGGAGTCCCTTCCACGTCTCGGGTACGAAATCTGTGGTGTAGAGGATGGGGGTCACATAGAAGAGCAGCTGCAGGGCAACGTTCACCAGATGAGCGAGGTCTCGGTAGTAGACGTTGAGGATTCCGATGCCCGTGGAGACCGACCAGCAGAACACCACGAAGATCACGAGGAGCACCGGCGTGAGGAGCCATGACCAGCCGACGTTCCCGAGGATGAGAAGGATCGAGAGGAAGATCCCGATCTCGATCAGGCTCTGGATTCCCACGGCCAGTCCGGCGCCGAGCACCGGGGCGTACGGGGGGAACCAGACCTTCTGGAGCATCCCACCGCTGGACCCAAGGCCTGCGATCCCCGCGTTGATCGACGAGGAGAAGAACGTCCACAACGTCAGCCCCGCGAACAGCCAGACTGCGAATATTCCGCTCCGGCCGTTCCCCATCTCCGGAGGTGCCATCCGGAAGACGATCGAGAACACCAGCGTGTAGATGCCGAGACTCGCGAGGGGCACGACGAGCGACCATGCCCAGCCGAGCCACGTCCCCTTGAACTTGGCCTTCAGGTCCCGGCGGCCGAAGTTGCTGATGAGATTCCACTGGTGCCAGATCGGCGCGGACTTGCGCACGCTGCTGACAGCCTCAAGACCAGACACCCTGTCCCCTCTTCGCCGCCCGACGGTGCTCGCCGCCGGGCACCTGAACCGCACCGGGCCGGTGGGGCCCGACGCGAGACGGCGGGCCAGGTGAGCCCTGTCCGGCCCCCTCAGCGTAGCGCCACAGCCAATCCACGAGGGTTACGCCGAGCCACCGTGACGTGAGTGAGGTGACCAACGGCCTCCCTCGTCCACACGCCTGAGGCAATACCATTGCCGGGACAGCGAACAGGAAGGGCGTTCCCATGCGTGTACTCGTCACAGGCGGAGCCGGCTTCATCGGCGCCAACTTCGTCCACCAGACCGTCGCCGACCGGCCGGACGCCGCCGTGACAGTCCTGGACAAGCTGACCTATGCCGGCAACGCCGGCTCGCTCGCCGGCGTGGACGACGCCGTCACACTCGTCGTCGGCGACATCGCCGACCGCGACGTCGTTGACCCCCTCGTTGCGGACTCCGACGTCGTGATCCACTTCGCGGCGGAATCCCACAACGACAATTCGCTGCGCGACCCCTCCCCCTTCATCACGACCAACCTCGTGGGGACCTTCACCCTGCTCGAGGCGGTGCGCCGGCACGGCGTGCGCTACCACCACATCTCCACCGACGAGGTGTACGGCGACCTCGAGCTGGACGATCCGGCGAAGTTCACGCCGTCGACGCCGTACAACCCCTCCAGCCCGTACTCCGCCACGAAGGCCGGTTCGGACCTCCTCGTGCGCGCCTGGGTCCGCTCCTTCGGAGTGGAGGCCACGATCTCCAACTGCTCCAACAACTACGGGCCCTACCAGCACATCGAGAAGTTCATCCCTCGCCAGATCACCAACCTCATCGACGGCGTCCACCCGAAGCTCTACGGCGCCGGCGCGAACGTTCGCGACTGGATCCACGTGCTCGACCACAACCGGGCTGTCTGGGCCATCATCGAGCGGGGCCGCATCGGCGAGACCTACCTCATCGGGGCGGATGGCGAGAAGAACAACAAGGAGGTGGTGGAACTCATCCTCGAGCTGATGGGCCAAGCCCCGCACGATTACGAGCACGTCGCCGACCGCCCCGGCCACGACCTCCGCTACGCGATCGACGCCACCCGGCTCCGTGAGGAGACCGGCTGGGAGCCGCAGTTCAAGGACTTCCGCTCCGGGCTCGCGGACACGATCGCCTGGTACCGCGCCAACGAGGCGTGGTGGCGTCCCCAGAAGGCCGCGGTCGAGGCGAAGTACGCCGCCCAGGGCCAGTAGCTCCGACGATGGGTCGCCCCCCTTCCGTCGCGATCGTCGGCACCCGCGGCTATCCCAGCTACTACGGCGGACTCGAGACCGCCGTCCGCAAGCTGGCGCCCTCCCTGGCGGACCACGGCTGGGACGTGACCGTGCACGGCCGGAGGGGCACCACGCGGGACGACGATCCCGGCCGTGACCTCCGGGTCAGGACAGTGGCGGTCTGGGCGCTGGAACGCAAGTCCCTCTCCAACCTGTCGTCCGGCCTCGCCTCCACCCTCCGGCTCCTGCGGACGCCCCCGGATGTCACCCTCGTGATGAGCACCGCCGTCGGCTTCTGGCTCCCGCTGCTGAAGCTGCGGGGGGTCCCGACGGTCGTCAACACGGACGGCATCGAATGGGAACGCGACAAGTGGGGCAGGTTCGCCAAGGCCGTCCTGTACGCGGGTGCCTGGATGACCGCGCGGTTCGCCACTGACCTCGTCTTCGACGCGCGCGCCATCGAGCGGTACTGGAACTCGACCTTCCGCCGGAGCGGCCACTACATCCCCTACGGCGGCGAGCCGCACCCGGCCCCGGTGCCCCTCGAGGGTCTCCACGCCGGGGAGTACGTCCTCCTGGTCGCGCGCTTCGTCCCCGAGAACACGGTGGCCGAGTTCCTGGAGGCCGCTCGATCGCTGGCAGCGGAGCACCAGGTGGTCCTCGTCGGGTCGACGGGCTGGGGTGGCGGCCTGGACGACGACGCCGCCTCCCTCGCCCGGACGCACCCCTCGATCCGGTGGCTCGGGCACGTCTCGGACGAGGCCACTCTCAACGGGCTGTACGCCAACGCGGGTGTCTACTTCCACGGCCACTCCGTCGGGGGGACGAATCCCTCGCTGGTTCAGGCCATGGCCTCGGGCACGCCGATCGTCGCGCGGGACACTGTCTACAACCGCGAGGTCCTCGGGGAGACCGGAGTCTTCTGCTCCCCCGACCCGCGGTCGATCGAGGCTGCGATCCGTTCCGTCATGGAGGACCCGGACGCACGCTCGCGGATGGGGCGGGACAACCAGCTGCGCGCACAGTCCTTCTTCACCTGGGAGGCCGTGTGCTCCGCCTACGAGGACGTCCTGCGGGAGGCCCTCACGGCGCGAGGGCGTCCGACGTGACCAACTCCCCGAGGTGCCGGACGAGGTAGCCCAGGTAGCGCTCGACGGCGTGCGCCGTCGTGCCGTCGTCCTGGCCGCGCTCCGGGTCGAAGTGCGCCGCGTGGAGGTCAAGGTCCCCCAGGCGCCGCAGGACCTCGCCGCGAACCCAGTACATCGACCCCGCCGCGAATCGCAGCTGGGCCGACCCGATCGGGACGCGGCCGCGTCGCCCCAGCAGGCGCACGAGCGGAAGGTTCGCCCCCCAGTACTCCGCGCCGAGGACCTGCCCGGGTGCCGTCACCATCATGAGCGCCGGATCGTTGTCGAAGGCACTGAGCACAGAGCGGACCAGTTCCCGTGAGCCGAGCACCCCCCTCACCAGGGTGTCGCGCCAGACCGCGCCGTCCCCGTCGAACCGACCCCCAGCTGCACGCCACACGCTCTTCTTGGTGTGCACCTTGCACACGAGGCGGTAGTCCTCGAGGAGTCCGGCATTGACGAGACGGATCATCGGCAGGATGTCGCGCCCGCGGTTCTCCACCCGGTAGAAGCGGACCGACGACGCCGACGACGCCGACGCGCCCACCTCGCGCGCCGTCGTCGTGACGAGGAGGTCGAAGGGCTCGGGGATCGCCTCCAGTGCCGCCAGGAGTTCCGGGAGCACCTCCGGGAAGTGGCAGTGCAGTACCACAGCGATCCGCGCCCCGGGCACACCGCGTGAGGCGACGAGCTCGGGGGGAGGATCCGGGGCGGGGTGCCGCATCGTGAGGAGCGGCACCACCTCCGAGGGCCGTCCGTGTGCCCGGATCACCTGGTCGAGCAGACCCGCACCGAAGGCGGCGAACGCGCGCGCCCGCCACCGGCTCATGCGGGCTCCTCGAGGAAGGGCTCTAGCTCCACCGCGAAGATCTCCCGTACGGCGTCACCCAGTACTGCGCGGTCCACGCGCACCCGCGGATCATGGAGCAGCGTCCGCTTGAAGAACGGGTACCCGGACTCCATCAGGGCGCGCCAGGCGGCCGTGGTCGGATTCGCCCTGCCGACTCCCAGCATCCCGGCCGGGTACCCCGCCGCGCTGGTGAGGCCCGCCCGACGGACCGCGTGCGTGAGCCCGAGTTCGTACCGGCGGACGATCGCAACCTTGTTGGTCAGGTGACGGACGCCGTCGAAGAAGCGCTCGAGTTCGGGGTGCGCGAGGACCCCGGGCGCGAACCGCAGGAAGTAGGACTGCAGGTGGGGTGCGAGTTGGAGGGACGAGGTCACCGCCCAGACCTCCGCTGCCCCCGCGCGGTCGAGCAGCGGCCCGAGCGGTGCGAAGGGGCCAACCATGGAGTCGTTGGTGAGGATGACCTCGGCGCCATCCCGGACCGCCGGAAGCAGATGGAGGGCGGTGGCCCATGAGCCGAAGTCGTAGCCGAGGTTCGGCCGCGTGATGAGGATCGCGGACGGGGGCAGGCGGCGGGGATCCGGCACTCCGGGCGACGTTGACACGACCACCGGGACCCAGCCCGCGGCGTCGAGGGCGCCGGCGAGGGCGTGGGTCGAGGGGGACAGCCGCGATGCCGGATCGTGGTGGGCGATCAGGGCGACCCTCGGGGCGTTGGCCGCATCCACGAGGGCGCCGTGCACGCAGCGCGCCGAGCCGCGGTCGAACTCGGCGCCACGCCCGGCCAGTGGCCACGTGAACTCCTCCGGAATCCGCATGATCTCTCCCTCGACGACAAGTCGCCACCGCTTCCGCATTCCCCCTTGGACCAGTGTCCCGCACCTCACAGCCGCCGAAGGTCCGCGATCAAGTAGATTTGGGACGTGCCTGACGTCGAACGGCTGCTCAATGGCGGGGATGGTCGACCCCGTTCCAGTCGTGGACGCCCTCCTCGCCACCAGGCACGGGCGCCCCGCACGCATCGGTTCGCGCGCGCCGTCGCCGTTTCCCTCGTCTTCGTGCTCGTCTTCGCGACGAGCGTGGTGGGACTCACCTGGAGTCGCGTCAACCACAACATCGACACCCGCGACATCAACGACCTCCTCGGGACGAACCGGCCGACGCAGTCGGGAACACCCGCCCCGACCGACATCAACGCAGGGCGGGCCCTCAGTATCCTCGTGATCGGCTCCGATTCGCGTGAGGGCGCGAACGATGTCGACGGCGCCGGAGCCACCGGCACCACGAGCGGCATGCGCTCGGACACCACCATGCTGGTGCACGTCTCGGCGGACCGCACCCGAGTCGAGGTGGTCTCGATCCCGCGCGACACCCTCGTCGACATCCCGGCGTGCGCCCATCCCGACGGCACCCAGACGAGTCCGCAGAGCGATGCCATGTTCAACTCCGCATTCCAGAAAGGTGGCGCTGGGGGAGACATCGGTGGGGCGGCGGCCTGCACGATCCTCACCGTGGAGGCACTCACGGGCCTGTATGTCGACGACTTCGCGGTGGTGGACTTCGCGGGCTTCATCAACGTCGTCGACGCGCTCGGCGGCGTCGCCATGTACGTCCCGGAGGACATCGACGACCACCTCGCCGGGCTCCAGCTGGAACAGGGCTGTCGCCTCCTCAACGGGGAGGAAGCCTTGGGCTTCGCCCGCGTCCGCAAGACGGTCGGGGACGGATCCGACATCTCCCGCATCGGCCGGCAGCAGGACCTCGTTCTCGCCATCTTCCAGGAGGCGCTCTCGACGAACCTCCTGCGGAACCCACCGCGCCTGTACCGCTTCCTCGACACGAGTACGCAGACACTCACAACCGGAAACCGGATCGGTGACGTGCGCGCGCTCGCCGGGCTCGGAACGTCGCTCGCCTCAATCCGCTCCGATGACATCACGTTCGTCACCATGCCGTTCGAGTGGGCTGGGCCGCGCGTCATCCCCTCGTGGGACTACGCCGATCTGGTGTGGGAGGCTCTGCGGACCGACACACCCGTCGACCCAATCCTCTCCGGAGACGCGGGAGCGATCACGACTGCCCTCCAGGAGCGCGAGGCGGCCGCGGAGGCGACGGCGGAGCCCGGGTCGCCGGCACCAACCCCAGCGGATCCCGGCGATGCCGCCCCCGCGGTTGTGCCCTCCCCGAACCCAGCGGAAGACCCGCTGCTCTGCACCAAGGAGAACGCGTCGTGACACCCACGGAGCCGGGACCGCCCCAGTTCGCGCCCCAGCGCCGAGTGGAGCGCCCCTCAGAGGCCGGTGCGCGGCGTGTCGGCACTCCGATGGACCCCGCTAGCGCTCCGTTGGGAGATCCAGCCGCACCCGCCCGTCCACGGCGTGCCGCTGCCCCGCCGACGCCGCGGCCGTCCCCCTCACCGACGCCGACTCCACAGGCGACGCCACTGCTGCCCCGCGAAGCAGGAGCCTCCCCCACTCCTCAGGCCCCGGCACGGCCGACCACCCGGCCACCCCAGCGGCGGCCCGCGCCCGTCGTGCTGGCGCTCGTCCTCGCTCTCCTCCTCGCGTGGCCGGTCGGACTCCTCTTCTGGGCCAACGGCACGATTGTCCACACTCCCGCGCTCTCCGGCGCGGCGGCGACGCCCGGCACCACGTACCTCCTCGTGGGCTCCGACTCCCGCGCCGATGGCACCGTCACGGACGGTGCAGAGGGCCAGCGCTCGGACACGATCCTCGTGCTCCACGTCGCACCCAACGGGAAGGCCGCCCTGGTCTCCCTGCCGCGCGACACCTTCGTGCAGATCGAGGGCTACGGCGGCAACAAGCTGAACGCGGCCTACTCGTTCGGCGGTGGTCCACTCCTCGTCACGACTGTCGAGAGCCTCACCGGGCTGACGGTCGACCACTACGTCGAGATCGGCATGGGCGGCGTCGTCTCGATCGTTGACGCCGTGGGCGGCGTGAACCTGTGCCTCGACTACGACGTCAACGACGAACTCTCCCAACTGGTCTGGACTGCCGGCTGCCACGATGCCGACGGGACCACCGCGCTGGCCTTCGCCCGGATGCGCTTCTCTGACCCTCTCGGGGACATCGGGCGCCAGGCCCGGCAACGGCAGGTGATCGCCGCCGTCGTGAGGGCGGCCGCCACGCCCACCACCGCCCTCAACCCCTTCCAGCAGATCCGCCTCATCGACGCGGGCACCGGCGCGCTCGCCACCGACGAGGGCACCGGCATCGTGGACCTCGCCCGTTTGGCGCTCGCCTTCCGCTCCGCCACGGGGGAAGGCGGGGTGACCGGAACGCCCCCCATCGCGGACTTCGACTATCACCCCGGCGGGGTGGGTTCCACCGTCCTGCTGGACGAGACCCTCGCCCCGCAGTTCTTCGAGAAGCTCCGGGACGGCGACCTCACCCAGGAGGACATCCAGCAGTTCGGCTAACCGATCCGGCGAGGTCCCGCCTGCCAGGCCTCCCAGGCGCTCGCAACGATCTCGCCGAGGCCTGTCTCCGACCGGAAGCCGAGGTCCTCGCCGATCCGGTCTGCCGAGGCCACCAACTGCGGCGGGTCACCCGGGCGCCGGGGCTCCACCTCAGGGACAACGTCCAATCCGGACACCCGACCGATCGCATCCACCACCTCGGCCACCGACGCCCCGTGCCCGGTCCCCACGTTGTAGACGTTGTGGGCCAGCTCCCCATCAAGAGCCCGCAATGCCGCGATGTGGGCCTGCGCCAGGTCGAGCACGTGCACGTAGTCCCGGATGCAGGTTCCGTCCGGAGTCGGGTAGTCATCCCCGAACACCCGCGGGGGCTCGCCACGTTGGAGCCGGTCGAGCACCATGGGAATGAGGTTGAGGACCGCCGAGTCGCCCAGATCGGGCCAGCCAGCGCCTGCCACATTGAAATACCGGAGTGCCACCCACTTCAGGCCCCAGGCGCGCCCGCAGTCCTCGAGCATCCACTCCCCGATGAGCTTCGTGCGGCCGTACGGATTGATCGGCTCCTTGACCGTGTCTTCCCGGACGATCTCCACGGGCGGCATGCCGTACACCGCCGCCGAGGAGGAGAAGATCATCTTCTGCACGCCCACCGCCTCCATGGCGTCGAGCACGTTGGCCATCCCGCCGACGTTCTGGCGGTAGTACCACAACGGTCGGGCCATGGACTCCCCCACCTGCTTGCGGGCGGCGAAGTGGATGACCGAGTCCACACCATGGTGCCGCATGACGTCCTCCAGGCGCACGACGGCGTCGTCCGCGGCCACGTCCAGCACCACGAGCGGCGCACTGCCCACCCGCTCTGCCGACGACGTCGAGAGGTCGTCGACCACGACCACTCCCTCGCCCGCCTCCTGCAGCAGCCGCACCACGTGCGCACCGATGTAGCCGGCCCCACCGATCACGAGAACACTCAATGCAACTCCCTCCCTCCGCGGGCCGCCGTCGAGGGCGGCCGCTCTCAGTCACAGGCGGTGATCCGCCAGACGCTCGCATCGCCCGAGCCGGCGACGTATTCCACCCCGGACGCGGGAACCTCGGCGAAGCCAGGGCCGGCCGCCACGGCGCCCAGGAAGACCCCATCGGTGGTGTCCCAGTAGAGGAACCCGAGCCCCCCACCTGCACCGGCTCCCTCCAGGATCTCGCAGATCCGCGGATCCGCGCCGAGTGCCGCGAAGTGCTCCATCAGGTACTCCTGATCCTCCCCCGTGCCGGAGCCCCCGATCACGGGGATGAGGGACTCGTGCCTCGTCATGACCTGCACGAGGGAGGCCCCCGAGAGGGGATCCCCGACGACGACGGATCCGGGTGGCAACAGCGAATCGAGCGATTCGATGAACTGGAGTTCCTCGGCGTCGGCGAGGGGTGGCGCAGCCATGAACGTGGAGTGATAGCCCGCAGCGACCCACTGGTCGTGACGGAGCGAGCGGTGCCACCAACCGGTCGAGGAACCGACGACGAGGAGGACCACCGCGGCCATCGCGGCCTCCACCTGCAACGAATCCGGGCGGCGCAGGGCCAGGGCAGCCCTCCGCACGAGCGCGTCGAGCCCGATGGCGCACAGCACGACTGCGAAGGTCACCACGATGGCGCGCAGCCGTACCTCGTCCTTGTACCAGAAGGCGGTCAGTGCGCGCAGTCTCCCCTCCGGGCCCGTCGCAAGTCCCGTCAGCACCACGAAGCCCACCCAGGTCATCGCAGCCCAGCGTGCGGCGTCCGACCGGAGGGCCACCACGGCGCCCCCGAGGAGCAGCAGGACGAGGGCGATGTTCTGCTCCGAGGGCACCCAGTCGTAGGGCACCAGGACCTGGAGGGTGAGCGCCTCCCACATCCCCGAGGCGCGGCTCCCCTCGACTCTGGAGAACCCTGCGAACGAGGCCCGCGAGGCCACGGTCGCCCCCACCGCCACTGCCCCGAGCAGGGCGACTCCCGCGCCGACCAAGCGGAGGGCGGCACGCCGCACCGCACCCGTCCTCACCTCGCCGAGCGCGAGGCGCACTTGCCAGTCGGCTGCCAGTGCCACGGCAATGACGCCCAGCACGCCCGCCCCTGAGGGATGGGCAGCGAGCATCCCGACCACACCGAGGGCGATTCCCGCCCACTGCACGCTCGCCCGCCGGCGCAGCGCCAGCACGATGCTCGCGGCGACGCCGGGCACCAGTGCCAGTGAGAGACCGAAGGGCCACTGGCCGTGGAAGAACATCACGGCCGGGGGGAACACCGCAAAGCCTGCCGCGAGGATCGGCACGGTTGGGGCCG
This sequence comes from Actinomycetales bacterium UBA1416, assembly GCA_002304945.1. Classification (GTDB taxonomy): domain Bacteria; phylum Actinomycetota; class Actinomycetes; order Actinomycetales; family Actinomycetaceae; genus UBA1383. Next base: position 7,869 of record DBPQ01000132.1, on the reverse strand, counting down.
CCCATCGTGAGTGCGGGGACACGACCGTGGTGAGCGCCACGAGTCCGATCGGCCAGACGACCAGGGCAATGACCGCGGCGACCATGTTGGTCGCCGTGGTCACGCTCGTGGGTGTCGCGATCAGCGCCACGAGGGCGTGCCACACCGCGGGGTAGTAGCCGAGCCCCGCAGAGTCCGCACTCGCCGAGATCCCACCCAGGGACGAGGCGTCCCCCGTTGCGAGGAGGACGTGCACCGCGTTCATGTGGAAGATGGCGTCACGGTTCTGGACGGGCAGCGATGGATCGCGCATGCCCGGCAGGACCACAGCAAGCTGGATCAGCGCCCCGATGATCAGCCCCGCAGCAATCAGCAACGCTGGCGCCGGGGTCTGCTTGGGGTTGGCCACATGGCGGGCGACCCTCGGACGCACCCTCGCCAGTGCCGCGGCCACGACGAGAGCGACGACGCAGAGCCCGAGGAAGGTCGGAATCCCCCAGGCGATCCCGAGCCAGGACGCCACAACCGCACCGCCACCGACCACCCCAGCGGTGACGGCGGGTGCGAGCGCGAGTGCAGGCAGGCCGCGGAACCCCAACGCGGCGAGGACGGCTCCGCCGGGAATCCAGAGGAGGGCGATCATCGCGAGGAAGAGGGCAGTAGCCGGGGCCCAGAGTCCGATCACCGCGCTCCCGTCGTCATTCGCACCTCCCACAATACAGCTGCCAGAATACGGAGCATGGGCCCCCACTCCATCACCGACACATGGCTGGTGGTCCCCGTCTACAACGAGTCCGAGGTGGTGGCTGACGTCATCACCGAGGCTCGGAAGACCTTCCCCCACGTCGTGTGTATCGACGACGGCTCGAGCGATGAGTCCGCGTCCGAGGCTCTCAGGGCCGGAGCCATCGTGGTGGTGCACCCGGTGAACCTCGGCCAGGGGGCTGCCCTCCAGACCGGCTTCGACTACGTCAGGGACTGCACGGACGCGGCCTACGCCGTGACGTTCGATGCGGACGGCCAGCACGATCCGGGCGATGCCGCTGCCATGGTCTCCCGCGCGCGAGCGGAGGGGCTCGGCTTCGTGTTCGGCTCGCGCTTCATGGACGGCCGCACGCGGCCCGGTCTGGCCAAACGCCTCGTGCTGGGCGTGGCGGTCTTCGGTACCCGGCTCACGACGGGGCTGGACCTCACGGACGCCCACAACGGCCTGCGTGTCATCCGCCGCGACGCGCTGGAGGGGATCGCCCTGCACCAGCACGGCATGGCACACGCCAGCGAGATCGTCGCTGCCCTCGCCTCCACGGGCCTCCCGTGGGCGGAGCACCCCGTCCACATCCGGTACACGGACTACTCGCGCGCCAAGGGCCAGTCCCTGCTGAACTCCGTCAACATCCTCGCCGACCTGATCCTCAAGTGAAGGAAACCGCTGTGCCCCTCCTCACCATCGAGAGCCCTCGACAGCTCGTGATCCAGATCCTCCTCCTCATCGCGCTCGTGGTGATCGGCGTGATGCTCACCCGATCGGCCGCCGGTGCGCGCCACCAGGCGATCAGGCGGATCCTTCTCGTGGTCTTCGTGGTCTTCGCGGCGGCGACTGTCCTGTTCCCGCAGGCCCTCACGGAGTTGGCCAAGTTCGTGGGGGTGGGCAGGGGTGCGGACCTGCTGCTCTACGCCCTGGTCATCGCCTTCCTCGGCTACGTCTCAACGTCCTATCGCCGCATGTCCCGCATGGAGGACCGCATCGCACGGCTCTCCCGTCAGGTGGCCCTCTCGACCGTGCGGCAGCCCAGCGTCACCCTCCCGCCAGCCGCCCAGGCCCCGAGCGGTGCCGGTCCGGAGAAGGCGGAGGAGCCGAGGGGATAGCGCCGTTCCGGGTCTGGCGTCCTACCGCGTCATCTCCGGGTGGAATCCTGCAGTCACCCCCGGCAGGGGGTGTCGAGCACGAAGGTCGCCAGAGCCGTCGTCCCGCCCATCAGCAGCCTGAGATCGGCCCCCACATGAGCGAGGGCGGCCGTGGTCCCCGCGGGCGCGCACGTGGGGCGGGAGAGCACCACGGGGGCCTCGTTCTCCGCCGCGAGCGGCACCGCGCTGAGGGCGTCCGGGAACGCGGTGCCGGTGGCGATGAAGGCCTGCTCGGAGCCTGCCGGCCAGAACCGGCGGACCACCTCCAGCGACGTCGCGTAACGGTCGGGTCCGGAGACCCGCTCGACCACCGCGGCGGGCACCGCCGTTGCGACGGCCCGCGCGACGGCGGGTGAGATCGCCGTGGTGCCACCGAGGACGACGACGCGGTCCGGGTCGAGTGCCACCAGTTCCGCGGCGGTGCCCGGGGGAAGCGTGTCCGGCCGCGTGAGGAGGACGGGCGCACCCGCCCCAGCAGCAGCGGATCCGCCGCTCAGTGCATCCGCGAATTCAGTGCCCACGGCGAGGAACACAGTCGGCGAGGAGTCCCAGAACCTGTCGGCCACGGCCGCTGCCGTGGCATAGCGGTCCGGCCCGGCGATTCGCACCACGTTCCACTCCTGGGCGAGCGCGTTCTGGACCGCCTGGCTGACCGCGGACGTTCCGCCCAGCACGTAGACGGTCTCCGGACCCAGCCGCCGGATCTCGGCGGCCACCGCGGCTGCCATCGCATCCTTCTGAACCAGGAGGACGGGGCCGGCGGCACTCGCCGCAGCGGGGCCTGCGGCGAGGGCATCGGCGAAACTGACCCCGGTTGCGATGAAGACTGCGTCGGCACCATCGGGGAACGCTTGACGGGACGCAGCCACCGACGTCGCGAACCGGTCCGTCCCGGAGATACGCAGCGGCGGCGGGGAGAACTGGTACGTGCCGCACGTCAGGTTGTAGTCCCGCGTACCGTCCGTCCACTGGGCGAGGTGCACCTCGCCGCCGGAGAAGCTCGGCTGGGTGCAGCGATCGCGCGCCTCGTCCGGGTAGTCCAGGCGGCCGGCCGTGGCCCATACCGGCACCCCTGGCAGTGCCCATCCCCCCGTGATCTCGTTCCAGCCGTTGGTGTAGGAGTAGATCCCGTAGCTGCGGCCGGCGTCGTGCAGCGCGCGCATGAGGCCCTCGATGACCAGCCGGTTCTCCGCCTCTGCCGTGGCCGTGCCAGCGGGCCAGGGCTGCGCGGGGCGGGGTTCGACGTCGATCCACACTGTCGGGGGCTGCCACCCGATCCGGGCGAGCGAGTCGAGGGCGAATGCCGCCTCGGCATACCCGACGTTTCGGAGCTGCTCGGCACGCGTTGCCGGGTCGAAGGGCCCGGCAGAGCCGTAAGTGGCCAGTTGGAGGGCCGTCGGGAAGGTGGCCATGGCGTAGGCGTGGGCGGGGATGCGGTTCGTTGACGCGAACGCCACCTGGCTCGCGAGGCACGGGTTCTCGGTGAAGGCCAGGCCCTTCGTGAGACCGATGATCATGAAGTCGGCGTCAACCGGTGGCATGGGCAGGTCGAATCCCCCGTCCGCGACCGGGCATTGCGGCCACGAGACGTCGTAGCCGAACAGTGTGTCCGGCTGCGCGTTGGCGCTCGGAGCGAGCACCAGACCCGGGAGCAGCGCCAGTGCCGCCAGTCCCGCCGTCCATCCTGCGAATCGCATCCCTGTCCCCATGCCACCATGATGCACCTGGTGACGTGGGCTGCACCACACCCCGGCTCCAGTTTCAAGCGTGACCGATTTCATTGGTGGCTTTTCCCACACCCGGCAATTTGCCTCTTCCGGGCGACATCCCGGGCGAAAACACATAACCTGAAAACGCCAGAGATTCTCACCCGATGCACGTCTCTGGTGTTCTTCGAATTCGTCGAAGTTCGTGCATCAACATTAGGAGAAGAATGACCATCACATTTGGTCGGCAGGCCGGTGCCATTGCATCGACGCTTGCCCTCACTGCACTTGGCCTCGCCGTTGCTGGGCCCGCCTCCGCGGCCGGCACCGAGACCGACCGGATCGGCGGCAGCGACCGCTACGCCACCTCCGCCGCCATCTCCGCGGAGACCTTCGACCCGGGCGTCGCCGTGGCCTACCTCGCCAGCGGCGTCAACTACCCCGACGCCCTCGCGGGCGGCGCCGTTGCCGGTCACCAAGGGGCCCCGGTGCTCCTCACCAAGCCTGACGCGATCCCCGCGGTCATCGCGGCTGAGCTGGACCGCCTCAACCCGAAGAAGATCGTCATCCTCGGTGGCCTGTCCGCCGTCAACGCCTCCGTCGCGACTGAAGCCGACGTCTACACCGACGGCGCTGTCGACCGCGTCGCGGGTGACAACCGCTACGACACCGCCGGGGAACTGGCCGTGGACAACTTCGCTGCGGGTGTCGGTACTGTCTTCGTCGCCTCCGGCGAGAACTTCCCGGACGCTCTCGGTGGCGCCGCTGCCGCAGCGGAACTCGGCGGCCCCGTGCTGCTGACCAAGGCCAACGCCGTCCCGGCTGAGACCGAGAACGCGCTGCTCAAGCTCACCCCCGGCAAGATCGTCGTGCTCGGTGGCGAGACTGCCGTCTCCAAGGCCGTCTTTGACGAGCTGGGTGCCGACGACCGGCTCGCCGGCACCGACCGGTACGCCACCTCGGCGGCCATCTCGGCTGACACCTTCAGCTCGGCCGACGTGGTCTACCTCGCCAACGGACTCGCCTTCCCCGACGCGCTCTCCGGCGCCCCGGTTGCGGCGAGCGACTCCGCGCCGATCCTTCTCGTGAAGTCGGACTCGGTGAGCCAGGCCGTGTGCGACGAGGTCAACCGCCTCCAGCCCACGGACGTCGTGGCCCTCGGCGGCACCACCGCCGTGTCTGACGCAGTCCTGACCTACGTCGCCGAGACCTGCCTCGCGGACCCGACGATCACCGCTGACGCCACCCACGCGGTGACCGAAGGCGACGACGAGATCGCTTACACGGTCGGGGATGTGGTCACCTACTCCGTGACCGTCACCAACAGCTCCGCCGTCACCCTCCACGACGTTGCGGTGACCGGAAGCATCGGCTCCACCTTCGGCCTCCCGGCCGAGACCGAGAACGTGATGGCGCCGCGTGACTCGCTGACCTTCACGGCGACTCACACCATCACGGATGCTGACGTCGCCCTGTCGGTTGTGAACAACAACATCACTGCGGTTGGCAAGGCGCCGAGCGGCGATACCGCCACCAAGACGGTCGTCGAGAGCTGGACGCCCGCGGCCGTTGCCGACGAGAGCTGACCCTCCCATCCAAGACCGGGGCCCGTTCCCACCGCACAGCGGTGGGAACGGGCCCCTTCCATTCCACTCGGTCAGCGATCGTCCTCCAACGGATCCGGCGGCGGGTCGATGGTGTAGGTGGGTCCGGGCTTGGGTGGCACCGGAACGACGATCGACGGGCAGCCGGCGGCGACATGGGTCAGGACCACCTCAGACACTGCGCCCGTGCCCCCGAGCGCCACCACCGTCTCGGGACGAAGGCGCTCCACCTCCGCGCACACTTCGGGGCTGACAGAGTCCTGCTTGACCAGGAGAATCGGTGCGGAGTTGCCCGCAGCCAGCGGCGCACCCGACAACGCGTCCGGGAACGCCCCTCCCGTCGCGAGGTACACGACGGATACAGAAGAGAAGGTCCCGGCGGATATGGCGGCAGAGGTGGCGTACCGATCGGCGCCCGAGAGGCGGGTCACTGGGGCGACCGCCGACGCGGCTGTCGCCACAGCCTCTGACACGGCGGCCGATCCCCCCAACACGATGATCCGCTCCGGCTGCAGGGCCTCCAGCTGCTCAGCGGCGTCCGCAGACAGCACATCAGGCGTGGTGAGCAACACCGGACCGTTGGTGAACCCGGCAGCCGCCGCGCCCGCGAGCGCGTCCGGGTAGTCGGAACCGGACGCCAGGTAGGCCACGGGAACACCGGGATCGAACGCCCAGTCCGCGATGAGCGCTGCGGTCTCGTAACGGTTCGCCCCACCCAGTCGCTGCACCGCCGCGCCGGAGCTCTCGGCCGCCTCAGCCACCGCCACAGAGACGGCAGCCTCGCCGCCAAGGACCACGATCAGCGCGGGTTCAAGTCGCGCGAGCTCAGCCTCGACCACCTCCGGGAGCGAAGACGCGCTCGTGATGAGCACGGGTGCCCCCAAGGCACCGCCCGCAGCTCCGCCGGAGAGCGCATCGGGGAAGTCCTCCCCGCTCCCGAGGAACACCGTGTCCGCCCCCTCGGGGTAGGCCTCCTGCGAAATCAGGACTGAGGTCTCGTAACGGTCGGACCCGCCGATCCGGTCCGACGACGCCGCGGACGTCGGCATCGCTGCAAGAACGCCGATCACCCCGACACACAACGCGGATGCGGGGGTGGCCACCTTCCAGTTCATCCTGTCCCTCCAACCTGCCTGCATGCGCTGAAGAGAGTTCTGGACCTACGGGGACGCATGAGGCGTGAGGCGATCGTACGGGAGGCTGGCGCGACGGGGACCCAGATCGCATCGGTCCCCCCGCCGCAAAGCGATGACCCCCCGCCATGGCGGGGGGTCATCGGTGTTGAGTTTCCTAGCGGGCTAGGTCAACGGCTGCAGGTCACCACTCGGGGAGAGCGAAGAGATCGTCGAGGACGTCCTGGACGTCGGCGCTCACCTTGGGCGAGACGCTAGCCTTGCCACCGAAAACGATGATGGTGTCACCGTCGTCGACGTTCGCCATCAGGTAGTCCGCGGTCACCGGGGACAGGAAGGCGTTCCGGGTGAGGAGCAGCGGGCCATCGGCGTTGGCGATGAAGCCGGAGCCGACCAGCGCGTCAGCGAAGTTCTCGCCGGACACGATCGCCATGAACTCCGGGTCGTCGAACGTCTCAGTTGCGGTGATGGCCGCGGTCTCGTAACGGTCGGCACCCACGTAGGAGGCGGCCACGCGGATGTCGTAGTCCGCGACAGCCTGAGCCGACGGGCCACCGACTGCGAAGTTCTCACTGGTGTTGGCGAACAGACCGTCAGCAACCCAGTCGCGCAGGTTGACGAGGAAGTCCTCGGTGAACCCACGACGGTCGAGCTCGGTGCCGGCGGTGAGGAGCACGACACCGTCGTTGTTGGCAGCAGCCGCACCGGCCGCGAGAGCGTCCGGGAAGTTGATGCCGGTGGTGATGTACCCGTTGACATCCTTCAGACCCGCACCAGACTCGATGCCGTAGACGCCGACCGTCACACCTGCGATGTTGACGGCGGTCTCGTAGCGGTCGATGCCCTGGTAGCGCAGGGTGCCGTCCACGTTCGCGATCGTGTCGATTTCGTTCTCAACAGCGGCCGAGAGCGCGTTGGTGCCACCAAGCAGGTGCACTCGCACCAAGCCCCGGGGCCCAGCCAAGTTCGCGAGCCGAGCGATCTCGGCCTTGACGCCGCCATCGAGGGCGCCGGTGGGGTTGAGCAGGATCGGCGCGTCGAGCACGTCAGCCAACGGGGCGGCGGCAAGCGCGTCCGGGTAGTCGTCCGCGCGGGCAACGATGATGTCCATGTTGCCGGCCGTGGTGGTCATGTAGGTCTCAACCTCGCAGGTGATCTGGACCAGTTCCCGGGTCCCGAAGTCCCACACGTCGAACTGGGCCACGGTCCCGGCCGGCTGCAGCGTGAAGCGCCCGTCGGGGCTTCCACCGAAGAATCCGGCGCCGCATTCCCACCTGTTCCAGTCTCGCTCGGCAATGTCGCCCCACTTGCCGGACTTCGATGCCTTGATCGCGGTCAGGATGCGGTCCTCGTCCGCGATGCGGTAGAGGTTCGCCTCTCCGGCAGTCGCTTCGGGGACCCCGATCTCAGGGGTGTCAGGGTTGATAACGTCGGCGAAAGCCGACGGTGCGAGGGTCAGCGACAGTGCCCCCGCGGCGAGCGCGGCAACAATGCCACGCCGGGTTTTCGTGCTCATCAGACCCGGATCCGCGAGTAGTGCTC
>DBPQ01000088.1 GCA_002304945.1 Actinomycetales bacterium UBA1416 | reverse complement strand
CGGGCGGCGTCGTCGTCGACGCCGGCGCGATGCTGCCCGGGATCCCTGCGGACACGGCGGCCTGGTCGGTGGGCCAGTGGGCGGTGGCGACGGCGTCGGTCACGGGGGTGTCCGCCGTCGTCGTGGGAGACCTGGCGTGGGAACGGGGAACGGAGGGGTGGAACCCGGCCGGTGACAGCGCGCAGCCCGCGGGCCTCGTCCGCGTGGGATGAGGGCCGCGGGCCGGGTGCCGCTAGTGCTCGATGAGCTGCATCCGGTTCTCCCGGGGGATCCAGTCCCGCTCCGTGGCGCCGGTGTAGACCTGCCGCGGGCGCACGATCTTCGTGGCCGGGTCCTCGATCATCTCCCGGTACTGGGCGATCCAGCCGGGCAGGCGGCCGAGCGCGAAGAGCGGGGTGAACATCTGCTCCGGGNNGAAGTCCACGTTCGGGTAGAGCTTCCGCTCGATGAAGTACTCGTCCTTCAGGGCGATCTCCTCGAGCTCCATGGCGATGTCGAGGAGGTCGCTGCGGCCCCCCACCTTGGTGAGGACGTCGTGGGCGGCCTGCTTCACGATCGCGGCCCGTGGGTCGTAGTTCTTGTACACCCGGTGCCCGAAGCCCATCAGCCGGACGCCCGCCTCCTTGTTCTTCACCTTCGTCACGAAGGATCCCACGCTCTCCCCGGAGGAGCGCATCTCCTCCAGCATGGCGAGGACCGCCTCATTGGCGCCGCCGTGCAGCGGCCCGGAGAGCGCCCCCACGCCGGCGGCCACCGAGGCGTAGATGTTGGCCATCGAGGAGCCCACCGCCCGCACCGTGGAGGTGGAGCAGTTCTGCTCGTGGTCGGCGTGCAGGATGAGGAGCTTGTTGAGGGCGTCCACGAGGATCGGGTCCACGTCGTACTGCTGGAACGGCATCCCGAACGTCATGTGGAGGAAGTCCTCGGCGTACGTGCGGGAGTTGTCCGGGTAGAGCAGCGGCAGCCCGTTGGCCCGGCGCGCGATGTAGGAGATCATCGTGGGCACCTTGGCCATGAGGAGGACCGTGGACAGCTCGCGCTGGTACGGGTCCTTCGGGTCCAGGGTGTGCTGGTAGTAGGTGGCGAGGCCCGCGATGCCGGCCTGCAGGATGGCCATCGGGTGGCCGTTGGCGGGGAAGGCCGTGAAGAACGCCTTGAAGTCCTCGTGGAGGAGGCGGTGCCGCTTGATGCGCCGCACCACCGCGTCGTAGGTCTCCATGTCCGGCAGCTCGCCGTAGATGAGGAGGTAGGCCACCTCGAGGAAGGTGGAGTTGGCGGCGAGCTGGTCGATCGGGTAGCCGCGGTAGCGCAGGATGCCGGCGTCCCCGTCGATGTAGGTGATGGCGGACTCGCAGGACGCGGTGTTCATGAACCCGGTGTCCAGGGTGACGTAGCCGGTGTCCTTCATGAGGGTTGCGATGTTGAGGCCGCTGTTGCCCTCGGTGGCCGGGACGCGCGGGAATTCGACGGTCGTCCCGTCAACGCTCAGGGTGGCGGGTGTCTGGTTCTGCTCCGTCACGGGGTCTCCTTGTGAGGTGGACGATTGCTCACCATCGTAGGTGAGATGAGGTGAGGCGGCGCACCGCGGAATCGATGCGCTCGTCGGTGGCGCTGAGCGCCATGCGGACCCAGCCCTCGCCGGCCGGACCGTAGAAGGTGCCGGGCGCCACGAGGATGCCGAGCCGGGCCAACGCCTCCACGATCCGCGCCGAGGGGGCCTCGCCGTGCGCCCACAGGTACAGGCCGGCCACCGACTCCGGGTCGAGCCGCAGCCCTGCGGCGCGGACGGCGTCGGCGAGAACGGTGCGACGCCGCCGGTACCGTTCCCGCTGCTCGGCCACGTGCGCGTCGTCGTCGAGGACGGCGGCCATGGCCCGCTGGACGGGCCCGGGCATCATCATGCCGGCGTGCTTCCGGATCTCCCGGATCGCGCCCACCAGGGCGGGGTCCCCGGCGAGCAGCGCCGCCCGGTAGCCGGCGAGGTTGGACTGCTTGGACAGGGAGTAGGCCACGAGGAGACCGGTGTGGTCACTGTCGCAGACGCGCTCGTCCAGCAGCGACGGCACGCCCAGGCTCGCCCAGGGCTCCTCCCAGGCGAGCTCGGCGTAGCACTCGTCGGACGCGACGACGACGCCCCGGGGGCGCGCCCACGCCACGATATCGCGCAGCCGTTCCACCGGGGCGACGTGCCCGTGCGGGTTGCCCGGGGAGTTGACCCAGACCAGCCGCGTGGCGTCCGGCCAGCCGGCCGGGCCGCCGTCCGACGGGTACGGCGCGGCGCCGGCGAGGCGGGCGCCGACGTCGTACGTGGGATAGGCCTGCGCCGGGTGGACGACGACGTCGCCCGCCCCCAGCCCGAGGAGGGACGGGAGGTGCGCCACCAGTTCCTTGGACCCGATGGTGGGCAGCACCTCCGCCTCGGTGAGGAGGGCGCCGCGGCGGCGGGCGAACCAGCGCACCATGGCGGCCCGCAGCTCGGGCGTCCCGACGGTCACCGGGTAGCCGGGACTGTCCGCGGCGTCCGCAAGCGCACGCCGGGCCACCGCGGGGGTGGGATCCACGGGCGTGCCGACGGAGAGGTCCACGAGTCCGTCCGGGTGGGCGGACGCGAGCGCCTTGGCGCCGGCGAGCGAGTCCCAGGGGAAATCAGGCAGGGCGGAGCCATGGAAGCCCATGGTCAGCGTCCGGTGTCAGTCCTGCGGGGGCAGGGCGGCGATGATCGGGTGATCCTTGTCGATGAGGCCCATCTTCGCGGCGCCACCGGGCGAGCCGAGGTCGTCGAAGAACTCGACGTTCGCGTTGTAGTACTCGCTCCACTGCTCCGGGACGTCCTCCTCGTAGAAGATCGCCTCGACGGGGCAGACGGGTTCGCACGCGCCGCAGTCCACGCACTCGTCCGGGTGGATGTAGAGGGACCGTTTGCCCTCGTAGATGCAGTCGACGGGGCATTCATCCACGCACGCCTTGTCCTTCACGTCCACACACGGCTGGGCGATGACATAGGTCACGGCAGTTCCTCTCTCGCGGTTCGCGCGATCATTCTCGCACTTCAGGGGCCAGAATGGGGAGATGTCCACCCCTCCCGAGCTGCCGTGGCTCGCCTGGTCCGTGGGGGACCGCGTGGTGCTGCGCTACCGCGGCGCGGACGGCGCGCCAGCGGAGGCGCTGGGGTACCTGACCGAGGTGGCCCCGGACCACGTGTGTCTCGACACGCGGCGCGGGCCGGTGCGCGTGGAGGCGCGTGCGATGGTCACCGGGAAGCGGGTGCCCCCGCCGCCACCGCGGCGCTGAGACGCCACGGCCCTCGCCCTGCCCCTCGCCGGCTGACGCCGGCTCAGGGAGCCTCGCCGCAGACCACGTTGTTCCAGGGCGCGTACGTCCAGGTCCAGCTCTCCTTGTCGTGGAGGGCGCCCTCGAGGTACCGCCACCGGGTGACCGTCACGGTGAAGCCGACCTGGCCGCCGCTCTCGGGGAGGCACTCGGGGTCGGTGTTGTACACGGTCTGCGGCTGGGTGATGTTGTACCGGCCGGAGGTGTCCGTCTCCACGTCGAAGTGGGAGGTGGACCAGAACCGCACCCACACGCGCCCGCCCTCGACCCAGGACTGGACGAGCACGCCGTACGGTGTGGAATTCCGGAATTTCATGTCCACGGTGGGCGCCCACATGGTGGCCTCGCGCCCCTCGGGGTACCGGGAGAAGTACCGGGAGTGGGGCTTGTGCTCCACGAGGTCCATGCCGGCGAAGTAGGCGGCGTTGTACGTGGTGGTGGAGAGCTGCGACAGTCCCCCGCCGAGCGCCTTGGTGTAGAAGCCGTTCTCCACCACGCCGGAGGAGACGAATCCACGGGCCTCCGTCACGGGGCCCAGCGCCTCGATGAGGGAGAACACCTCGTCCGGTTTCACGAGCGTGTTCGTGATGATGCCGGTGCCGTTGATGAGGTTCTGGGTGCGCACGTTGTCCGAGGTGAGCGGCGTGCTGAACTCGGAGACCACCTCGGTCACCTTCAGCGCCTTCGCGTCCTCGGTGGTGAAGTCGGCCGCCGCCTCGATCCGGCCGACCGTGGCGGACCGGGTGGCGCTGAGGGCGGCCGCGGTGACGGCGGTGCCGAGTTCCTCGGCGTCCACCTCGGTGCCGGGCTGGGACGGGATGACGGCGGGCGCCCCGTTCTGGATGACGATGCGGGCGTCGGTGCCGTCCGCGGCGAGGCTGGGCTCCAGCTCCACGAGGCGGTCGCGGAGCGCGTCGGCGTCGAGGCGGAGTTCCAGCGTGCCGTCCACGGGCTCGACGACGGCGGCAGCGAGGAGGTCCTCGACCTCCAGGGGCGTGTTGGTGTCGCCGACCGTGACGGTCACCGGCCCCGAGGTGAGGGGTTCGACGATCTCGCGCACGGCGTCGTCGATGGCGTCCTGGCCGATCACGGGCTCCAGGGTGACCTCGGGGAGTTCCACCGGCTCGGGCTCGATGAGCCAGGTCTCCACGATCGTCGGGACGGCCCGGTCGACGTCGAGGCCGACGCCGTCGGCGGGGTCGGTGACCTGGGCGGCGCCGTCGGCGAAGGCGATCTCTCCCTCGACGGGCTGGACCTCGAGCTCGGGGCGAAGGCTCTCGAGGAGATCGCGGAGGGACTGCTCGTCCACGGCGGAGACGGGGTCCATGTCCCCTGATCCGACGAGGTGCGCCCAGAGGATGCGCGGGTCGAGGGAGAACCCGGCGAGCGACGCGACCGTGGCCTCCGTGTCGACGCCGAGGCCGGCGGAGGACGGGTCGATGGTGGCGGTGCGGTTCCCGAGGGCGAGCTGCAGGGGGTCGGAGTCCAGGCCGCCGAGTTCCTCCTCGAGGCGCTCCTGTGCGGCCGGCACCGACAGCCCACCGATGCCCACGCCGAGGACGGAGGTGTTGTTGGGCACCTTGTCCTGCAGATACCACGCGGCGCCCACGTAGGCGAGCGCGAGCACGGCGGCCACGGCGGTGAGCCAGATGGCCACCCGCGCCCCCGCGCCCCTCTTCTCCGACTCGGGCTCGAACTGCTCGAGCGCGGCCACGTCGTCGTCCATGTCCCTCCCTCGGGGCGTGTCGCCCCTCCCTGATCCTAACCAACGGGGGACGGCGTTCCCCGGGGAGGGCGTGTGACTCCCCCCTCAGTCCCCAGCGGTCGACGCCGGTGCAGGCCCGCCGGCGGCGAAGAGCCGCTCGGGGAGCAGGAATCCGAGGACGCAGAGGACGAGAGCCCCGGCGGTCCAGGCGACGCCCACCGTCTGGCCGATCACGATGCGGTCCTCCGCCACCCACGCGGCGGCCACGACCGCCAGCACGGTGACGGCGTAGGCGGTGTAGGCGCCCCGGCCGGCAAGCGCACGCATGAACACCGCGCCGAGCCCCACCGCGGCGAGGGCGACGACCACCCCGGTGGGGAAGGCGCCGATCGTGACGCGGTGGAAGACGGAGCCGAGCACGCCGACGAGGGCGCCGGTGAGCAGGCCCGCCAGGACGGCGGTGACCGCCTCGAACCGCTCCACCGTGGACATCAGGAGGACCGGCGGTTCCGGGCCGCGATCTTGAACCGCTCCTGGGACTCCAGCACCACCTTGCGGATGCGGACGGCGGCGGGCGTGACCTCCACGCACTCGTCCTCGGCGGCGAACTCGAGGGACTCCTCGAGGGTGAGCCGCCGCGGCGGGGCGATGTTCTCGAACACGTCGGACGTGGAGGACCGGATGTTCGTGAGCTTCTTCTCGCGGGTGATGTTGACGTCCATGTCCTCGGAGCGGGTGTTCTCGCCCACCACCTGGCCCTCGTACACCTCGGACGTGGGTTCGATGAAGAACGATCCCCGGTCCTGCAGTCCCAGCATCGCGTACGGGGTGGCGACCCCCGCACGGTCGGCCACCAGCGAGCCGGTGGTGCGGAACTCGATGGGACCCGCCCACGGTTCGAAGCCCTCGGCGATGGAGGAGGCGATGCCGGTGCCACGAGTCTCGGTGAGGAATCGGGTGCGGAAGCCGATCAGGCCGCGGGCCGGCACGAGGAACTCCATGCGGATCCACCCCGTGCCGTGGTTGGCCATGGTGACCATGCGGCCCTTGCGGGCGGCCATGAGCTGGGTGACCGTGCCGAGGTGCTCCTCGGGGACGTCGATGGTCATGCGCTCGATCGGCTCGTGCACCCTGCCGTCGATGGTGCGGGTGAGGACCTGCGGCTTGCCGACGGTGAGCTCGAAGCCCTCCCGCCGCATCTGCTCCACGAGGATGGCGAGGGCGAGCTCCCCGCGGCCCTGCACCTCCCACGCGTCCGGCCGCTCGGTGGGCAGCACGCGCAGCGAGACGTTGCCGACCAGTTCCCGGTCGAGGCGGTCCTTGACCTGACGGGCCGTGACCTTCGCGCCCTTCACCCGGCCCGCGAGCGGGGAGGTGTTGATGCCGATGGTCATGGCGATCGCCGGGTCGTCCACGGTGATGAGCGGGAGCGGGCGCGGGTCCTCCGGGTCCACCAGGGTCTCCCCGATGGTGATGTCCTCGATGCCGGCGACGGCGACGATGTCCCCGGCGTGGGCCTCGGGGGCGGGCACGCGGTCCAGGGCCTCGGTGCGCAGCAGTTCGGTCACCTTGACCGTGCGCAGCGTGCCGTCGCGGCGCGCCCAGCCCACCTGCTGGCCCTTCCGCAGCGTCCCGTTGTGGATGCGCAGCAGTGCGAGCCGCCCGAGGAAGGGCGAGGCGTCGAGATTCGTGACGTGGGCCTGCAGCGGCATGCCCTCGTCGTACGACGGCGCGGGGATGCGCTCGATGATGGTGCGGAAGAGGGCCTCGAGGTCGTCGTCCGCGGGGAGGGCGCCGTCGTCGGGCTGGATGAGGGACGCGCGCCCGGCGCGCGCGGATGCGTAGACCACCGGGAGGTCGAGCACGGAGTCGAGGTCCAGGTCCTCCATCTCCTCCGCGAGGTCGGAGGCGAGCGAGAGGAGCAGATCCGTGCTCTCCTGCACCACCTCGGCGATCCGCGAGTCCGGCCGGTCCACCTTGTTGACCACGAGCACCACGGGCAGGCGGGCGGCCAGGGCCTTGCGGAGCACGAACCGGGTCTGCGGCAGCGGGCCCTCGGAGGCGTCCACGAGGAGCACGACACCGTCCACCATGGAGAGGCCGCGCTCCACCTCGCCGCCGAAGTCCGCGTGGCCAGGGGTGTCGATCACGTTGATGGTGATCCCGTCCGGCTCGCCGGCGGCCGCGGGCCCCCGGTAGTGCACCGCCGTGTTCTTCGCGAGGATCGTGATGCCCTTCTCGCGCTCGAGGTCACCGGAGTCCATCGCCCGCTCGGCGACGTGCTGGTGCGCGCCGAAGGCCCCGGACTGCCAGAGCATGGCGTCGACCAGGGTGGTCTTCCCGTGGTCGACGTGGGCGACGATCGCGACGTTGCGCAGGTCGGAGCGCAGGGGCATGCGATCTCGTTTCTCTTGGGATGCTCCGCGAGTCTACCCGCGGCGTCGTTCAGGCGGAGGGGCGGCTCCGCATGAGGGTGGTCACACGGCGGTCACGCCGAGTCCTGGTTCCCGGAGTTGTGCAGGAGGGTCTCGACGTCGTTCGGGTCGCTCGCCACGCCCGCCGCGTTGGCGGCGAGGATCCGGTCGCGGGCCTCGCGCCGGATCTTCTGCTCGGCGGGGTCGGGGACCGGGACGGCCGCGATGAGGCGCTGCGTGTACGGGTGCTTCGGGTGGTTGACGACGGCGCCCGTGTCCCCGTACTCCACCAGCTTGCCGTTGTGCATCACGGCGATCCGGGAGGAGAGCATTTCCACCACCGCGAGGTCGTGGGAGATGAAGAGGCACGCGAAGCCGTGCTCCCGCTGCAGGTCCTGGAACAGCTCCAGCACGCGCGCCTGGACCGAGACGTCGAGGGCGGAGGTGGGCTCGTCCGCCACCAGCAGCGACGGTTCCAGGATCAGGGAGCGGGCGATCCCGACGCGCTGGCGCTGGCCACCGGAGAGCTCGTGCGGGTAGCGGTTCCGGAAGGAACGGGGCAACTCGACCTGGTCGAGCATCGCCTCCACCCGCTTGTCCAGCTCGCCCCCCTTGATGCCGGAGTGGAGGTAGAGGGGCTCGCCGATCGACTCACCGATGGGCAGGCGCGGGTTCAGGGAGGAGCCCGGGTCCTGGAACACGATGCCGACCTTCGCCCGCAACGGCTTCAGGTCCTTGTGCCTCGCCCCTCGCATCGTGATGCCGTCGATGGTGAGGTGGCCGTCGTGCACGGGCAGTAGCCCGACGACGGCGCGCCCGATCGTCGTCTTGCCGGAGCCGGACTCGCCCACCAGGCCGACGACCTCGCCGCGCTTGATGTCCATGGTGACGCCGTCAACGGCGCGGAACGCCGGGGTGCGGCCCCGCTTCGGGTACTCGATCACCATGTCCTGCGCCTGGAGCACGAGCTCCGGGTCGTAGGTGAACGGCCGCTCCGGAGCGGGCTCGCGGTCGCGGACGGCCGCCTTCGTCGGGGCGCCGTCGCGGAGCGCCGCCTCGGCGTCCTCCGCCCCGGGAACGAGGGTGTCCGCACCCTCCACCGGCTTGGCGTGGGAGCCCAGGTGCGGGACCGCGGCCAGCAGTTCCTGGGTGTAGGGGTGCTGCGGCCGGTTGAAGATCTGGTCGGCCGTGCCACGCTCGACGAGCCGCCCGTCCTTCATGACCACGATGGTGTCCGCCATGTCCGCGACGATGCCCATGTCGTGAGTGATGAGGATGATGCCGGAGTCGATCCGGGAGCGCAGGTCCCGCATCAGCTTCAGGATCTCGGCCTGGACGGTGACGTCGAGGGCCGTGGTCGGCTCGTCCGCCACGAGGAGGCGCGGATCGCAGGCGAGGGACTGCGCGATCATCGCGCGCTGCCGCTGACCACCGGAGAGCTGGTGCGGGTAGGAGTTGAAACGCACCTCCGGCTCCGGGATCTCGACCATCCGCAGCAGTTCGATCGCCCGCTCCTTCGCGGCCTTCGGGTTCATGTCGAAGTGGGTGCGGAGCGTCTCGACGATCTGGAAGCCCACGGTGTACACCGGGTTCAGTGCCGTCATCGGCTCCTGGAAGATGACCGCGATGTCGTTGCCGCGGATCCGGCGGAGCTTGCTGGTGGGCATGCCGACCAGCTCCTCGCCCATGAGCTTCGCGGAGCCCGAGGTGCGCCCGTTCGGGGGCAGCAGGCCGAGCAGGGCCATGGAGGACTGGGTCTTCCCGGAACCGGACTCCCCCACGATGGCGAGGACCTCGCCGGCGTGCACCTCGTAGGACACGTCGATGGCGGCGGGGAACCACTCGTCCTCGACGAAGAAGTCCACGTTGAGGCCGCTGACCTCGAGGATCGTCTCGCCCCGGGTGATCGTGTGGCCCTGGGTGGTGGGCGCGGGTGTGGTGGTCACACTCGTGGTCCTTCCGTGTGGTCTCCGTCTGTCACGATGGACGCATGGGTCCCACCGTGGTGTACCGAACGGCGACGTCCCGGGTGCTGGGCGTCTCCGCTCTCGTGCTCGCCGTTCTGGCGGTCGGCTTCTTCGCGGTCACCGGAGGTCTCGCCGAGGCGCTCCGCTCCGGCCCGCTCGTGGTGTTCGCCGCGATCGCGATCTGGGTGACGTTCGCGTTGCCCCACGTCACCGTGTCCGACGGCGGGGTGACCGTCCGCAACGTGCTGCGCACCGTTCACGTACCCTGGCCCGTCTTCACGGGCGCGGACTCGCGCTGGTCGCTGACGGTCCACACCACGCAGGGCGACGTCGGCTCGTGGGCCGTTCCGGCGCCGTCGGGCTTCGCCGCGCGCGCCTCCCGCGACCCCGCCGGCCAGGTCGAGCGGGGCGTGAACGCCGTCACCGTGGCGTTCGCCATCGGCGAGCGCTACCGCATGCTTCTCGAGGCCGGTCACCTGGGCCGCCGGACGGTCCAGCAGGTTGAGCTGGAGCGCCGCTGGAACACCGGCGCCGCCGTCGCGCTGGCGGCGGGCGCCGCCCTGGCGCTCGTGGGAGTGCTGGCGGGCTGACATCACTCGGCCCGGCGGGCGGCGCGCGCCTCGGCACGCCTCATCTTGCGGGCGGACGGGATGCGGCGCTGGCGCGGGTCGAAGGCGTCCCGCAGGCCGTCACCGATGAAGTTGACGGACAGCGCGATCAGGATGATGAACATGCCGGGGAACCAGAACAGCCACGGGCGCGTGTTGAAGGCCCCCTGGTACTCGTTGATCATCTGGCCGAGCGAGATGTTCGGCGGGGTGATGCCGAAGCCCAGGTAGGCGAGCGCGGTCTCGAGCAGGATGGCGGCGCTCATGAGTAGCGTGGTGTTCACGATGATGACGCCGATGGCGTTCGGCAGCATGTGCTTGAAGATGATGCGCAGGTGGGACGCACCTGCCACCCGGGCGGCGTCCACGAACTCGCGCTCGCGCAGGGAGAGGAAGTCACCGCGCACGAGCCGAGCGAGGCCCGTCCAGGAGACGAGGCCCAGCGCGATGGCCAGCGGCACCGGGTTGGCGGCGCCGAGGAGCTTGCCGAGCACCGCCCCGATCACGATGATCGGCACGGTGATGACGAGGTCGGTGAAGCGCATGAGGACGGTGTCGGTGCGCCCGCGGAAGTAGCCGGACAGCGAGCCCATGATGATGCCCATGAAGCCGGCCACCAGGCCGATCACGGTCATCACGATGAGGGACGTCTGCACGCCCTTCATGGTGCGCGCGAAGATGTCACGGCCCAGCTCGTCCTGCCCGAACGGGTGTTCGCCGAGGGACGGGCCGCCCTCGCCGAAGATGGTGAGGGTCGGGGCGCCGCGCAGGTTGAGGACGGGGCCACGCTCGTTCGGCCCCATCGCGAACCAGCCCGGGATCGGGCCCCACCCGATCGAGGTGGCGGCGAGCAGGGCGATGGAGATGAGGATGAACAGTCCCACGAGGGCGCCGCGGTGCCGGAAGAAGCGGCGGCGGACGATCTGGCCCTGGGAGAGTCCCTCGACCTCCTTGAGCTCGATGGCGTTCTCGAGATGCTCGTTGGTGCTCATGCGTTGATCCGGATCCGTGGGTCGAGGAGGGCGTAGATGATGTCCGCGACGATGTTCGCCACGATCGCGAGGAACGCGATGATCACGAGGTAGGCCATGACCGGCTCGATCTCGTTGTTGTTGAGCGAGCGGATGAAGAGCTGGCCCATCCCGGGCCGGCCGAAGATCCGCTCCGTGATGAGCGCGCCGCCGACGAGGGTGATCACGTCGATCGGCACGATGGTGGCCAGCGGGATGAGGGAGTTGCGGAAGCCGTGGCGCATGACCACGGTGCGCTCCGTGAGGCCCTTCGCGCGGGCGGTGCGGATGTAGTCCTGGTTCATCACCTCGAGCATCGAGCCGCGCGCGTAGCGGGTGTAGCCGGCGAAGGAGATGAGGAGGAGCGAGATCGTCGGCAGGACGAGGTGGGTGTAGTTGTCCACCGCGTGGACCCAGAAGTCACCGGTGATGTTGGGGGTGCGGTCCCCGATCGTGGCGATCGGGCGGAAGTTGATCTGGGGAAGCCGGTTGTAGGTCCCCCAGTCCTGCATCACCCGGTCGACGAAGATCATGGCGGCCACGGGGACGGCCGTCAGGATGCCGGTGCGCACGGACTGGCGCCAGTCCGGGCCCCGCCACAGCACGCCGATCAGGCCACCCACCACGGCGGCCAGGGCGCCGAGACCCATGACGATGAACCAGTTCATGACGTCGGTGAGCCAGTAGAACACCCACTGCATCGGGATGTACAGGGCCACGCCCAGCGCGGCCACCGTGAGCGCGGTGTACAGCGAGCGGCGGTTCTTGATGCCGGTGGACAGGACCGTGACTCCGATCGCGATGCCCAGCGAGGTGATGGCCAGGAGCACCGGCCCGATGTTGGGCCTGCTCCACCAGTCGGTGAGCTGGACGTACAGCAGCACGCCCGCCGTTGCCGCCGCGGCCAGGGCGAAGTTGACCGCCCGCCGGCGGAGGTCGCCGCCGATGGCGAGCATCCACATGAGGCCGAAGAAGGAGGAGATGACGACGAGGGTGACGGTCGCGATCACCGGGTCCCGGAGGAAGTTGTTGAACTCGATGGCCCCGAACTCCTTGAGGAGCACCGCCACCCAGAACGACGGGAGGGAGTACAGCAGGAAGGAGACGAAGGTGATGATGTAGTCGAACGCCGAGTACTGGCGCAGGGCCGAGACGATACCGACGGCGACGCCCATGAAGATCGCCAGGAAGGTCGCCGCGGTCACGAGCTGGAGGGTGGAGACGATGGCCGTCGCGAGCAGGGCGGTCACGGCCGTGCCGCTGGTCCAGGCGGTGCCGAGGTCACCGGTGACGAAGTTGCCGAGCCACTTGAAGTAGCGGATGTACGCCGGCGTCTCCAGGTCGAGCAGGCGGATCCGCTCGGAGATCAGGAACTCCTTGTTGGGGTCCGTGCTCTGCCGGAGGTCGGCCAGGTAGTCCATCGAGAAGTCCGTCAGCATGTACATGATGAAGGACGAGATGAGGAGGATGCCGAGGCCGACGATGAGGCGTCGCACGATGAATCTCAGCACAGGGGTGGACCTCGCTTCGGATGTCAGGGCTTCTGGCGGGTAAGCCTAAGCGAATCGTGAACTTTACGAGAACTGGAGCGGCGCGCGTCCCGGGGGCCGGAGCAGGGCTCGACGGCCGACATCGTGAAAGGCGGAGGGGCACCGATGTCTCGGCACCCCTCCGCCCAGTCACTGGCGGATAAGGGGATCAGCCCTCAGCCGTGGTGATCTCCCACTCCCAGAAGTTCCACAGGATCGTGGGCGAGATCGCAATCGGGTCCACACCGCTCAGGTTGGAGGACCACGCGGTCACGCTCGGGAACTGGAAGATGGTGAGCCCGAAGGCGTCGTCCACGAGGATCTTCTCGATCTGCTCGAGGATCGACTGCTGCTCCTCGGCCTCGGTCGCGACCTGGAGCTCGTCGTACAGTGCGTCAACCTCGGGGTTGGAGTACCCGTAGAAGTTGTTGCCGCCGCCGGTGCGGAAGTTCGCGTCGGACTCCGTCACGGCGGTCGAGGTGGACTGCCAGCCGAAGAGCGCCGCGTCGTAGACCGAGGTGTCGGACAGCAGGCTGCCCCACTCGTCGGACGAGGCGTCGATGACGTTGAACAGGCCGGAGGAGTTCGCGGAGTCCTGGATGAGGACGAACTCGTTCTGGCGGCGCACGTTCGACTTGGCGAACAGCATCCGGACATCGATCGGGGTCTCGACCCCGGCCTCCTCGATGAGGGCGGTCGCGGCCTCGACGTCGACCTCGGCGTAGATGTCAGCCATGCCGTTGGCCTCGACGATGCCGTCGTACATCGGGGAACCGGTGATCGCGGTGAAGGAGTTGCGCACCACGGCCTCAGGGTTCAGCGGCTGGATGAGCTTCTCGACGATCTCGTTGCGCGGGATCAGGTGGAGGAACGCCTGGCGGACCTTCTTGGCCACCTCGGCGTCGCCACCGTACGTGGCGGGGTCGAACGGGCCACCGTTGTTGACGGCCATGTCGACGTGCTCGTAGACGGCCTCCTCGGCGGTGGTGAAGTCGAAGCCCTCACCGAGTCCTTCGACGGCCGCGAGGACGTCAGCGGTGGACTGCGGGGAGATCAGGTTCATCTCACCGTTCGCGAGGGCCTGGACCATGGCCATGGGGTCCTCGTTGTAGCGGAAGGTGACCTGGTCGATCGAGGGCACCATGTCGCCGGTGTAGTCCGGGTTCTTCTCAAGGGTCAGGTACTGGTCCTTGACGAAGTCCACCATGACGTAGGGGCCGGAGGAGAGGTAGAGCGATTCGTCCTCGGGGAGGGTGTCCCCGAACTGGTAGCCGGTGTTCCAGAACTGCGAGATCGGGCCGAGGGCCGCGGCGTCGTTGTTCTGGAAGGCGTCGATGAGGGCCTGGGTGGCCTCGGCCGGGTCGTCGATCTCCAGCGCGTGCATCGCCGTGACGTGCGCGGGGACGCCGATGCCCAGGTTGACCTCCCAGTCACCGAAGGGCTTCGTGTAGACGAAGGTGATGGACTTGCCGTCCTCGGAGATCTCCGGGAACTCCTCGATCAGGCCGACGGAGTCGGAGGTGAAGTTGAAGTAGACGCCGGCCTCGACCTCGTCGGGGTTGGTGACCTCACCGGTCTCCGGGTCCACCTCCTCCTCGACCGTGTTGAAGTTGCCCGAGAGCGCGCCCCACGCCAGCAGCAGGTCCGCTGCGGAGACGGGGGTGCCGTCCGACCAGTTGACGCCCTCGTTGACCGTGTAGGTCACGGTGA
>DBPQ01000054.1:51332-51461 GCA_002304945.1 Actinomycetales bacterium UBA1416 | reverse complement strand
CCACTTCTTCGGCGGCCTGCACTCCTATGGGTGAGTCGCGGCGGCGGTGGGGTGCGGCCGTCGCGGCGGCCGCGTTCGCCGTCGTCGCCCTCGGTGGGTGTGCGGGCGAGGAGGCGACGGCGGCCGCCG
>DBPQ01000054.1:48757-51253 GCA_002304945.1 Actinomycetales bacterium UBA1416 | reverse complement strand
GCGACCTGGTGCGCCTCCTGCCGGGTCGAGGCCCCGGACATGCAGGACGCCCACGAGGCGACGCCCGGCGTCGAGGTGGTGATGGTGTACCTCTCGGAGGACGCCCCCACCGTGACCGACTACGCGCAGCGGCTCGGCACCACNNGTCCCGGACCCGCGCGGCGAGATCTCCGCGAAGTACCACGTGGTCGGTGTGCCCGTGCACTGGTTCGTGGACGCTGACGGCGTGGTGCGCGACGTGAAGTTCGGCGTGCTCTCCCGCGCGCAGATGGACGAGGAGCTGGCCGAGCTCCAGGGGTGAGCCGCGCCGCCGGCCCCGGGGGAGGCCCTCAGTCCTCGTACGCGCTGCCGCCGATGAACTCCCGGAGGATCGAGTTGAAGGGCACCGTGGAGGTGTCGATGGGCTCGAAGAAGGACAGCAGGTTGGCGAGCCGGTCCCGCGTCGCGCGGTGGGCACTGCTGTCGGGGATGCGGGCGAGAACCGGCTCGGCGAAGCACCGCAGGGCGTTCAACTCGTAGAAGAGCGAGGTGTTGAACATGACGTCCGCGTCCTCCTGGAAGCGGAACACGTACTCGTACTCGCCGCGGCGCACACTGTCCCACTGGGCAAGGGTCTCCTCGGGGTCGATGCCCCGGGTTCGGTCATCGCGGACGAGGCGGCGCAGGAGGCGGATCTCCGTGGTGGGCACCCGGTTGATGAGGTCGATGTTCAGGCCGCCCAGGGCGCTGACGTAGATCTTGAACGTGAGGCCGGCCGGGATGTGGTTGAGGAGGTTGGGATCCAGGGCGTGGAGGCCCTCGATCACCAGCACCTCCGCTTCGCGGACGCGCAGGGGCACGGGATCGGGCAGCCGGGTGCCGCTGACGAAGTCGAAGCGTGGGACATCCACGGTTTCCCCGTCCACCAGGCGGTGCAGGTGATCGTGCAGGAGGGGGAGGTCGAGGGCCTCCAGGGAGTCGAAGTCGTAGCGTCCGTCCTCGTCCCGCGGGGTGTCCGCCCGGTTGACGAAGTAGTCGTCCAGCGAGAGGGACACGGGCCGGATCCCCCGCACCCGGAGCTGGGTGGAGATCCGCTCAGTGAACGTCGTCTTCCCCGACGAGGACGGCCCGGAGACGAGGAGCACCCGCAGCGACCGCCGCTGGGCGAGGATCCGGTCCGCGATGTCCGAGATCTCCTTCTCGTGCAGTGCCTCCGCGACGTCGATGAGCCGGCGGGCCCTGCCCGCGGCGATCCGCCGGTTCACGTCCGTGACCTGCTCGATGTCCAGGTGGTCGAGCCAGTTGCGGGTCTTCTCGAACTCGGAGGCCAGCAGCACGGGCGGGATGAGCGGCCGGTCGCTGCCGCGCCCCACGTCCCCGAAGTCGACGATGAAGCCGGAGGAGAACGGGACGATCGTGAAGGGTTCCACCTCGGTGGGATCGAGCAGTGCCGGGTACACGGCGTTCGCCTCCACACCCCCCACCCGGTAGCGGTAGTACCCGTTGCCCTTGCCCAGGAACTCGATCGGCTCGCCCGCGGAGACCCACGCCCGCAGCGACTGCTCGATCCGGCGCACCTCCCGCACGGACAGCACCGAGTTGTCCAGCCCGCAGAAGATGCCCTCGAGGATCGAGTACGAGGTCTGGAGGTTCTCGTCCGGGAACAGGTCGTGGACCACCTTGACCAGCCCGAGCTTCACGGTCTGGCGGCCCTCCCGGAGGTGTGTCTCCCTCATCGATCCATCATGCGCCGCCCTCAGCCGCGACGGGGCCGGATCCGGGAGATACTGCGGGGGGTGAACGTGGCGAGGAGGATGGCATGACCGGACGACGGTGGGCGCTCGTGGTGGCCGCAGTGGCGGCGGTGGCGATCGTGGTGGTGGCCGTGCTGCAGCTGACGACGGCGGCCTCCGCGGCGTACGTCGCCCTGGGGGACTCGTACGCGTCCGGGGCGGGGACGTCCGCGGGCAGCGCGGAGGAGAACGAGTGCCGCCGCTCGGACGAGGCCCACCCCAACCTGCTCGCGGCGGAGGTCGAGGCCCTCGCGGACCTGGACTTCGTGGCCTGCTCCGGTGCCACCACCGCGGACCTGCTCGCCGAGCAGTTGCCGGCGGTGGGCGCCGACACGCAGGTGGTGACGATGACGATCGGGGGGAACGACGTCGGGCTGACGCGCTCGCTGCGGGTGTGTGCCCTGACCCCGGAGAGCACGGACTGCACCGGGGCCGTGGCGGCCGCCCAGGACGTCATCGGCGAGCTGCCGGCGGCGATCGCCGGCGTGATCGGCCAGGTGCGGGAGCGGGCGCCGGAGGCCCGGGTGTTCGTGACGGCGTACCCCGTGCTCGTGGGCGCCGACGTGGTGGCGGGCACGGCGGCGTGCACGATCGCCGGTTTCGACGTGCCGCCCGAGCTCGCGGAGGTGTCCGACGCCATCAACGCCGCACTGAACGCTGCCGTGGCAGCCGGGGTGGAGGAGGCCGAGGACGCGAACACCGTGTTCGTGGACGTCGCGCCCGC
>DBPQ01000054.1:0-48728 GCA_002304945.1 Actinomycetales bacterium UBA1416 | reverse complement strand
AACGCCGCGGGGGAGCGCGCCTACGCCGATGCCCTGCTCGAAGCCGGCATCGGCGAGTGAGCCGCTCAGGGAGACGCACCCCCGCGATCCCGCGAACGAACGCCGCGTGCACCGGGCGCCCCATACGATTGATCCCATGGTGAGCGTGGCGCCGCAACGGGAGGGGACCCGGCGTCGCCACAGGTCCGTCGCCGTCGCGTTGAAGCGGTTGCGCAACGCGCCCACGATCCTCGCCGCGCTGGAGCGGTTCGACGCCGTCGCCACCGCCGCGTGGCGCGACGATCCCGAGGTCTCGGTGCCGTTGCTGCGCGACGCGATCGACGACGTGTCCGACCAGGTCACCGCCCTCGCCGCCATCCACGCCCTCGCCGCGGTGCCCGACCCGGTGACCGCACCCGCCGCCATGCTGGCGCTCCTGCAGGACTGGCGCCCCCACGTCCGTGAGCACGCGGCATGGGCGCTCGCCACCGCACCGGTGGAACCGCTCGCCCTGCCCCACCTGGTCGAGATGGTGTGTCGCGGCGGATTCTCCGGCACGCTCGCCCAGATGACCCTGGAGTCCTGGGCCAAGACGGCGCCCACCGAGGTGCGGCTCATCCTCCACGGCACCCTGGCGATGCCCCGCCCGGAGAGCCAGCGGCTCCGGCTGATCGACACGCTCGGCCTCGTTCCCGGCCGGCAGGCGGAGCGCATCCTCGCCGCGATCGTGGCCGACCCGCTCGAGGGCCCGGCCACCACGAGCGCGGCGGAGGCGGCCCTCGCCGAACTGGGGGCGGTGAACGAGCCCCCGGCCTCCGCGGTTGGCCTCACGGTGGCCCAGCTCTTCCTCCACGCGGACATCGATCCGGAACTGCGCCACGCCGGGCAGGGGGACACGGGCGGCATCGCCACCCTCCTCGTGCACCTCGGGGACGCCCTCCTCGCGCACGAGGACGTCCGCCGGGTCCTGACCATCTCCCGCGGACGCGCCGACGCGACCGTGCCCACTGGTCTCGATGTGCCCGGGCACCACTTCCTCCCCATTCCGCTCAGCGGGCCGGTGCGCCACACCGGCAACGCGTGGCCGCTGCGGGTGGCGGCTCGCCGCGGCCTCGCCCAGGTCCTCCGCGCCGCCGGGCCCGTGGACGTCATCCACCTGCGGATGGCCGACGTCGGCTCGTGGGTGGCCGCCGAGCTCGCCAGCACGCTGGGCATCCCCACCGTGCTCACCATGGCCCCCGACCCGCACGCCCTCATCGCCTCCCGCGACGCCGCGGGCACCCTCACCCGGGCGGAGTTCGGTGAGGTGGACGCCGCCGAGCACCTCGTCTTCCGGGTGCGGCTGCTGCGCCAGCTCGCCGAGCAGGCCGCCCACGTCGTCGTCTTCCCCCGCGAGAACCTCGAGCGGGACCTCCGCCGCCTCCTCCACCTGGACACCGAGACCTCCGCACGGGTCACCGTGGTGCCGGAGGGGATCGAAGCCGCCCCCGTGGACCGCGCGCTCGCCGCCGTCGCCGCCGCGAACGTGGGCGCCCGCCCGGCCGCGGAGCTCGCCGAGCTCGACGCGCTCCTCGAGGCGCTCCCCGCCGAGCGCAGGACACTGCCCCTCGCCGTCACGGTCGGGCGGCTCCACCCGGTCAAGGGCATGGCCACCCTCGTCGAGGTGTGGGACGCGGTGCTGCGGGACCGTTGCAACCTGCTCGTCGTGGGCGGGGACCTGGACGAGCCCAACGACGACGAGGCCGCCCAACTCGCCCGCATCGACACCGTCGTGGAGCGCGCTGCCGGCCCCGCGCAGGGCCTGTTGCTGGCGGGCCACCGGCCGAACGGCACGGTCGCGACCTGGCTCGCCGCCGCCCTCCTGGGCCGCCCGGGCCTCGCCGCCCCGCACGGGGTGTACGTCTCGGCCAGCCTGAAGGAGGAGTTCGGCATCGCGATCCTGGAGGCGATGGCCGCGGGCCTGGTCGTCGTCGCCCCCCGCGCTGGCGGTCCCGCCACCTATGTCGACGACGGCGCCACCGGCGTCCTCGCCGACACCACCGACCCGGACCGCCTGGCCGCCGCCGTCGGCCGGGCGCTCGACCTCGCGGCCTCCCCGGGCGCCGACGACAGGGCCGCCGCGGCCCGCGCGCTCGTCCGCGACCGGTTCGGCATCGACACCATGGCCGCCGCGCTGGCCGAGGTGTACCGGGAGGTCGCCGCTGCCCGCAGGGCCGTGCCGTGACCCTCCTCGTCATCAGCCCCGACTACGCCTCCCACCTGTTCCCACTGGCCACGCTCGCGACGGCGTGGCGGGAGGCCGGCGAGCGGGTGGTGGTGGCCACGGGCCCGGCGACCGACGCGATCGTGCGTGACTTCGGCCTCGAGCGCGTCCACCTGCAGCTGGGCCGGGGCTCCAACCCCGGCGTGATCCGCGCCGAGGACCAGCCGCCCGGCGAGGACGACGCCCTGCGCGGCTTCTTCGACGCCACCCGGCGCGGCGCCGTCGAGACGCTCGCCTTCCAGGCCGCCGCGCGCGGCGACGACCTGCTGTGGAACCCCGTGGGGGTGGCGCGCGCGGTCCAGGACGTCGTGGCACGCGTGCAGCCCGACCAGGTGATCGTGGACCACCTCGCGTTCAGTGCCCGGCTCGCGCTCATGGCGTCGGGGATCCGGCACGGCGACGTGGTGCTGGGCCACCCGTCCGCCCTCGTGGTGGGCGACGAGGTGTACGGTTACCCGCCCGCGTGGCCGCACGCCTTCACCCCGGACCCGGGGGCGCTCGCCGGCCTGCGCCAGCTGTGCGAGCGGGTGCGGGACACGTTCACCGCCCAATGGAACGCCGCACTCGCGATCCTGGACCCGGGTGCGCCGGCGAGCCGGGACGCCTTCGCCGAGACCGGCGACGTCCTGCTGCTGAACTACCCGGCCGAGCTGCACCCGCCGGGGCGCACCGCGCTGCTGCCCGCGCACGCCTTCCTGGGGTCCGCGGTACGGGGCGAGGCACGCGATCCCGAGGTGGAGGAGTGGCTCGCCGCGAGTGACGCCCCGATCGTCTACGTGAGCCTCGGGAGCTTCCTGTCCGTGCGGTCGGACGTGCTGGCCGCCGTCGCGGAGGCGCTGCGCGGACTGGATGTGCGGGTTGCCCTCGCCCGGGGCCAGACGCCCGTGGAGGCACTCGGACCCGTCCCGGAGACCTGGCTGGTGCGGGCGGTCCTGCCGCAGGTCACGCTGCTGGGCCGGTCCGCCCTGGCCGTCACCCACGGGGGGAACAACTCCGTGACCGAGGCACTGACCGCCGGGGTGCCGATGCTGGTGCTGCCGTTCTCCACGGACCAGTTCGCCGGGGCCGCCGCCCTCGAGGACGCCGGTTTCGGACTGTGCCTGGACCCGAACCGGGCCGGTGCCCCCGAGATCCGCCGGGCTGCGAGCGCGCTCCTCGCGGCGGCGCCGCCGCTGGCCCTGACCGAGCTGGCGTGGCGGCTGCACGAGACCCCCGGCCCGGCGGTGGCCCGCCGCGCCCTGGAAGGAGGCCCCCGATGACCGAGCCCCGCAGCGACTGGTGGCGGTCCGCCGTCGTCTACCAGATCTACCCGAGGTCCTTCGCGGACAGCGACGGCGACGGCGTGGGGGACATCCCCGGCATCATCTCGAGACTCGACCACGTGGCAGCCCTCGGGGTGGACGTGATCTGGCTGTCTCCCGTGTACCGCTCCCCACAGGACGACAACGGGTACGACATCGCCGACTACCAGGACGTCGACCCCACGTTCGGCACGCTCGCCGACCTCGAGCGCCTTTTCGACGCCGTCCACGAGCGGGGCATGCGGATCGTCATGGACCTCGTGGTGAACCACACCTCGGACGAGCACCCGTGGTTCGTGGAGTCCCGCTCGAGCAGCGACAACCCGAGGCGGGACTGGTACTGGTGGCGCCCCCCGCGCGCGGGCCACGAGGGCGGCACCCCGGGTGCGGAGCCGACCAACTGGGCGTCCTTCTTCTCCGGGCCGGCCTGGGAGTGGGACGAGGCCAGCGGGGAGTACTACCTGCACCTCTTCTCCCGGAAGCAGCCGGACCTGAACTGGGAGAACCCGGCGGTACGGCACGCGGTGTACGCCATGATGCGCTGGTGGCTGGACCGCGGGGTCGACGGGTTCCGCATGGACGTCATCAACCTGATCTCCAAGCAGGTGGGGCCGGGTGGCTCGTTGCCGGACGGCGTCGCGCAGCACGGCGGGGCGCTGGGCGACGGGACGCCGTTCGTGATGAACGGGCCACGCATCCACGAGTTCCTGCAGGAGATGAACCGGGAGGTGCTGGCGGGCCGGAACCTGATCGCCGTCGGGGAGACCCCCGGTGCCACGGTGGCGGACGCCGTGCTCTACACCGATCCCGCCCGTGGCGAGGTGAACATGGTGTTCACCTTCGAGCACATGGACCTGGACACCGCCCCCGGCGGCACCAAGTGGGACCTCAAGCCCCTCGACCTGCGGGACCTCAAGGCCAACCTGACCGCGTGGCAGGAGGGCCTCGCCGAGACCGGGTGGAACTCCCTCTACTGGGACAACCACGACCAGCCGCGCATCGTCTCCCGCTGGGGGGACGACGGGGTCCACCGCGAGGTCTCCGCCAAGGCGCTGGCCACCGTCCTGCACCTGCTGCGCGGCACGCCGTACGTGTACCAGGGCGAGGAGTTCGGGATGACGAACGCCCACTTCGCCTCGCTCGCGGAGTACCGGGACATCGAGTCGCTCAACTGGGCGAGGGACGCCCTCGCGCGCGGCGTCCCGGAGGAGATGGTGCTCCGCTCCCTGGCAGTGAAGTCCCGGGACAACGCGCGCACCCCCGTCCAGTGGGACGCGAGCGACAACGCGGGCTTCACCACCGGCACCCCCTGGATCGCCGTGAACCCGAACCACACCGGGATCAACGCCGCGGCCGCGGTGGCGGACCCCGACTCGGTGTTCCACCACTACCGCCGGCTCATCGAGCTCCGGCACACCCTCCCGGTCGTGGTCCACGGCGACTACCGCCTCCTCGCGCCCGCGCACGAGCAGGTCTTCGCCTACGTGCGCTCGTTCGATGGTGAGCGGCTGCTCGTCGTCGCCAACCTGTCCGGTGACCACGCGAGCGTGGACCTGGGCGACGACGCCGCGCTGCTGGGCGGCGACGTCCTCCTCGCGGTGGGCAGGGACGGCGGTGGCGTGGACGGGGCTCGCCTCACCCTCGCCCCGTGGGAGTCCCGGGCAGTCCTGACACGCTGAGAGGAGAGCCATGAGCGTGCGAGTGCTCGCCCTGGCCGGGGCGCTGCTGGTGCTGCCGGGATGTGCGTCGGACGGCGGCGAGGCCGACGCCACGACGCCGATGCCGGCAGCCACCACTGTCGTTCCGACGACGGCCGCGCCGACCACGCCGGCGGCCACGACGGCCGCGCCCACGACCCCGGCTTCCAGCCCCGGTCCGGTGGCGCCGCCCCCGGGTGACGGCGACGTGCCGGTCCTGGACGGGCGGGTGGCCGCGCTGGTGCTGGGCGTCTCCTCCGGCGGCCGCGTGGCCTTCGATCCGGTCCAGTTCCTGACGGGGGAGGAGGCCAGTGCGGCCGCGCGGGCGCACGGGGACGAGGACCCGCCACCGAACGACTTCTACATCGTCAACGACGACCGCGCCCTGCGGGACCTCCCGTTCGCACCGGGAGTCGCGGTGGGGATGTTGATGGACGCGGACGGTGAGCTGTGCGGTGACATCGCTGTCGGATGCCCGCCCATGTCGGTGGCGGACTGGGAGTCGGCCCTGGAGGGGGAGTGGGGTGACCTGCTCCTGTCGATGCCGTACTGGCTCACCGTCTCCGATGGCACGGTCACGGCAATCGAGCAGCAGTACGTCCCATAGCTGCCTACACTCGCGCCATGTCCACGCTGATCGTGCTGCGGCACGCGAAATCGTCCTGGGAGACCTCCGCACCCGACTTCCGCCGGCCGCTGGCCGAGCGTGGTGTCCGCGACGGCGTGGCCGCCGGCCGGGTGCTCGCCGAGTACCCCCTGGACCTGGTGCTGTGCTCGGGTGCGTTGCGCGCCCGGCAGACGTGGGAGCGCGCCGTCGTCGGTGGGGCCCGGGCGGACGACGTCCGGTTCGAGGACGACATCTACTACGGCGGCACGCGAGCGGTGCTGGGCCTGTTGCGCGAGCTGGACGACGACGTCGCCACCGCCGCCGTGATCGGCCATGAGCCGACGCTCAGCACCCTCATCTCCTCCCTCGCGGCGCCCTCGCAGCTCGTGGAGGCGGTGGAGGACAGGTTCCCGACGGCGGCCCTCGCCGTCCTCGACGTGCCGGGTGCGTGGGGCGAACTCGCCGAGGGCGCCGCCGAGCTCGTCCGGTTCGAGGTGCCGCGCGCCTAGGGCTTGATGACGAGGACCGGGATGTGGGACTTCTGGACCACCTCGTCCGACACCGATCCGAGGATCAGTTCCGCGAGATGGCCCTTGCCGCTGGCACCCATGACGATGACATCCGCGTCACGCGACAGTTCCAGGATCACGTCGGCGGGGCGCCCGACCTCCACTGCGGCGGTGGCGCGCAGGCCGGCAGGCCGCAGCGACTCCGCGAGGCCCTCGCACTCCTCGGTGGCCGACCGCTGCCAGTCCTCGATGACGCTCTGGCTCAGGGCCGGGGTGGTGCCGATGCCGCCGAGCACCCCGGGCGTGGCGGGTGCCATCATCGCGGCGCTGTCGATGACATGGAGGACCGTCACCTCCTCCGCTCCGGCGTCCTTGAGTTGGCGGATGTGGTCGGCGGCCTTCGCAGAGACGCTGGAGAAGTCGGTCGGGTACAGGATCCGGGTGAACATCGGGCCTCCTCGCGGGTACCTCTACAAGGGTAGGAGGTCCACCGCCATGGCGGAGCCGTCCCGCGGCTGAATCATCTCCCCAGGAGGCCCGTCCCCGGGTACCCGACGGACCGGAGGAAGGGGGAGTCCGCCTCCTCCTCGATCGTCAGGACCTGGCGAAGCTGGGTGGACTCGCCGGTTCGAAGGTGGTGCACCGCCCCCACGTTCTCCAGCTCGCCGAACGCCGTCCCGTCGACGACCGGGCTGGCGTACACGGTGAGATTGGGTCCGCCCTCCGGGTAGGTCCGTCCCGGCTCCAGCGGGGTGGTGCTGACGAGGACCGAGTCGCCGATCAGTGCCCCTCCCGAGCCGGTGGCCTGGAAGACCCCGAACTTGATGTGTGCGTCCCCCGCCCGGTCGCTGAGCTCGAGCTGGACGTCCGTGAGCGTGGGCTCCCGGGGGTGGAGGGAGACGACCCATTCGAGCGCGAGCCCGAGCGCCGGTGCGGCAGGGGTCCGTACGCGGAGGCCGCCGCCGTGGGGCTCGATGCTGCCCGCGAGGGAGGCGACGGCGTCACGCTCGTGCTCCTCCTCGTGCGGCGTCATCAGCCAGGTGCGGAGCCCGTCGGCCACGCCTCCGGAGGAGTTGAGGAGGTTCTGCCCGCCGACCCTCCGGAGGACGAGCACCCGGATCCGGTGGTGTGCCGAGACGAAGCACTCGAGCGCCGCGTTGCGGAGCCAGTAGCCGGACTCGCCCCTCACGGACCCTGGCTCGATCGCCGTCGTGGGCTCACGCCCGGGGCTGGCGGGGGCGGGAACGGTCTCCATGGGCGGAGCCTATCCCCGACGCCCCGCCTGGGGCCGCGACCGGGGCGCTCCGTGCGGCTCAGGAGGCCAGCGCCGCCTCGATGTCCGCACGGAGGTCCTCGGGCTTGACGGTGGGGGCGTAGCGCGCGATGACGGAGCCATCCCTGGCGACCAGGAACTTCGTGAAGTTCCACTTGATGGCGCCGCCGAGCAGCCCCTTCTTCTCCTGCTGGAGCCATGACCAGAGGGGGTGGGCATTCGCGCCGTTCACCGCCACCTTGCCGAACATCTCGAACGTGACGCCGTAGTTGCGCCGGCACACGGACTCGATCTCGGCCGCAGTGTCCCGCTCCTGCTTGAAGGTGTCGGACGGGAAGCCGACGACGGCGAGACCCCGCTCAGCGAACTCCTGGTGCAGACCCTCGAGGCCGGTGAACTGGGGGGCGAGACCGCAGTCGCTGGCGGTGTTGACCACGAGTACCACCCGTCCGGCGTAGTCCGCGAGCGACTTCTCCTCTCCGGCGAGCGTTGTGGCGGTGAAGTCGTGCAGGGTGGTCATGGGGTCTCCTGGGGGGTCTCGAGCAGGCGGCGGGCGAGGTCCCGCAGCAGGGCGGCGTCCTCGGGGGGCATGGGGAGGTTCTCCTGCAGGGCGCAGTTGATGCGCTCGGCCTCGGTACGCAGGGCGTGGCCCGCCTCGGTGAGGGTCACGGTGAGGCGACGGCCGTCGTCGGGGTCCGTGCGAGCCCGGGTGAGCAGGCCGGCGGACTCCAGCCGGACCAGCAGGGGGGAGAGGGTGCCGGAGTCGAGGAAGAGGCGGTCCCCGAGGTCACTGACGGTCACGCCGTCCTTCTCCCAGAGGGCGAGCATCACCACGTACTGGGGGTAGGTGAGCCCCACCTCGTCGAGCAGCGGGCGGTACGCGGCGGTGACCCGGCGGGACGCGGCGTGCAACGCGAAGCACAGCTGGTGGTCGAGCGCGAGGTCTGCGGGCATGACTCAAGGATCACACGCAATCGTATTGTGTGCAATCTATATGCCGGGCGGGGTTCCCGGGGCATGCGACCGGGTACGGGAGTAGCGTGCTGGGACAGGAGGTGGCCATGGCACGGGACACGGCGCGCGAGCGCCACGATCGGGGGCGCGACGAGACCCCGGAGGAGCGCTCGGACCGCAACTGGAACGAACTCCTCCAGGAATTGCGGGTCATGCAGACGGGTACGCAGATCCTCACCGGCTTCCTGCTCACCCTCCCGTTCCAGTCCCGCTTCACCGAGCTGGACGACTTCCAGGTGGGCACCTACCTCGTGCTCGTCGGGCTGGCGGTCGCGACCACCATCGTGGTCGTCGCGCCGGTGAGCCTCCACCGGCTCCTCTTCCGCCAGCACCGCAAGCCCGAGACCGTCTCGATCGGGGACCGCGCCACCAAGCTCGCGCTCGGACTCCTGGGTCTGGTGGTGACCGGGGTGGTCCTGCTGGTGTTCGACGTCGTCACCACCCGGGGCGCCGCGCTGGCCGCCGCCGGCGTCGTGGCCCTGGCCGTACTCGCGGCATGGTTGGCCGTGCCGAAGGGGCTCGCGCGCCGCCACGGGTGAGCAATTCATCGCCAGTTTGACGGTTGTGCCCCATACTGCACGTGTGGCACACATCTGGGTGGGGATCGTCACGATCCTGATCGGCGCGCTCTTCTGCTTCCGTGGCAACGTCGCGCTGCGGGCGGTGATGGCGATCTGGGGAGCCTTCGCCGGGTTCTGGATCGGGGCCGGGGCCGCGGCGGGGCTGAGCGGGGAGACCCTGCTCGGGGGTCCGGTGAGCTGGATCGCGGCCGTTCTCGTGGCCCTGCTCTTCGGCGTTCTCGCCTACGCCTTCTACGCGCTGGCCGTGGTCATCACGATGGGGTCGATCGGCCTGGGGCTGGGAACCCTCCTGGCCACCGTGCTCGGGGTGGAGAACGACGTGGCGGTCGCCGTCATCTCGCTGCTGGGGGCAGCCGCGCTCGCCATCCTCGCCATCACCACGAACCTGCCGTACCTCCTGCTCGTGATCATCAGTGCGATCGGCGGCGCCGGCGCGATGGTGGCCGGTCTCCTCCTGGCGCTCGAGATCGTCGGCATCGGGGTGGACGAGGCCACGGTGCAGCAGACCCTCGGCGAACAGTGGTGGTGGACGCTCGTGCACCTTGCCCTCGCCGCTGCCGGCGTGGCCGTCCAACTGCGGAGTTCGGCGCGGAAGGACCTCCAGCGGGAGTGGCGCAGCGCCCAGGTACGCCGCGCCTGACCACGCCGGAACTTCCGATCTGGGGCCCTGAGGTGCGACGATGGGTGGGCTACGGGCGCACTGGCGTACGGGAGCACGGGGGAAGGGGACGCCGATGATAGGCCTGCGACGGGGCGCCCTCGCGTGCGGTGCCGCGCTCGCGTTCGCGCTCGCCGCCTGCACCCCCACGACGGGACCGGCGTCAACCGCCGGCCCAACGGCTGTCGCCGCCCCGATCTCGGCAAGCCCGACACCGGACGCGACGACGACGTCGCCGACACCGTCACCAACCCCCACCCCCTCGCCCACCCCGGAAGCGACCCCCACGCCGTCTCCGACGCCGTCACCGACGCCCTCGCCCACGCCGTCGCC
This sequence comes from Actinomycetales bacterium UBA1416, assembly GCA_002304945.1. GTDB lineage: Bacteria > Actinomycetota > Actinomycetes > Actinomycetales > Actinomycetaceae > UBA1383. The sequence continues at coordinate 38,513 of DBPQ01000054.1, read as the reverse complement.
CACGCCGTCGCCGACACCCAGCCCCTCGGCCGCCCCCACGCCGTCGACGGACAGGGCGGTGGCGGAGGCGCAGCGGATCCTGCAGAAGTTCGCGATCCCGACCGGTCCCGTGGACGGGATCTGGGGACCGCAGACCGCCCAGGGGATGTGCACGTTTCGGCAGATGACGGGCCTGCCCGTCTCGCGGGGGCGGATCACGAACGAGGACCTCGCCACGTTGCAGAAGTACGACGGCTGGTACTCCCGCCTGGGCTCCATCCCCGCCGGGCACAACGGCCGGGGCACGTTCCTCCTCGTGCAGGAGACCTGCCAGACCATGCTGTACGCGAGCGGCGGCACGTACGTGAAGGTGATGAGGGTCTCCACCGGCCGGAGCGGCTACGAGACACCGAACGGGAACTTCTCACTCGGCCGGACCAGCCCGGGATGGAGTTGTAGCACGATCTACCCGGATGCCTGCTACAACCACACGGCTGGGGAGAATGCCCTGCACCCGGACGGGACGGGCGAGTTCTCGCAGTACGGCAACATGTACAACAAGCGGTCGATCTCCGGCGCGATCATGCTGCACGGGTCCGGCTCCGTGCCGTTGTACCCGGCGAGCCACGGGTGCGTCCGCGTCACTGTCGCAACTTCCGACTGGCTCTACCACAACCTCGACAACGGCTGGAATGCGATTGCGATCTCCGTGGTGGGGTCTTACTGGTAGGAGCTCCCGAGTTGGTGGGAACTCCCGGGCGGGAAGAGTTCGTCGAGGACGTCCGCGACCCCCTCGTCCTCGCAGGTGCCGGTGACGCGATCCGCGGCTGCGAGCAGCTCCGGAACGGCGTTGCCGACGGCGACCCCCAGGCCCGCCTGGACGATCATCGGGATGTCGTTGTGGTTGTCCCCGAACGCGAGCGTGCGCTGCGGGTCGATCCCGAGGGCCTCGCTCATGGCGGCGAGCGCCGTGCCCTTGGTGACGCCGCGAGCCGTCACCTCGAGGAGGAATGGAGCGGAGAGCACCACCTCGGCCACGTCTCGGAACTGCTGCGCGAGTTCGCGTGCCACTGCTGCGAGCTGGGGAGGATCGCCACCGATCAGGACCTTGTGCGGGGCGATCCCGGTGGCGGCGAGGTCCGTGACCATGTTGAGCGCGGTCGCGTTCGATCGCGCCTCGTGTTGCGGGAACGGTCGCTCCGGCGCCTCGGTGTGGATGAGGTCCTCGTGCGGGATCATGACGTCCACCGGGTGCTGGCGGGCTTGGCGGACAACCTCAGCGGCGAGGTCCGCATCCAGGGTGCGGCTGACGATGTGGGCGCCATCCCAGGCCTGTGCGACGGCGGCGCCGTTGAAGCCGATGACGTACATGCCCTCGAGGTCGATCCGCTGGAGGGCGAGGTTGTGGAGAAGTCCAGTCGTGGTCCGTCCGGACACCACCGTGAAGTGGGCGCCGGCCTCCCGTACGCGGCGGATGGCGGCGCGGGTCCGTTCGCCGACCACTCCGCCCGGGGGGCACAGGGTCATGTCGAAGTCCGAGGCGACCAGGTCGTAGAGCATGGTGTCCTTCACTGGGAGTGGGTGAGGCGCGCGACGTGCAGCGTCAGGTACGCGACCTCGTCCGGGGTGATCGGCTGGTCGAGGCGCAGCTCGAGCACCTCCTCCACGCGGACGGCACATCGGTACGCCTCCGGGTAGGCGCCGCGGATCGCGTCCACGAGCTTCGTGTCCTGCCCGGCCAGCTGACCGCCCTGGTGCATGCGGATGAAGAAGTAGCGCAGGTGCGTGATGAAGCGGGCGGTGTTGATGCCGTGCCGGTCGATGGTGGTGCCGTAGGCGCCCTCGATGACGGCGAAGACCTGCTCGAACACCTCCGTCATCTGGAACGTGCGGGAGAGGTCTGCCGTCGCGAAGCCCGCGTTGACGAGGTGGAGCGTGACCGGCACCGCCTCCTCGGGAGGAAGGACGACGTCGAGCCGATCGTTGACGCTCTCCAGGATCCGCTGCGCGACGGCGAGTTCGCGCGGGTACAGGTGCGCCACCTCGGCCCGCAGCGGGTACTCGAACGCGAGCCCGCGGCGGGCCCGGGTGATCGCGAAGCTGAGGTGGTCCGCGAGGGCGACGACGACGCCGGTGCCCAGCGGCGTCCCCAGCTCCTCCCGGGCGAGGGCGAGGGCGTCGGCGGCGAGCGCGATGTGCTCGGGCGGGATCTGGGCGACCATCGCCCCGAGGTCCCTCGGGTCGGCGCCCTCCGCGGGGACGAAGGTGCGGACCACCCGGGCGGGGTCCACGCCCTGGCCGGGCTTCCGCTGGAAGCCGAGGCCCCGCCCGGTGAGGACCACCTCGCGGCCGGATTCGTCGCGGGCGAGCACGACGTTGTTGTTGAAGACCATGAGGATCTCCATGCCGTGCTCCTTTCGGGGGTGGTTCTGGATGAGGGGCCGGCCCCGGGCCGTGGTGGTCCGGGGCCGGGCTCGCGTGGTCAGGCCAGGGAGGCGCCGTTGGTGGCGATGACCTCGCGGTACCAGTGGAAGGACTTCTTGCGGTACCGCTCAAGGGTGCCGGTGCCGTCGTCGTTCCGGTCCACGTAGATGAAGCCGTAGCGCTTGGACATCTGCGCGGTGGAGGCGGAGACGAGGTCGATGGGACCCCAGGTGGTGTAGCCCCAGAGTTCCACGCCGTCCTCGATGGCCTCACGGACCTGCACGAGGTGATCGTTGAGGTAGGAGATGCGGTAGTCGTCGACGACGGTCAGCTCGCCGTCGACCTCCACCAACTCGTCCTTGGCTCCGAGCCCGTTCTCCACGATGAAGAGCGGCTTCTGCCAGCGGTCCCAGAACTGGTTCATGACGATCCGGAGTCCCACCGGGTCGATCTGCCAGCCCCACTCGCTCGCCTCCAGGGTCGGGTTCGGCACGCCACCGATGATGTTGCCCTCGCCCTCCCGCTTCGACGCGTCCGCCGATTCGCAGATGCTGACGTAGTAGGAGAAGGAGACGAAGTCCACCGTGTGCGTCAGGAGCTCGCGGTCCTCGTCCGTGATGTCCAGCTCGATGCCGTTCTCCCGGAAGTAGCGGAGCGCGTAGCCGGGGTAGTACCCGCGGGTGTGCACGTCGCTGAACATGAGGTTCATGTGGTCGGCGTGCATCGTGGCCAGCACATCCTGCGGATCGGGGGTGAGCGGGTAGATCGGCATCGAGATGACCATGCAGCCGATCTTGTTCTCGGGGTACAGCTCGTGGCTGATCCGCGTCGCCAGGGCGCTCGCCACGAGCTCGTGGTGGACAGCCTGGTACAGGTCGGACTTGGCGAGCTGCTCGCGCGGTGTGTTGATGCCCCCGCTCATGAACGGCGCGTGGATCACCGAGTTGATTTCGTTGAAGGTCAGCCAGTACTTCACCCGCGAGCCGTACCGGTCGAACAGCACCCGGACGTACCGCTCGAAGAAGGTGATCATGTCCCTGCTGACCCAACCGTCGTAGGTCTCGGCGAGGTGCAGCGGGGTCTCGTAGTGGGAGATCGTCACGAGCGGCTCGATGCCGTGCTTCTCCAGCTCGTCGAGCACCCGGTCGTAGAAGGCGAGGCCCTCCTCGTTGGGCTCGAGCTCGTCCCCGTTGGGGAAGATCCGGCTCCACGCGATGGAGAAGCGGTAGACCCCGAAGCCCATCTCGGCGAAGAGTGCGATGTCCTCCGCGTAGCGGTGGTAGAAGTCGATGCCCTCGAGCTTCAGGTTGTCGGGAGTGGGGAGCTCCGTCCGGGGGGTCGTGATGCCCTTCGGCATCACGTCCTGGATGGACAGGCCCTTGCCGCCCTGGTCGTAGGCGCCCTCGATCTGGTTCGCGGCGGTCGCGCCGCCCCAGAGGAAGCCGTCGGGGAATGCTCTGCTGGTCATCTCCATGCTCCTAAGCGTGTCAGAGGGTGACGGTGATCGCGGTGTCCCCGCGGCCGATCGGGCCGGCGGTCACGGGCGTGACGTCGGTGAGCTTCTTGGTGTTCGTGACGACCACGACCGTCGTGGTGTCGTAGCCGGCCTCCTCGATCGCCTTCAGGTCGACGACGGCGAGCAGGTCACCCTGCTCCACCTGCTGACCCTTGGCCACGTGGGAGGTGAAGTGCCGGCCGTCGAGTTCGACCGTGTTGATGCCGATGTGGACGAGCACCTCGACCCCGTGGTCGGTCTTGATGCCGAAGGCGTGACCGGACTTCATGGCCACCACGACCGTGCCGGAGACCGGGGCGAACACCTGGCCGTCGGTGGGGACGATGCCCAGCCCGCCGCCCATGGTGCCGGAGGCGAACACCTTGTCGTTCACCTGGTCCATGGCCACGGCGGTGCCGGCCACGGGGGCGATCACGTCGACGGCGTTGGCCGGGACGTCGGAGGCAGCCGTCGGGACCACCTCGGGGGCGGCGTCGACGTCGGCGGTCTCACGCGGCCCGAAGACCCAGGTGAGGGCGAAGGCGATGGCAATCGCGATGCTGGTGCCGATCACCTGGAGGGTGAAGTTGCCGACGTTGGCGAAGGCGGGGATGGCGAGCAGGGACGGGAAGACGAACGAGTCCGCGGCAGATCCGCCGGCTGCGGCGATCGCGCCGCCGATGGCGCCACCGGCGATGCCGAAGTAGAAGGGCAGCTTGAGGGGCAGGTTCACGCCGTAGATGCCGGGCTCGGTGATGCCGGCGAGGAAGCCGGAGAGGGCGGCGGGGCCAGCCACCTGCTTGCGCTTGGCGCTGCGAGTGCGGAAGAAGACGGCGAGCATCGCGGCGGCCTGGGCGAGGACGGCGGCGAGGAGCGGGCCGGTGAGGAGGGAGTAGCCCTGGGTGGAGAGGTCGTTGATCATGACCGGGACGAGTCCCCAGTGCAGGCCGAACAGGACGAACACCTGCCAGAAGCCGCCAAGCACCACGCCGGCGAGCCAGGGTGCGAACCCGAAGATCGCGTTGATTCCGGTCGAGATGCCCTGCGCGGCGTAGGTGGTGAGCGGCCCCACGGTCATGAGGACGACGGGCACCATGACGAGGATGACGAGCAGCGGAGTCGTGAAGTTGCGGATCGCGGAAGGCAGCACGCGGTTGAGGAAGCGCTCCAGGTACCCCTGCAGCCACACGGCCACGATGATCGGGATGACCGAGCTGGTGTAGTTCATCATCACCACGGGGATCCCCAGGAACGAGACCGGCTCGCCTGCGGCCTGCAGCGCGATGATCGTGGGGTAGACGAGCGCCGCGGCCAGGGCCATCGAGGTGAACTGGTTGGTGCGGAAGCGCTTCGCCGCCGTGACGGCGAGGAAGATCGGCAGGAAGTAGAAGAGGCCGTCCGCGGCCGCGGCGAGGATCGTGTAGGTCTGGGTGGTGGCGTCCAGCCATCCGAGCTGGGTGAAGAGGGAGAGGAACGCCTTGAGCAGACCTGCTCCGGCGAGGGGCCACAGCATGGGCTGGAAGATGGAGGAGATCAGCTCGATGAACTGGTTGAACAGGTTGCCCTTGGGGCCGGCCTCGCCGGTGTGGGCGGCGTCGCCCAGCTTGGTGATGCGGCCGAGCTCCTCGTAGACGAGGGGCACGTTGTTGCCGATGACCACCTGGTACTGGCCGCCCGCCTGCATCACCGTGATGACACCGGGGAGGTTCTCGATGGCGGCCTTGTTGGCCTTGGACTCGTCGCGGAGCTTCAGTCGCAACCGCGTGGCGCAGTGGGCAGCAGAGGTGATGTTCTCCTCGCCCCCCACCTGCTGGAGGATGTCACCGGCGAGTGACCGGTAGTCGACGCTTGGCATTTTCTGGTCCCTTCTTTGGTCCAGTCGGTCCCCGGGCAACAAAAAAGACCTGAGCCGCACGTCTGTGCGTCTCAGGTCTTGCCTCGTGGGAGTAACAACCCTGTTCCGAGCCATGCGGCTCGATGTCGAGAAAACTACCAGCGGAGCGCGGGGGCGGCAAGGGGGCGGCGGGTGCCGTGGGTCACACCCCGGTGGTGGCGGGGGTGGTGGTGGCGTCGTCGTCCTCGATGTGCTGGTCCATCTCGAAGGCGGGCGACGCGTACGAGGGGTGGCCGATGATGCGTGCCGGGACGCCGGCCACGGTGCTGTGGGGTGGGACGTCGTCGAGCACGACGCTGCCGGCTCCGACCTTGGCGCCCTCGCCCACGATGATGTTGCCGAGGATCTTCGCGCCGGCCCCGATCATGACGCCGCGGTGGATCTTCGGGTGGCGGTCGCCGGTCTCCTTCCCGGTGCCGCCGAGGGTGACCTCGTGGAGCATGGACACGTCGTCATCGACGACGGCGGTCTCGCCGATCACGATGCTGGTGGCGTGGTCCAGCATGATGCCCCGGCCGATGCGGGCGGCCGGGTGGATGTCCACCCCGAAGACCTCGGAGACGCGGGACTGCAGGTAGAGGGCCAGCGGCCGGTGGTTGGTGACCCACAGGTGGTGGGCGACGCGGCGGGCCTGGAGGGCGTGGAAGCCCTTGAAGTAGAGGAGCGGCTCGGAGTAGCCGGGGCATGCCGGGTCCCGTTCCACCACGGCCTGGAGGTCCGCGCGAATGGAGGGGCAGATGAACGGGTCGGAGGCGAAGGTGGCGTCGATGAGGTCACGCAGTGTCAACGCGGTGACGGTGGGGCTGCCGAGCTTGTTCGCGAGGATGAAGCTCAGGGCGGCCTCGAGGGTGGGGTGGTTCAGGACGGAGGTGTACAGGAAGCTCGCCAGGGCAGGCTCCCGTGCGGCGTCCCGGGTGGCCTCCTGGCGGATGCGGTCCCAGATCTCCTCGTCGGCAACGATGTCCTTCATGTGACCCATCCTGTCACCCGGGGAGCGGGACGCCTCCCGGGATCCGCCGTCACCCGAACAGGTGCCTCATCTCCGGCAGGTTAAAGTGCTCCGCGGTGGCGCGGGCCGAGGGCGTGCCGGCATCGGGATCCGCTCCGGCCTCGAGGAGTGCACGCACGGTCTCCACGTCCTGCTTGAACGTTGCCGAGGTCAGGGCGTTCTGGCCGCGCCTGTTGGTGCGTGTGATGTCCGCACCGCGCTCGAGCAGGGCCCGGACCGTGTCCGGGTGCCCGTGGTAGGCGGCGAGGATCAGCAGGGTGTCGCCGTTGTGGTTGGCGAGATCCACCGGGAGCCCGGCATCGATGTAGGCGGCCAGGTGCTCGGTGTGGCCCTCCCGGGCCAGGGTGAACATCTTCTCGGCGAATTCCAGTGCCTCGTCGGTGAGTTCCTCGGCCATGGGTCCACTGTAGGCGCGGGGAGCCGGGATGGTGCGCCCCGGATTTCCCGGGCCGGCTACAGGTACCGCGCGCGCAGGTCCTCGGCCCTCGCCGGCGAGAGAAGGCCCGGCGCCACGTCGAAGACCGTCCGCGCCCCCACCTCGCCCGCCGCGCTCATCCGCGCCACCGCCCGGGCGTAGGCCACGAGCACGCTGGAGGTGAACTCGGGGTTGGATTCGAGCGCCAGCCGGTACTCCACCACCTGCGCCACGCCGTCCGAGGTCTCCCCGCTCCGCACCACGAAGCCCCCGTGCGGCATGCCTGCGTGGTCCCGGGCCAGTTCCTCGGCGGAGATGAACGTGACGGCGGTGTCGTACTCGTCGAAGTAGTGCGGCATCGTCACGATCGCGTCGCGCACCGCGGCGAGGTTGGCGCCGTCCTCCAGCACCACGTAGCAGTCCCGCAGGTGCTTCTGGCGCGCCGTGAACTCGACCGCCTCACCGGCCCGCACCCTCTCCACCGCCTCCTCCCGGGGGATGGTGTACTGGACCGCGCCCGCCACCCCGGGGATCCGGCGGATCGCGTCGGAGTGGCCCTGGCTCAGGCCCGGCCCCCAGAAGGTGTGGGTGGCGCCGTCGGGCAGCACGGCCTCGGCCATCACCCGGTTCACGGAGAACAGCCCCGGATCCCAGCCCGCCGAGATCAGGGCGATGGTGCCGCCCGCCCGGGCGGCGTCGTCGACGGCGGCGAAGTGCTCGGGGATGCGGGCGTGGGTGTCGAAGCTGTCGACCACGTTGAAGCGCCTCGCCAGCGCGGGCGTCTGCTCCGGCAGGTCCTGCTTGGAGCCGCCGCAGAGGATGAGGACGTCGACGGCGCCGGCGTGGGCGTCCACCTCGGCCAGCGCGTGCACCGGGGTGCCGTCCACCACCGGCGTCACCGCCGCGGGGTCGCGGCGCGTGAAGATGGCCGCCACCTCCATGTCCGGGTTCCTCCCGACGGCGGCCTCCACCCCCCGCCCCAGGTTGCCGTGCCCCACGATCCCGATCCGGATGGTACTCATGTGCGTCACGATAGCGAGGCGCTCGATGGAGCCCGCGGCCGGTCACGATGTGGTCCCGGTGGAATGGCGTGAAGCGGCGAGGTGTTGCCGATCACATGAAGAAGATCGGGTTCCTCTCGTTCGGGCACTGGACGCCGTCCCCGGCGTCGCAGGCCAGGTCCGCCGCCGACGTCCTGCTCCAGTCGATCGAGCTGGCGGAGGCGGCCGAGGAACTCGGCGCGGACGGGGCCTACTTCCGCGTGCACCACTTCGCCCGGCAGTTGGCCTCGCCGTTCCCGCTGCTGGCCGCCGTTGGAGCGCGGACCAGCCGGATCGAGATCGGCACCGGCGTCATCGACATGCGGTACGAGAACCCGCTCTACATGGCGGAGGACGCCGGCGCGGCGGACCTCATCGCCGGCGGGCGCTTGCAGCTGGGCATCAGCCGCGGGTCACCCGAGCAGGTCATCGACGGCTACCGCCACTTCGGCCACCACCCCGCCGACGGCGAGACGGACGCGGACATGGCCCGCCGCCACACCGCGAGGTTCCTGGAGGTGATCGAGGGGGAGGGGTTCGCGGAACCGAACCCGCGCCCGATGTTCCCGAACCCGCCCGGGCTGCTGCGGATCGAACCGCACTCCCCAGGGCTGCGGCGGCGCATCTGGTGGGGAGCCGGGACCCGCGCCACCGCGGAGTGGACCGGGCAACAGGGCATGAACCTCATGAGTTCCACCCTGCTCACGGAGGACACCGGCGTGCCCTTCCACCAGTTGCAGGCCGAGCAGGTGCAACGCTTCCGCGACGCCTGGCGCGCGGCGGGCCACGGCTGGGAGCCGCGCGTGTCCGTCAGCCGCAGCATCTTCCCGATCGTCTCGGACCAGGATCGCGCCTACTTCCTGCGGGAGACGCGCAGCCAGGACCAGGTGGGCTTTCTCGACGGCGGTCCCGCCCGGTTCGGGAAGACCTACGCGGCGGAACCGGAGGCGCTCGTCACGGAGCTGGCGAAGGATGAGGCCATCGCCGCGGCGGACACCCTCCTGCTCACGGTCCCCAACCAGCTCGGGGTGGAGTACAACGCGCACGTGATCGAGGGCGTGCTGGCGGTGGCCCGAGAGCTCGGCTGGCGCTGACGGCTTCGCTCGGTTGCGCGCACCCTCGCACGGGGCGACGGCGGCGCCTCGCCCGCGCCACTAGGACGACGACGGCGCCGTGGCTGCGTCGTCGTCCGCCCCGGGGCTGCCGCCAGCCCCGGCGGCGATACGGGAGGACGGGACACCGTCGTTGAACTCGTCCTCGAGCTGGGGGAGGACGTCGTAGCGGGTGCGGTAGAGGTCGAGGAGGGTGAGGAGCATCGCCACCACGGGGATGGCGAGGAGAGCGCCGGCGACGCCGAACATCGCCGTGCCCAGGATGACCGAGCCGAAGCTGACGGCGGGGTGCACGTTGACGGCGCGGGCGCTGATGCGGGGCTCGATCGTCAGGTTCTCGACCTGCTGGTAGAGGATGCCCCAGCCGAGCACGATCACGCCGAGCCACGGGTTCGGGCTGAGCAGCCCCACCAGCACGGGCAGCACGATGGAGATGTAGGTGCCGATGGCGGGCACGAACTGCGCCACCATGCCGGTCCACAGCGCGAGGGCGAGCCAGGACGGCAGCCCGATGATGAGGAACACGATGGCGGTGGCGGTCGCGTTGACGGCGGCCAGCACCAGGCGGGCGCTGACGTAGCGGCCGGTCTTCTCGGCCATGGTGTCCCAGACCACCACGGTGGTCTCCTGGATCCGGGGTGGGAACAGGGTGGCGATCCAGCGGCGCAGCCGCGGCCCGTCCGCGGAGAGGTAGAACAGCAGCAGCGCGAAGATGAAGAACGAGGCCACGGCCCCGGCGATCGAGCCCAGCACCGCGAGCACACCGCCGGCGAGCTGGCTGGCCATGTCGGCGAGGCGGTCGGTGTCGAGGTTGAGGGTCTCCCAGAGGTCCTCGAGGGCGTAGTCGGTGCCGAAGCGGCCGTTGACCCAGGTGAGGGCGTTCCGGGCGAAGTCGGGCAGGCTCTGGACGAGGTTGGTGACCTGCTCGACGATCAGCGCCCCGAACAGCGAGAAGAAGACCACCAGGAACAGGACCACGGCGAGGAGGACGAGGCCGGTCGCGGCCCCGCGCGGCATGTGGCGAGCGAGCCGGCTGACCGCGGGCTCCATCGCCAGTGAGATGAACCAGGCCATCACCGCGGTGAAGATCAGCGACGCGCCCTCGCCCAGGACGAATCGCCCGACCGCGAACAGCACGATCAGCCCGATCACCACCAGCCCGATCCGCCAGACGTTGCCCGGGACCAGGACCACCCTGGTCACGCCCTCCCGGTTGACCTGCTGGCCGTTGCCTCCACGCATGTGTACCTCCCGCTCGCGCTGATCGTGCCACAGGTCGTGTGCGGGGTCTGCACGCCGTTGCGGCGGGTGAGGGCCTACGGCGTTGCCGCGACCTTGTTGGCGGCTGGCCGCCGTGGGGACGACGGCAGCGTCAGGGCGCTGTCCACGAGGGGGTCGCTGACCTGGTGAGTGAAGTCAGGACTCGAGCTCAGATCTGTTGCAGAAGGCCGGAATCGACTTGGTGCAACAGGGGAAACACCTGCTCGCGGGGTGTGGCGTTGGGGTGTACCCCAACGCCACGTGATCCTTTGTGGAGGGCGACGCCTTACCGGCCGTATGTGGGGTCGAAGCCGTAGGGCAGCTCGAGGCGGTGGGCGCCCATCAGTTTCGCGTTCGCGAGGATGTCGCGGGTGGGACCGTCCGCGGCGATGGTCCCGTCCGCGAGGATGACCGAGCGTTCGCACAGGTGCAGGGCATAGGGCAGGTCGTGGGTGACGATGAGCACGGTGACATCGAGGCCGGTGATGATGTCGGCGAGTTCCCGCCGCGAGAAGGGGTCGAGGTTGGAGGTGGGCTCGTCGAGCACGAGGATCTCGGGCCGCATTGCCAGCACGGTGGCGACGGCAACACGACGGCGCTGGCCGAACGACAGGTGGTGGGGTGGCCGGCGTGCGTGGGCTTCCATGCCGACGACGGCGAGGGCATCATGCACGCGGCGCTCCAGCTCGTCCCCGCGCATCCCGAGGTTGGCGGGACCGAACGCGACGTCGTCGTGCACGGTGGGCATGAAGAGCTGGTCGTCGGGGTCCTGGAAGACGACGCCGACGCGCCGGCGGATCTCGGTCAGGTTGGGGCGGGTCACCGGGAGGCCGGAGATGGCGACCGATCCGGCTCCGGCGGTGAGGATGCCGTTGAGGTGCAGGATGAGGGTGGTCTTGCCCGCGCCGTTCGGGCCGAGGAGCGCCACGCGTTCGCCCGTGTGGATCTGGAGGTCGACACCGAAGAGGGCCTGGTGGCCGTCCGGGTAGGCGTAGGCCAGGCGGCGGACGTCCACCACGGGGAGACTCATTGCAGCCTCGCGCCGACGAGGCTGATGAGCGCCGATGCGGCCACGAACGTGCCGGCGAGGACCCATTGGGACCGGGTTGCGACGCTGGTGGTCGCCAGTGGCATGGTGCCGGCGTAGCCGCGGGAGAGCATCGCGAGGTGGACGCGTTCGCCGCGCTCGTAGGACCGGATGAACAGCGCACCGAGGGAGCGGCCGAGGGTTTGCCACCCTGTCACGGTGGTGGCGGTGAAGCACCGGGACTCGCGGGCGATGCGCATGCGACGCCATTGGTCACTGATCACGTCCACATAGCGCACCATGAACCCCATGATCTCCACCATCTGACCCGGCAACCGCAGCCGGCGGAGCCCGTGGAGCAGGTCCCGCGACTCCGTGGTGGCCGCCAGGGTGAGGGCCGCGAGCACGCCGAGGGTGCCACGCGCGAGCAGCGCCCAGGCTGCCCACAGCCCCGTGGGGGAGACGGTCAGGCCGAGGAGGGTGGTGGTCGGGCCGGTGGCGACGAACGGCAGCAGCAGCGCGAACAGCACGAATGGCGTCTCGATTGCGAGCCCCCGGGCGAGGACGGCGAGCGGGACGCGGGAGGCCGCGATCACGCCGAGCAGCAGGGCAAGGTGGAGCGTGTAGGGCCAGATCAGTTCGCGCGGCGTCGCGACCACGGCCGCCACGTACCCGAGCAACGCCACGATCTTCACGTGGGCCGGCAGGCGGTGGACCGGCGAGTTCGCGTGGTGGTGCAGGTTGAGGACGGAGGGAGAGCCCACTCAGAGTGTCCCAGCGTTCTGGGGTGCTGGGGCGGTCCGGGGGCGGGGACGGCGCAATACCCAGGCCAGGCCCGAGGCGAGAACGAGGACGACGCCGGTGCCGAGGACGCCCGCCAGCCCACCGGAGAGCCGGTCATCCGTCACGCCCGCGACTTGGTAGTCCGCCAGTGGCCCGTCAGCCGCCACGTGCTCCGCGGCGGAGCCCGAGAAGCCCACCTCCGCCGCGACGTACTCCAGGCCGTCGGGTGACGGCGAGGCGAAGAGGCTGATGACGCCGGCGAGGAGGAGGACCACCACCAGGCCGGCGACCCACTGCACCCGGCTGCGGCGGTTGTATGCGGCGATGGTCATGCGGGGGCACCTTCGGTGACGGTGAGGGGCACAGCGGACGCGATGGGACGCGCCCCGTGGACGAGATCGGGTCGAACTCCCACGACGGCGGAGACCACCATCCAGGTGATCACGGCCTCCCCGAGGCCGATGAGCAGGTGGACGCTCCCCATGGCAAGGAACACGGTGGCCGGTTCGACGGGCACTGCCCCACCGACGGTGAACAGGGCCGCGAAGGTCAGAGCGGCAGCGGGGACGCTGACGAAGGCACCGAGCGCGCTGGCAACAGGGACCATCGTGCGGCGCTGGGGCAGGACGGACCGTGCCAGCCGGAACACCCCCCACCCCACCCACACCCCGACGAGCGCCATGAGGACGATGTTGGTGCCCAGAGCGGTGATGCCGCCGTCGGCGAACAGCAACGCCTGCACGATCAGGACCACGGACAGGCAGAGCGTGGCGGTCCAGGGGCCGACGAGGACCGCGGCAAGCGCCCCGCCGAGCAGGTGTCCGGAGGTGCCGGCCGCGACCGGGAAGTTGATCATCTGGGCGGCGAACACGAACGTGGCCGTCAGTCCCGCGAGCGGTGCGGTGCGCTCATCCAGTTCGCTGCGGGCACCACGCAGGGCCAGTGCGATACCAGCCGCCGCGACGGCGACGGTCGCCGCCGATGTCGGGACGTCCAGGAAACCGTCAGGAACGTGCATCGCACCTCCAGGGTCGGGTCAGCGCCGGATACCAGAAGGAGACTAATGCAGATGGGTCGCAATAATGGGTGTTTCGGGTGACGAAGCGTCGGTTTCGGAGCAGGCGGCGCACAGCCCGGACAGCGCCACGTGGGTGGCATCCAGGGTGAACCGCAAGTCGGTGGCCAGGTGGACGGCGACGTCGTCGAGGAGGTGGGGCGGCAGGTCCCGGACGACTCCGCAGCGCACGCACTGGGCGTGCGGGTGCGGGCCCTCGATCGAGGACAGGTGGTAGGCGGTGGTGCCGTGGCTCAGGTGGATGTGCTGTACCACCCCCAACTCGCACAGCGCCTCCAGGGCGCGGTACACGGAGGAGCGGTGCACCGAGGAATCCACTGCGGCAACCGCCGCGACCACGTCCTCCACGGTCAGATGCCCCGGATCCTCACCCAACGCCGTCAGCACCGCCGTCCGCGGGCCCGTCATCCGTTCACCCCGCGCCCTGAGCTCCTTCGCAACCCAGGCGATCACCTCGGCGTTCGCCACGGTCGGGCGGGCGGCGCCCGGATGAATGTCCACGACGACAGTCTAGATTGGGGTCTTCCCCGCCCACTCTGGAAGCCCTGCGAAGCCCGCAGCCGATCGGCCCCCGCATCCGAGGGTCGCTGGCAATCGGGCGAGCATAGATACCGTGGTCTTTGGTGGGGAGGACGATCATCCATGACGGATGTGGCCGCGCGAGGTGGAGGTGGGCCGGATGGACGTGGCCCTGTTGGTCGTCGGCGCGTTCGTCGCGGCCGCGATCTCGGGCTCGGCCGGGTTCGGGGGCGCGTTGCTGCTGCTGCCGTTGTTGACGGCGGTGGTGGGCGCGGAACAGGCGGTCCCACTGCTCACGGTGGTGCAACTGGTGGGGAACCTGTCCCGCGCCGGTCTCGGGTTCCGTGTGATTGCGTGGAAACCGGTCGGGTGGTTTCTGCTCGGCGCGATCCCGCTGAGCGTGGTGGGGGCGGTCTCTTTCGTGTCCCTGCCGAAGGACCTGGTCACCCGGGCGATCGGGGTCGCGGTGCTGGTGTTCGCGATCCTGAAGTACACCGGTGTGCTGAGGTTCAAGCCCTCCACCGTGGTCCTGGTGGCCGGGGGTGGGGTGACGGGGTTGCTGTCCGGGCTGGTCGGGAGCGCCGGACCGCTGGGGGCGGCGATCTTCCTGTCCCTGGGATTGGCGCCGGTGGCGTACATCGCCAGCGAGGCCACCACCGCGTTGGCGATGCACGCCACCAAGACCGTGGTGTACGGCAGCATGATCACCCTCGATCAGGAGTTCTGGCTGCTGGGGGCGCTGCTCGGCGTCGCGATGATCGCCGGCACGTGGGCTGCCAAGCGGTTCATCTCCACGGCCACCCCCGCTGGGTTCGAGAGGTACGTCCTGGTCCTTCTTGCCGCCCTCGGCATCTACCTCATCATCGCCGGGTAGCCGAACCCCACAAAGCCCGTAGCCGATCAGAAACGGTGCACCCAGTGCTCGAGGATGGTGAGGGTGTCGGGGTTACGTGGGTTGCGAACGTGGTTGATGTTCCACAGCCCTGATCCGACGATCGCCTCGCGATTGGAGTGTTTGCCCAGCCAGCCCGGCGAAGGGGAGTCTGCGGCAGCGTTGGAGAGCCTGCTGAGAATGGCGATGGTGCCGGCTTCGATGTGTCCGCGGTCGCTGGTTGGGCCAGCTGGGTCATCCACGGGCAGCCACAGGAATGGCATGTGGCGAATCAAGTGGCTTACCCGTCGTTCGTGGTCGAGTTCGAGCGCACGTATGGCTGCGTCCGCTGACTTTCGCCCCCAGGTTGCGTGGGATGGATCAGTGGCAAGGTCCTTGTCGCCGAGGAGCAGTGCGGTCCCGACGTGTCGCCGGAAGATCGAACTGCGATGGTTACCGCCGCCGCTGCCCGTTCCCCGGTGCTGCGATAGGCGTCCCCACAGGGTCGTGTCCGATCCGGGCTTGAGAGCGTGAGTGCCGACCCGGACAACCCGGGGCGACCCGTCCCGGCGGGTCTCGCCAGGCTCGAAGAAGAAGTACACGCCTCGTTGCGGCCAGCCCATCCGCCCATCGCAGTCGATGAGTCGTCGAGGTCCTCGAGCCCGGTCGGAGAGTTCGTTCAAGAGCGCGTAGAGCCGATCGAGCTCGACATCTGTGCCGATCATGGGCCTCCGATCGTGCATGGCTTCAGTCGAAGAAGTCTTCGTCGATCTTCCTGAGGGTGACGGTGTCGAAGGTTTGGACGCCGACTCCGTGTTCGACCATGAGTTGGGTCATCTCGTCGCCGTCGAGGAGGATCACCCTTTGTGGGACGAAGTTGAGGAAGGCGCGGGCCTCGTTGCTGAATCGGCTGGTGGTGATGAATACGCCTCTGGAGGATTGGGCTCCTTGGAGGGCACCGATGAAGCCCTGGTCCGCGAATTGCAGTCCGGGCACACCAGCCCCCGTACCAGCCCGGTGTAGTGGTCGTGGTCGATCATCGACCCCCACCCCGTCGGGCAGGCCCCGCACCCGTGACCCCGCAGCTTCACAACCGCTTCGATGATCCGTCGCCGCTGGCCTGTCCCCCAGTGCGGGTGATAGTTCAGCCGCATCGCCCTCTCGCACCACCGGGCACGGGGAACGTCCCGTGGGTGCACCCGCACCTCACTCTCCCCAAGGCCCGGGAGGCACTCCCGGCAGCCGTCATCGAACGGCACCATGTCCTCGCGGGACAGCAGCAGGGGTGGGACCCAGGGTGTGCTATCACGCGGGGGGCTGCCGGCGGGGGGTCTACATCGACGACCCGCCCGCGCTGTCCCTCGCTCTGGTGTATCCCGGCTGGTGGGAGGAGTTGTGGTACCGCAACTCGGAGAGGGTGAATCGGGTCCGGGCTGCCGTCGACAGGCTGCCCATCAGCGAGGAGTCCCGTGAGTTGCTGCTCGCCAGCCCGCTGATGCGGCGGCCGCGGTGATGGGTTCAGGGTGGCGGACTTGGTGCCGTGGCAGGAAGTCCGGGCGGGGATCACTGGTGGGGCCGAGCGGGTGGCGGGGACTGGTCCGGTTGCGGAGATTGCGGGGTTGGCGCGGTTTTGGGGCCCAGGGACAGCGTGGAGGGCGCCGCCGAGGGCCTGTGGATAGCCCCAGCGGGGTGTCGTGGGGTCGGGTTACTCTGGCGCCGACACCAGGGCAGGAGGGGCAGATGTCGAGGACGACGGCGTATCTGGATGTGTTGTGGCCGGAGTTGTACGCCGGCCTGGACGACCACGGCCGGGATTCGGTGGTGTGGGCGTTGGTGGTGCGCCGCGCCCATGGGCACGCGGTGACCCGGGACGTGGTGGCCGAGTTGACGGCCCGCGCCCGCTGCTCCCGCCAGGTGGCAGTGGCATGAGCGGCCACCAGGGGGTCACGCAGCGGTGGCCGCAGTTGTTCACGGGGTTGTCGAAGCGGGAGGTGGTTGCCACGGTCCGCGCCCTGGCGACGATGCAGCAGGGCGGGATCGAGGTGGAGTTCGTCGACGTCAAGGCCCTGACCGACGTGTCCCGCGGGGTGTTGTCCCGGGAGGAGTACCTGGCGTGGGCGCGGTTACGGGCCCGCCAGCTCGCAGCCCGCGAGGCGGAGGGCTGAGCACGATGGCCGCCGGGGGGAGCTGGTCCAGCTACACGTATGACCCGCCGTTCGAGACGACCTTGGTGAACCTGCCGGGGATCCGGGATCCACGGGAGCTGGTGTTGTTGGAGAAGTTCACGGTGGCGCTGCGGGTCCGGGACCTGCACGCCGGTGACGCCCAGTTCCCAGGATATGGGGATGTGGAGTCGATCCGGAACCTGCACCTGTACCTCTACCAGGACGTGTACCCGTTCGCGGGGGAGTTCCGGACGGTCGAGGTGGGGGTGGAGCACCGCGACCGGATCGCCCCCGTGGCTGAGATCCGCCCGGTGCTCGAGAACGCGTGCGTGTTGGCGAACGACCCGGCCTGGCACCGCATGGACGCCGCGGACTTCGCGTGGCGGGCCGCGGAGATCCACGCCCTGCTGGAGTACGCCCGCCCGTTCGTGGTCGGCAACGTCGTCACCTCCCGGGAGTTCCTCGCCGACGTCGCCTCCACCGGCCCGTACACCCTGGACGTCGCGGCGTGGGACCGGCCCTCCGGCCCCCTGGCGCTCTCAGCGGTCACCCGCGAGGCGGACGGGACGTATCGGGCGCACCCGGGGCCGGCGGCCGCGCTGGTGATCCACCGCGCCTTGTCTGTCGACGGGGAGGCGTTGCGGGCTGAACGGGACCGCGCCGAGCTGGCTCCGAGCCGGGAGGTGCTTGCCGCCGTCGGCGACCCTGGTTCGGTGCAGGTGTTCGCGGATCGGCGGGCGGTGGAGGACCAGTGGTGGCGCGACCGGGTGTGGACCAAGCAGGGCCGCACCCCGACCGGGCTCGGCCGATGAACGCTCCCATTCCTCCCAATGCTGGCAATGCTGTGAATGTGGTGATTGGTAGCAATCACAACAATCGCGGCCAAGAACTCCGCGGCGACGGCGGGGTGAGCGCTGAGGGCCGCTGGGCGAACTTCGAGGTCATGGGAGGTCTCTGGTGGGGTGGTTCAGGTTGGCTGAGCGGCCCTGAGAGGGTCAAACGGTCCCGAAACGGGACGAATTCGGGTGTTGACGATCGCGGCTGGGACGCGTCCGACAGGGGGGAGCAGTCCTTTGGGACGATCGACGGCTGGGACCGGTGGAGGCCAGTTGGCCTTCGACCTGGAGGCCCTGTGGGGGCAGAGCGAGGAGGTTCGGGATGAACAAGTACGGCACGATCGCGATGAACCACTGGCGGACGTGGCGCCCGGAGGCCTACCGCCAACTCCCGAATCCCGAGGACTTCTTTTCGACCTTGGGGGACTCGCTGATGGAGGAGATCATCGACCTGGCCGACGCGCTCGAGGAGCCGGACAAGCCGGGCGAGGGATACCTGGAGAAGGTCGGCCGGCTGAACATGGACAGGCTGATGGCCGAGGAGAAGATCCTGGGCGAGCGGGTGTACGCGATCCGGGAGTTCGACGAGGAGCCGGACCAGGACTCCGAGGACGTCAGCTACTTGCGTGAGGGTCAAGGCTTGTGTGGCGGCGCAGCCGCCTCCAACGGCACGTCGGCTTGCCGGCGTGCCGTTCGATTTCGGCGCCGCGCCAGCCGTACCAGCAACGAACCCGCCCGGCACGGGGCCGGGCGGGTTCGTCTGTCATTGTCGGAGGGTGATCTCAGTCGAGCACGGCGTCCACGTCCACCTTCGACGTGACGATGACCGTGTCGATGACGTGTATGGCGCCGTTGGAGGCCTCGACGTCGGTGGCCACGACCGTGATCTCGTTCAGCATGACGCCGTCGTGCGTGAGCGGCGGGTTCAAGCCGACGTTCGCTGCTCCTTCCCAGTACCTGGGGGGCAAGTGCCGCTGGTGGATGCGCGTCCGCCCAGCGATCTCGGCCCGGCCGTCTTCAAGGTGGGGGCAACTCCCCGGGGTGACCGGTCAGGCCGGTTGGCCGAGCCCCCGCTCGAGCCGGGCGAGGCCCCGCAGCACTGAGGCGTGCAGCCGCCGGGACGCATCGCCGTCACGTGGCCCCGTGGAGACGAGGGCGGCACTGACGATCCCGAACAGTGCGCCGACCACGAGCCGCACGGTCTCGGCGTCGTCGCTGTCCGGCGTGGGGACGGCGTCGAGGACCTTGTCCCCGACGGCGGACCACACCTGCCACTGTGCATCCCGCACGAAGGGCCCCAGTTGCGGGTGCGCGGCCGCGAGGGCGGCCACCTCGGTGAGCAGGGTGAGCGCCCCGCTCCTGAGTTGGTGATCCACCAGGTGCCGGGCGAGTGCGAGGACGTCCAGGGTGTCCGGCGCATCCCACTCCTCCAGCGCGGCCTCGACGCTGTGCATGACGACCGCCGCGACCGCGGCCTCCTTGCAGGCGTAGTAGTTGGAGAACGTGCGCCGGGACACCTCCGCCTCGGTGACGATGTCCTCCACGGTGACCTCGCCGAGCCCGCGCTCGCGCACCTGCTCGAACGCGATCCGGGCGAGCCGTCGCGCGACCGCGGCACGCTTCGCGTCTCGGAGTCCGGTCACCGCACCAGTGTTCCATGGGGCACGCGGGGCGCCGGCGCCGCCGATCGATCCTCGGTGGGTGCGGCGGCGGCCGCGAGGCGGGTGCCCTCCAGGTCCAGGTCGGGCAGGAGCCGGTCCAGCCAGCGGGGGAGCCACCACGCGTGTTCGCCCGCGAGGTGGAGGACGGCGGGGATGAGCGTCATTCGGATGAGGAACGCGTCGATGAGGATTCCAGCGGAAAGTGCGAATCCGAACTGGCGGATCATGGAGTCGTCGCTGAGCACGAAGCCGGCGAAGACCGAGACCATGATCATCGCGGCTGCCACCACCACCCGGCTGGCGTGGTGGAACCCCTCGACCACGGCCGTCCGGGCGGACTCGCCGTGGGCGTGGACCTCGCGGATCGAGGTGCCGAGGAACACCTGGTAGTCCATGGCGAGCCCGTAGAGGATGCCCGTGGCCATGATCGGCAGGAAGCTCAACACCGGGCCCGCACGGTCCACGCCCACGAGCCAGGTGAAGTCCGGGTTGCCGAAGGCGGTCACCACGAGTCCCAGGGTGGCACCGATGGACAGGAGGAACCCCGCCGTCGCCACGAGCGGGACCAGCAGGGAGCGGAACACCAGGAGCAGGATCGCCAGGGACAGGAGCGCCACCAGCGTGAGGTAGACGGGGATGGCGTCCCGCAGCGATTCGGAGAGGTCGATGTTGATGGCGGTCAGGCCGGTCACGCCGATCTCCTCGGCGTCCGGGAGTTCGCTGGCACGCAGTTCGTGGACGAGTGCGGCGGTGCCGGGGTCGGTCGGCCCGGCGGTGGGGACCACCGTGTACAGGACGAGGGAGCGGTCCTCCGAGGTGCCCATCAGGCGGACGTTGGCGGCACTGTCGTGGCCAGCCAGCTCGGCCTGCCATGCCTCGAGCCGTTCCTGGTCGACGGCGCCGGGGTCCGTGGGGGTGAGCGCGACGACGAGCGGTGCGTTGGCGCCCTCGCCGAGGGCGCCGCTCACGGCGTCGTAGGTGGTGCGCTGCTCGGATCCGGGCGCGGCGACGGCGCCGGACGGCATGCCGAGCTCCATCTGTCCGGCGGGGATCGCGAGGGCGCCGAGTCCGAGGACGATGAGCACCACCGTCAAGATCGGCCGGTCGGTGACGGTGGTGACCCACCACTGTGCTGCACGCCCGAACTGTGAGTGCTCGCGCCGGGGCCTCGCCGCCCGGCGAGCCGACGCGTGTCCCCGCCGGCGTCCGAGGAGCCCGAGGAGGGCGGGCAGCGCCGTCAGGGCCAGGGCGACGGCGAGGACCACCGTGACGGCGGCCGTCACCGCCATCGTCGAGACGAAGCCCATCCCCAGGGTCAGGAGCCCGAGGAGGGCGACGACGACGGTGCCGCCAGCGAACAGGACCGCGCCTCCTGCGGTGGCGACAGCACGGGCAATGGACTCGACGGCGTCGAGGCCCTGGTGGACCTGCAGGGAGCGTTGCTTGTGGACGATGAACAGGGTGTAGTCGATCCCGACGGCGAGGCCCAGCATCAGCCCCAGGGCGGGAGTGGACGTGGTCATCTCGAAGTTCGCCGAGAGCGCGTACGCCCCACCGACGCCGATGAACACCCCCACCAGCGCCAGCAGGATGGGCAGGCCGGCCAGCACGAGCGAGCCGAGGGTGACGATCAGCACCACGGCCGCGACGGCGATGCCGATGGCCTCGTGGCCCCCGATCGGGGGCTCGAGGGGTTGCAGGGAACTGCTCGCCGCGACGGTGAGTCCCTCCTCGGCCGCGACCGCATCGATCGAGGCCAGCAGGTCATCCAGGCTCCCGCTGGGGAGGTCGGAGACCTGCTCGGCGAGCTGTACGGACGCGATCGCCGCGGTGCCATCGTCCGAGACCAGGACGGACGGGCGAACGCCGTCGGAGGTGACGAGTTCAGTGCCGCGGGGGGAGGTGCCGCGCATGAGGGAGTCGAGCCGCCCGAGCGCGTCGGCGGTCGCGGTCGCCACTGCGGCGTCGACGGCGGCGGCCGGGTCCGTCATTCCCTCCTCGGGAGCGGGGAGCGCGCCCAGATCCATGCCGGCGCGGCTCAGATCGGCCTGCAGCTGCTCCACCTCGGCGAACAGGCCCGCAGCACCGGCGATGCGGTCGGCGTCCGGGGCGGCCAGGAGTTCGTTCGCGGTGTCCCTGATGGCCGTGATCCGGGGCACGAGCTGGGTGGCCTGCGGGCTCTGTGCGGCTGGCCCGTCGACCGGCAGGGCTCCGTCAAGGGCCCCGAGGAGTTCCTCGATGCGGACCGTGAGATCAGCGGCCACGCGGTCCTCCACGTTCTCCCTCACCGTGGCCTCGACGTCGGCCTGCTGGTCGAGCAGGCGTGCGTCACGGTCGAGGACGAGTCCGCTTGCGCTGGCGGCGTCGAGGGCGCTGTCGATGGCGTCGGCGCGCGCTCCTGTGTCCACGCGGCCCCCGTCGGTTGCCTGGAAGACGAGCGTGCCCTGGGTGCCGCCGGCCTCGGGAAGGGCCTCCGTGACGTCGTCGAGCACCTGCTGGGCCGGGGCGTCGTCGAGGGTGAGGCTGGTGGAGATCGAGGGGGTCTGGGTCGCCAGCAGGGCGACCACGGCGAGGATAACGAGCAGCCAGGACACCAGGAAGGGCAGGGGCCGCACCGCGGCCTGCCTGCCGAGGCGGTGGAGGAGTGCGGACATCGGCGTGCCTTCGATCGGAGACGGGGAGAGGCCCACACTAGGCGCAAGATGCGCAATGGGCAAAAATGCCGAACGGGCACGTTTCCCAGCGGAATCCCAGACAACTCTGCGAGCATGGCGTCCATGACAACTGGAGTCGAGGACGACGTCCTGACGAGCATGACCACGACGTCCGACCCGTCGATGCGCACCTGGAGGCGGCAGCGGCGTACGGGCATGATCGCCGTGACGGTCGCCGTCCTGCTCGGCCTCATCGCCCTCGCGCTGGCGCTCGCCGAGGCGCTGCCCATCGACGGCACGGTGGAACTCCTCGCCGGCATCTCCTCCGTGGCCGCGGTGACCGGTACCTCCCTGGTGCTGTTCCTGCTCCTCCTCATCTCCCGCTGGCCCGTCCTCGAGCGGGCCTTCGGGCAGGACCAGCTCGTGGGCTGGCACAAGAGGCTCGCACCGTGGGCGGTGTATCTCATCGCGGCCCACGTGCTGCTCATCATCACGGCGTCCGCCGTGGAGGCGAACCGGGCGTGGATCGCCGGCATCGCCGTGGTCATCCGTACGAATCCCGGGATCGTGCCCGCGCTCGGCGGGCTCATCATCATGGTGACCGCCGGCATCACGTCCTGGCGGCGCGCCCGCCGGCGCCTGCGCCACGAGACGTGGTGGACCCTGCACCTGCTCACCTACGCCGGGATCGTCCTCGCGTTCTTCCATCAGGTGGTGGCCGGCGACACCTTCGACGACGGCGCTGCCCGCGCGTTCTGGGTTGCGCTGTACGTCCTCGTGCTCGGGCTCGTCCTCTGGAACCGCGTGCTGGTCCCCGTGGCGCGGTCACGGCGGCACCGATTGTCGGTCACGGAGGTGGTCCGCGAGTCCGGAGACGTGGTCTCGGTGTGGATGACCGGCCGCGACCTCGACCGGATGCGCCTGCTCCCGGGCCAGTTCATGAACTTCCGGTTCCGGCACCGCGGGCTGTCCTACGAGGCTCACCCCTTCTCCGTCTCCGGCCGCGACGGGGACCGCCTCCGGATCACGGTGAAGGCGCTCGGCGACGCGTCCACCACCCTGATGGACGTCCCCGCCGGAACGCGCGTCACCTTCGAAGGGCCGTACGGCGTCATGACCCCGCCGCGGGCGGAGGGCTCCCGGTACGTGCTCGTGGCCGGAGGGGTGGGAATCGGGCCGATCGTCTCCCTCGTCAGGGGACTCGGTGCGCGCGGCGTTCCCATCGACGTGATCTACCGCGCCTCCGTCCCCGAGGACCTCGTCCTCGCCGACGAGTTGCGCGAGTACGAGGCCGCGGGCACCATCCGGCTTCACCTGCTGCCCGGCCCCCGCGCCGTCCAGCGCATGGATGCCGGGCACCTGACCGCCCTCCTCGGCGACCTCTCCGACGCCACCGTGTTCACCTGCGGGCCCGCCGCCCTCAATGAGGCCGTCGAGGAGTCCGCGCGCGTTCTCGGCGTCCCGGGCTCACGCATCCACAGCGAACTCTTCGACCTGTGAGACGAAACCCGCCCGGCTCATGGCCGGGCGGGTTTCGTCTGTCTTTGCCTGCGGGTGATGTCACTCGAGCAGGGCGGCAACATCCACCGTCGGCGGCACGATGACCGTGTCGATGACGTGGATGACGCCGTTGGAGGCCTCGACGTCGGTGGCCACGACCGTGGCGTCGTTCACCATGACGCCGTCGTCGGTCGTGATCGCGATGGTGGAGCCCTCGACAGTCGTCACCTCACCGGCGCTCACGTCAGCGGCCATGACCTCGGCCGGCAGCACGTGGTAGGTGAGGATGCTGGTCAGGGCGTCGACGTTCTCCGGCAGCAGCAGGGCGTCGAGCAGGCCCTCGGGAAGGGCGTCGAAGGCGTCGTCCGTCGGCGCGAACACCGTGAACGGGCCCTCACCGGAGAGCGTCTCGCCGAGGTCGGCGGCGGTCACCGCGGCCACGAGGGTCTCGAAGTCGGGGTTGGCCGCGGCCACGTCCACGATGGTGCCGGGCTCGTCCATCGCCTCGTCGCCCTCCTCCTCCATGGGCTCCTCGGTCATGGTCGACGTCTCGGTGGTCTCGGTCGCGGTCTCGTCGGCGTCGGTGGCGCAGCCGGCAAGGAACAGCAGGGCGGCAACACTCCCCGCAGCGGCGATCTTGATGTTCATGGTCACTCCTTGGGTTGGTTCAAGCCGTCGTTCGCAGCTCTTACCCCCTACTTCCGGAGAAGTGCACCATTTGGATGCATTGTGCACGATCTTTTTTCTGGGACTCACCCAGCTGATCGCAACGCCTGCTCCAGGTCTGCCCAGAGATCCTCCGCATCCTCGATCCCCACCGAGAGCCGCACCAGGTTCTCCGGCACGCTTCTCACCTCGAGCGGGTGGCGACGGCGCCGCTCCAGCTGCGACTCCACCCCACCGAGGCTGGTGGAGTGGGTCCACACCCCCACCAACGCGCATACCGCCTCCGCGGCGTCCGCGCCGCCGGCCACCTCGACCGCCAGCATCGCTCCGAATCTTGGGTAGCGGACCCGCTCCACCGCCGGATGCGCCGTGAGCCGTTCCGCCAGCAGGGCGGCCGTGGCCGACGCCCGCTCCAGCCGCACGTGCAGCGTCCGCACCCCGCGCAGCACGAGCCACGCCTCCATCGGCCCGGGGATCGCACCGTGCAGCGTCCGGTGGGTGTGCAGCCGCTCCAGAAGGTCCGCGCGCTCCGGCGCCACGACGGCCGCGCCCAGCAGCACGTCCGAGTGCCCGGCGAGGTACTTCGTGGCGGAGTGCACCACCACGTCCACCCCCCACTCGAGCGGCCGCTGTGCCACCGGGGTGGCGAACGTGTTGTCCACCGCCACCACCGGCCGCCGATCCTCCCGCGACAGGCCGGCCAGGACCGCGGGGACGTCGGTCACCTCCATCATCGGGTTGGTCGGGGTCTCGAGGAGGAGCAGGTCGGCGCCGGCGGCCGCGGCGACGATCGCGGCGACGTCGTCGGCCTCCACGGTCCGCACGGTGAGCGCGCCCGCGGCCGCCCGTTCGGCGAGCAGCGCGGTGGTGCCGTTGTAGGCGTGGCGTGGCACCACCACGACGCCGCCCACCGGCACCAGGGAGACGACGGCGGCGATCGCCCCCATCCCGGACGCGTAGGCGAGCGCGTGCCCGCCCTCCAGTGCGCCGAGAACCTCCTCGAGGGCCTCCCACGTGGGGTTGGAGACGCGGGCGTAGTTGACCGGCGCGCCGGCGAGGTAGGTGGAGGTGAGCGTGACCGGCGGGTTCACCGGGGCGCCGGGGGTTCGCTCCGGCCGGCCGAGGGCGACGGCGCGGGTGGCGGGGGAGAGGTCCATGCCGCCCACGGTACTGGTGAGGATTCGTCTAGCCGTACGAGATCCCCAGCACCAGGGGCCCCATCACCATGACGGTGACCGTGATGAGGACCATGCCGATGAGGTTGAGCCAGATCCCACCCTTGACCATGTCCCCGATGCGGACGTAGCCGGACCCGAAGGCGATGGCGTTCGGCGGGGTGGCCACGGGGAGCATGAACGCGCAGGTGGCGGCAAGGGCAACGGGGATGACGAGCAGCATGATGTCCTGGTCGATGCCGGCGGCCACGCCGCCCATGATCGGCAGGAAGGCTGCTGCGGTGGCCGTGTTGGAGGTCATCTCGGTGAGGAAGATGATGAGGGCGGTGACCGCGAGCACGATCAGCACCACCGGAAGTCCGCCGACGCCGCGGGAGACCTCGCCGATCCAGGCCGAGAGGGCGTTCGCGGTGAACATCGCGGAGAGGGAGAGCCCGCCACCGAACAGCAACAGGATGTCCCACGGGATCTCCTTGGCCGTCCTCCAGTCCAGGAGGGGGATGCCGCTGCGCGGGTGCACCGGGATGAGGAACAGCGCGAGCGCGATGCACATGGCGATGAGTTCGTCGCTGATGCCGGCGTCGCGGAACAGGCTGGGCAGGAAGATCCAGGAGAGTGCCCCCACCATGAAGACGCCCCCGACGAGCTTCTCCCCGCGGTGCATGGGCCCCATCTCGTCCAGTTCCTGCCGGATGAGGGCACGTCCCCCGGGGAGCTCGTCGATCTCGGGCCGGAAGAACACGTTGACGAGCAGCCACCACGCGATCACGAGGAACAGCCACGCGGTGGGGGCGGCGAACAGCATCCACTGGCCGAACCCGATCACGATGTCGTGGTTGTCCGCCAGGTAGGCGCGCATCAGGGTGTTCGGCGGCGTGCCGATGAGGGTGGACAGGGACGCGATCGACGCCGAGTACGCGATCCCGAGCGTGAGCGCCTTGCCGAAGTTGGACTTCAGGAGGTCCAGTCCGCGCGCGTCCGGATTGACGAGCGCCATGACCGAGAGTCCGATCGGCAGCATCATGACCGCGGTGGCCGTGTTGGACACCCACATCGAGAGGAAGCCGGTGGCCACCATGAACCCGAGCACCAGTTGCTTCGGGTGCGTGCCCACGAGGAGGACCGTGCGCAGTGCGATACGCCGGTGCAGGTTCCAGCGCTGCAGCGCGAGGGCGAGGAAGAAGCCGCCCATGAACAGGAAGATCGTTCCGGAGGCGAACGGGCTCGCCACATCCCGGAACTCGGCCACCTGGGTGACCGGGAACGCCACCAGCGGCACGAGCGCCGTGGCCGCCAGCGGGATCGCCTCTGTGATCCACCACGTGCCCATCAGCACGGCGACGGCGGCCGTCACCGCCAGTCCGTGAGCGGTGAACTCGCGCTCACCCCCCTGCAGCGCGGCGGGCACCTCGTTCGGCATGAGGAAGTACACGACCACTGCGAGCACGAGCCCCAGGACGATCCCGAACACCTTGCGGTGGAGGCGGGTGGGCTCCTCGGGGGGCTGCCGCCGGCCGGGCGCGACGGGTGAGCTGGGACGGATCTCAGGAACGGACATGGGAGACAGGCTACGTGATGTGCATCACATCGTCGGGTGAACCGCGGCGACAGGGGATCGGTGCCACTCGCGGAGGGCGGTCAGTGGCGCTCCGACCCGAGTGCTAGCGCCAGTTCGTCGACGGCGTCGCCCCACCCGGCCACGGTGATCTCGTCCAGTCCCTGCCACCGGGCCGCCGCACGCAGCTCGGCCGCGATGCGTTCGGTGGTGGCGGAGGCGCACCCCGGCTCCCACCACGCCGACTGGACGCGCAGGACCCCGGCTGGGCGATCAGCCTTCAGGTCCACGCGCGCCACGATCGCGTCGTCGACCAGCACGGGCAGCGAGTAGTACCCGTACCTGCGTTTGGCGGCCGGGGTGTAGATCTCGATCCGGTAGTCGAAGCCGAACATCCGCTCGGCTCGCTCCCGATACCAGACGAGCGGGTCGAATGGGCTGAGGAGGGCGACGCCGTCGGTACGGCGCGGGACGCGCGCCTCACGGTGAAGCCACGCCGGGATCGGGCGGCCGCCGCGCTCCCACCCGGCCACGCGTACGGGGACGAGTTCCCCGGCGTCGGTGAGGTCGTCGATCGCCGCCTGCACGGCGGGCCGGTCCCGCAGCCGGTAGTAGTCGGCGAGGTCCGCGGCGGTGGCGACGCCGTACGACCGCGCCGCCCGGCGGACCAGCTCGCGGACGGCGTCGTCCCTCGGGACGGGGTTCGCGAGCACGGCCGCCGGGATGACGTCCGCCGCCAGGGCGTAACGGCGCTCGAAGCCGCGTCGTCCGGCAATCGCGACCTCGCCGAAGAGCCACAGATGCTCCACTGCCCGCTTCACCGCGCTCCAGTCCCACCACGGCCCCTTGGCGCTGCGGTGCGCGTCGGTCTCGATCTCCGCGGGCCTCACGGGGCCGCGCGCGGCGAGTTCGCCGCGCACCCATTCGACGGTGGCGGCATTGTTCTCGAACCACGAGCCATCGCCCCCGTAGCTGGCCCTCATCGCATCCATCCGAAACCGCCAGAGCCCCCAGTCCGTGATCGGGATGAGGGACGCCTCATGCGCGAGATACTCCACGTAGGGACCGCGCCGCCCGAAGACCAAGCGGTCCAGTGCGGCAGGATCGTAGGGGCCGAGCCGCGAGAAGAACGGCACGTAGTGGGCGCGGGCGAACACGTTCACGGAGTCGATCTGGACGACGCCGAGCCGGCGCATCACCGACTGCAGGTGTCGCGTGCCAGGGGTGGCCGGCTGCTCGGCGCGCGCGAGGCCCTGAGCCGCCAGCGTCACCCGCCGCGCCTCCGCGGCGCTGAGCGTCTCCCTCATCCGGTGAACTCTCGTGACATGCGGACGATTGTCGCAGGCAGTGGCGCCGCCGGCAGTGTCTCGCAGTCAGTGGGGCCGTTGGCAGTGGGGCCGTTGTTGATGCCGCCGCCGCTACCCGTGCGGGGTGGATTGGCGCGCGCTCCTACTCTCGTCGCCGTTCGTCGGTGGCGGGGCTGGTCCGCTCGGCGCGGGGAGTGGTTCGGCCCGGCCCGGCCGGTGGTCGTCTCGCGTCGTCGCGGTCCGGTGGCCGTGTGGTGTCGTCGCGGTCCGGGGGACGTCTCGTGTCGTCGCGGTCCGGTGGTCGGGACGGCGGCGTCGTCGGTTGCGCACCGAGCCGTCTCGGGTTCGGTGCCGCTGGGCGAGGAACCTGGTCCGGGTCCACGACCCGGGGTGGGGTGAAAGTGACCTCCCCGGTCTCACTGACCTTGATGCCCCAGCCGTCACGGTGGATGAGGTGGTGGCAGCGGGAGCAGAGCAGAACGCCGTTGGTCAGGTCGGTGGTGCCGCGGTCGCGGTGCCACCAGGCGATGTGGTGGGCCTCGACGAAGGTGGTCTGCCCGCAGAACGCGCACCCGCCGTCGCGTTCCCACAACGCGAGGACCTGCGCCCTGGTGAAGGTTCGGGACCGGCGGCCCAGGTCCAGCGGCAGGGAGGGCCCGCCGAACACCGCGGGAATGAGGCCGGCATCACAGGCCAACTGCCGGGCCGCGGCGGCGGAGAGGGGCTGATCGACGCCGTCGATGGTGGCGTACCCGCCGGCCCGGAGGCTCCCCTCCAGGTCGGCCAGTTCGATCCGTACGACCATCGTCACCGCCGGGACCAGCGGGACGGTGGTGTCACAGGCGAGGACGTGGCGGGCGAAGTCGGCCAGGGCGTCAGCCTGCAACTGGGGAATCGTGCGGGTCTCGATGGTGCTGCTGTCCTCGTCCGTGTTTGACCCGCCTGATCCGGCTGATCCGGCCGACCTCGCGGACACGACGGTCCCGGGGGTGTCCGGGTAATTGTTCCCGCGGGTCTCGCGCAACCGCGCGGCCACGTACGCGTCGAGGGCGGTCTTGATCGGGGCGCCGGTCACCGGGTCCAGAGCTCCCCTCAGGTGGAACATCCCCTGAGAGTCCTGACGCATGGTGAGCGACCGGGCCGCTCGTTGATGCTCCTCCTTCGGTGCGATCCCGTCCGGGTCGAGGCGTGCCTCGGCGTGCCTGACGAGGTTCTCCACCTGGTGCAGGGGGAACTGGGCCGCCTGGGTGGCGAGCAGTCTCTCCGTGGTCTCCACGTCCAGCGGGTTGGCGCGCGGGGCCACCCGGTCCAGCATGGCGATGATCACCTGGGCGGCATCCACACTGATCCTCCCGGCATGCAAGGCGTCCGCGACATGTGGGTGCGCTGCCGGCAGGGGCTCCCCGGACAGGGTCCGCCGGGCCGCGGTGGCCTGCCCGACCTTCACCAGTTCCGCTGCTCGGCCGACCTGCCCACCCCTGGACGCGGCAATCAACCGGCCGGGCGAGGCATACCCCTCCGTGCGGGCCAGGTTCCCCTCCCGTGACCCGGTCGGTGACCGGCGCGCGACCTCCGCCGCGACCACGGCCCCCAGTGTCTCCACCCGCCGGGTCAACGCCCCCACCGCACCAACCACGGCCAGCAACCCGGCATCAGAGAACTGCTCCACCACCACCGAGGGATCGCCGTCACCGGTCACCACACCGAAGCTCGGCAACGCCCCTGACCACGCCTCATCCAAACCAGCGAGCGCGTCCCCGAGAGCGGTCACGGGGGCGTGCGAGAGGTGGGCTGCGCCTGCTCCTGCTCCCGTGTACATGTGTTCGAGTCTACACCCATCCCCTCCCACGCCGCAAGAGGAAATCGTTGCTATAGCAACGAAAAATGGCGCTCTCCTGTGGATGGAGAAGCGGTAACCTCGCCCGCCTGTGGATACCCATGCGCCAAGGAGGCGCGTCCGAGCTCAGGACTTCGTCTCCGCCCCCACGTAGAGCCACCGCCCGGCGCGCCGCTCGAACACCGACCGCTCGCGCACGGCACCACGGGCGCCGTCGGCCCGGTAGCGGGCCTCGAACTCCACGACGCCAGCGGCGTTCCCCGGGCCACCATCGACGACATCGAGGATGCGCAGCCCCGTCCACCTGACGCCGCCGGGGGTGACCTCACTCGGGCGGGTGCGGGGTGCCAGGTGCGCAGGAGGTGGCCGGAGTCGCCGAGGACGAAGGCGGTGTAGCGCGACCGCATCAGCTGCTCGGCGGTGGTGGCGCGCACCGGGTCCTCGAGGACAGGACCGCAGCAATCCACGAACCGGCCGCCGCCGCACGGGCAGAACTCAGGCCGGCTCGCCATCGCGCCGAGCCCCGCCATCACTCCTGCCCCCGCAGCCCGCTGGCCCGGACGATCGGCCGCCGCACCGCAGCGGCCAGCGCCTCCGGCGTCCCCACGATCCGCACGTGCTCCTGCGCCCGCGTCACCGCGGTGTACAGCAGCTCGCGCGTCATCAGCGGCGACGACGCCGGCGGGAGCACAACCGTCACCCGCTCGTACTGGCTGCCCTGGCTCCGGTGGATCGACAGGGCATGGACGGTGTCCACCGCGCCGAGCCGGCCGGGGATCTCGCGCACCACGTCACCGTCACGCTCGAACGCCGCGCGCACGCCGCCGTCGTGCGCCACCACCACGCCCACGTCCCCGTTGTACAGCCGCAGTTGGTGGTCGTTCTGGGTGATGAGCAGCGGCCGCCCCACGTACCACGCGCCCTCGCGCCCGTACCCCTCCACGGACCGCCGCAGCCACGCCTCCGCCTGCCGGCCCCACTCCCGCACGCCGTAGACGCCCTCGCGGTGGGCGCACAGCACCTGGTGCCCGCGGATGCGCGCGAGCGCCTCCATCGCGTCGCCCCTCCGCGCTGCCGTCACGACGGCGCGGCCCGCGGCGACGACGTCGTCCCGCACGCCGGCGAGGCGCGCCGGACCGGCGCGGGAGGCGTCGACCGGGATGAACTCGATGCCCCGGCCACGCACCGCGACATCGACCCTCGCCGGGTCCCCGGTGCGGATGGCAGCGGCCAGCGCCGGGATGTCCGTGGTCTCCGAGAAGCGGTGCATCACCTCGAGCCGGACCACCGGCGTGCCCGGCCGGGCCACGAGGTCGCCGAGCACCGCCCCCACCTCGATGGATGCGAGCTGGTCCGGGTCCCCGACCAGCACCAGGCGGCAGTCCGGCCGGAGCGCGTCCATCAGCCGGGACATCAGCGTGAGGGACACCATCGACGCCTCGTCCACCACCACCACGTCGTGGGGGAGGCGGTTCGACCTGTCGAAGGTGAACCGGCTCGTCCCCGGCCGCGCCCCCAGGAGCCGGTGCAGCGTGGTGGCAGTGAGGCCCTCAACGTGGGCACGGTCCTGGGCAGGGAAGCGCGCCTCAGCGGCCGCCGCGCCGATCGACTCCGCGAGCCGGGCGGCCGCCTTGCCGGTGGGGGCGGCGAGGGCCACCCGGAGCCGTGTTCCCTGTCCTGATTGCGCCTGAGACTGAAGGGCGGCGAGCAGCCGCGCCACCGTCCAGGTCTTCCCGGTGCCGGGCCCGCCCGCAATGATGCTGAACCGGTGGGTCGCGGCCACCTCGACCGCGCGGCGCTGGAGGTCGTCCTGCTCGGCGGTTGGGAAGAGCCGGTCGAGGGTGGCTGCCAGGGCTGGGTCCGTCTCGCCGCCTGGGCTGGTGCCGCGGCCGGACTCCGCGATCGCCGCGTCCACCCACCGCGCGACCACCCGCTCCTGTCGCCAGTACCGCTCCAGGTAGAGCAGGTTCCCGGCGAACCGCAGCGGCCGCACATCCTCGGGTTCCGCGTCCGCGGACCCCACCGTGACGAGCCCACTCGCCCGCACCGCGTCCACCCATGCCGGTGGCTCCGGCCACGGCAGCGCGGGGTCCAGCTCACGCACCCGCGCGAGGTCCACGCACACGGACCCGAACCGCACCGCCCGCACGGCGAGCGCCGCGGCCAGGACGACGGCGTCGTCTCCCTCCCCGCCGAGCCTCGCCAGGGTGCTCGCCACGTGGACGTCCGCCGGGGCGAGCACGCCGGCGTCGGCGAACGCGGCGAGGGCGCCGGTCAGGGGTGCGGTCGCGACTGTCGTCACGCCTGTCGTCACGTCTCTCGCCAGATCACCCGTCATCGCGCGCCTCCAACAGTTCGGAGAGGGCCACCACGAGTGCAGCAGGGGGCGTCCACTCGAACACCCCGCACGTCATGCCCTCCGCCACGGGGGTGTCCGGGCCGCACATGCCCCGCACGAACAGGTAGAGCACCCCGCCGAGATGGCGCTCGGGCTCGTACCCGGGCAGGCGCCACCGCAGGAACCGGTGGAGGGCCACCGAGTACAGCAGCGCCTGCAGCGGGTAGTGGGCGTGCCGCATCGCCTCGGTCATCGCCGAGCCGCGGTGGTCCCACGCGGTCAGGGGAGGATGATCCTCGCTGCCGCCAGCCGGTCCGCTCCCCAGCCAGTTGGTCTTGTAGTCCACCACGATGAAGCGCGGCGACCCATCAGCCTCCCGCACCCGCAGCACCAGGTCGATGGACCCGGTGAGGAAGCCGCGCAGCTCGCGGTCGTCGACGTCGGCGAGGTCATCCGCGTACTGCGCCAGCACATCTCCGGCCGGGAGGTGATCCCGCAGCAGCCGCGCGATTCCCCGCACCCGCCCCCCGCGCCGCGGCGTGTCCCCGCCGGCCAGGGGGAGTTCGAAGCCGAGTTCGTCGAGCCTGTCCGAGCCGGTCACCTCCGCGAGCGAGAGACCTCCGGCCAGCCGTCCGAGCGGGGTGCGCAGCACGGGCACCAGCCCGGCTGCCAGCTCGGCGGGCCCAACGCCCACGCGGTCCACGCCTGCCTCGGCTGCCGCCTCGGCCAGCGAACGCGCCAGGTCAGGCGCGGCGAAGTCCACCCGCTCGAACAGCTCGTGCACCACTGTTCCGAACGCCGTCCCGCCGGGCATCCCCCCGAGCGGGGAGAGGAACGTCTCGGCCGGATCGGGTAGCACCGGCACCGCCGTCTCCTCCTCGTCCGGGGCGCGCACCTCCGGCTCGTCGACGACGCCCACCACCTCCGGCTCCGCGTACGCGACCTCGTGGGCCCGCGCCGTCAGTCCGGTGTAGGACAGTCGCGCCCACGCCCGGTCCAGCGCGCGGTCGAACGCGCGGACCGCCAGAGACGGCACGGTCGCGGGGGCGGTGGTGTTCGGGGGTGGGGTCGCGGGGGCGGCCCCGGGACCGGTGGCGTCCGGCGACACTCCCGCCGGTCCATCGCCGCACCGTTCCACCGCGATCCCCCCGCCCGAGCGGGCGGCGAGGGCATCGAGTTGGGTGCGGACGGCGTCGTCGCGCCCCGGGACGGCGGCCGTCTCGGGCAGCGACCCGTCGAGGGCGCGCTCGCCGAACAGCAGCCGGTGCAGCGGGCCGTGGACGGTGTTCTGCGAGGTCGGCGCCCAGTGCACCACCACCTGCGAGCGGGCGCGCGTGAGCGCCACGTAGGCGAGGCGGAGCTGCTCGCCGGCCTCCTCGAGGTTGTGGCGCGCCTTCCCGGCACCGTAGTCCGCGCCGCCCTTCCCGCCGACGTCCAGCACGCGCGCCCCGGACTCGTCGTGGAAGCGCAGCGGGTCCGGCGTCCCCGGCACCCAGCGGTTCCACAGGAACGGGGCGTACACCACCGGGTACTCCAGGCCCTTCGCGCGGTGCACGGTCACCACCTGCACCGCCGCCGCGTCCGACTCCAGCCGGCGGCTGCGCTCCTCGTCGGCGTCGACGCCGGCCTCCTCGATCCGGGTGCGGAGCCAGGAGGTGAGGAAGGCGACGCCGCCGCGCGCCTCCACCGCCGCGGCGTGCAGCGCCTCGCCCACGTGGCGGAGGTCGGTGAGGTCCCGTTCGCCGTCGTCGCGCGCCAGCACCCGCTCCACCACGCCGGCCCCGCCCCAGATCCGCTCCATGAGGGCGGCCACGCCGTGCTCGGTGAGCGTGCGTGCCCAGGCGCGGACGGTCCGTCCGAGGGTGTCCAGCGCGTCGTCGTCGGCGGTGGCGAGCTCGGTGGCGGTCCATCCCAGGAAGTCCGTGAGTGCGACGGCGCGCGCGAGCCGCGGCTGCGTCAGCCCGCCGAGGGCGAGGAGGAGGGTGAGCCACTGCTGCGCCGCGGGTGTCCCGAACACGGACTGCGTTCCGGTGAGGACCACGGGGACGTCGTGGGCGCGCAGCGCGTCGCGGACCAGGCGGCCGTCGTCGTTGCGTTGCACGATCACCGCGATGTCCCCGGGGGCGAGCGGGCGCTCCTCCCCGCTCGCGTCCACCACTCCCACGCCGGCGGCGAGCTGGCGCACCACGTCCTCCGCCACGTCCCGGGCGATCCGCTCCCGCGCCGCCCCTGCGGACGGGTTCTTGGTGGCCGCGACGCCGCAGGCCGCCCGGTCCGCCAGCCGGATCCGCACGGGCGCGCCGGCCGGACCGGTCAGCGACCGCTCGGCGTGGTGAGCCCCCACCGGGTGGACGAGGATGCGCGGGTCCCCGAGCGGCACACCGTTCCACAGGTGCCCGAGCGCCTTGACGAGCGGGGAGTCGCTGCGCCAGTTGGTGCCGAGGGTCTCCGTGGCAGCTGCCGCTCCGACGGCCCGCAAGTAGGTCACCACGTCCGCGCCCCGGAACGCGTAGATCGCCTGCTTCGGGTCCCCGATCAGCACGAGGGTGCGGTGACCGTGGAAGGCCCGATCGAGGATCTCCCACTGCACCGGGTCCGTGTCCTGGAACTCGTCCACCATGACCACCCGGTAACGCGCGCGGACACGCGCGCAGGCGTCGGGGCCGGTGGCGGGATCGGCGAGGGCGTCACGCAGAAGGACGAGGAGGTCGTCCCAGTCCAGCAGGTGTCCGGTCCGCTTCCGGCGGCGCAGCGTCTCCCGGGCCAGGACGGCGAAGCGGTACCGGGCCGCCACCACCTCGTCGGTCGCCGGGGCGGGTTCGAGCCGGGCAGCCGGATCGCCGATCGCCCAGCGTGCGACGTCGGCGGCGGTGCGGTGATCCAGCACCGGGGCCGGCGCGTCCGGGATGCCGTGCTCGGCCGCCCGCAGGTCGGCGACGACGTCCGCCAGCAGGTCCCGCGGGTCCTCCAGGAACGTGGTGTGGCCGTCCACGTCGGCGGCCACGCCGAGCCCCACGAGCATCTGGTGGCAGAAGCCGTGCGTGGTGGCGATCGTGGCGGAGTCGAAAGCGGCCAGCGCAGTGGTGAGGCGGCGATGGCGGGCGGCGACGTCGTCGGCGAGGAGGTGGGCGAACAAGACGTCGGTCGTGCCGTCCGCGCCTCGGGGGTCGCGCGTCTCGAGAGCCGTGGCGGCGTCGACCATCCGGGCGCGCACCCGGTCCCGGAGTTCCGCGGTGGCGGCGCGGCCGAACGTGACGAGCATGAGCTCGTCGATGCGCGCGTGCCCCTCCGCCACGTAGCGCACCGCCAGGGAGGCGATGGTGTGGGTCTTGCCGGTGCCGGCGGAGGCCTCCAGCACGGTGGTGCCCTCCGGGAGGGGACCGCAGACGTCGTAGCTCCGGCTCGCAGTGCTCGTGCTCATGGCTGGCCCCCGATCTGCCGGAGGGTCTCGTGGGCGAGCAACGGCTCCCAGACCAGGCGGGCGAGCTGCCCGAACAGGTGGGGCTCCTCGCGGAGGGTGCTGAGCACTGGCCGCTCGGCGTCGGCGAGCACACGGGCCGCGGGCGGGGGGACGAGCCGCCGGTCCGGGGGGATGGCCAGGAGGGTGGTGAGCGGCGCACCGGCTCCCCAGACCTGCTCGTGCTCGGCGTCCCCGGCCTCGCCCAGGTCCCTCCTCTGCTGGTTGTTCCAGTTCGACCACGCCCTGCCGGCCGGCCACTCGGCACCGGCCGGGGACTTCCCGGCCGCGCGGGCCCTGGCGTAGGCGTGGGAGGTCGCGGCCGCGAACGGGAGCGGCGTGGTCATGCCACGGCGGTACACGTCGACGACCAGGCCGAGGAGGGTGCGGGCCTCCTCGGGGTCCGGGCGGCGCAGGGCGGCCACCGCCACCCCGCCGTCGCCACCCCGGCCGATCGTCTGGGCGCCGCGGGGCTGGGAGGTGGCGGTGTCGTCGGCGGCCAGGGCGAGGAGCTGGAGCCACGCCCGCAGCCGGTGCTTGGGCGCCAGCTTCGAGAAGACCACGCGGACCACGCCGCCGCCGTGCAGCCCGCCCACCGTGCCGCCGAGCACGACGTCGCCGAGCGTGATCGTGACGTCGCGGGCGTCCGCCGGACCGGTGCCGAGTACCGGTGCGGCGGCGCGGAGGAGGTCGACGACGTCGGCCCCCACCTCCCCGAGGGGAGCGTCCCCCAGCGGGCCGGGCGGGACCCCGCCGCGGGCCCGTTCCGCCGCCAGCGCCCGGTCGAGGGGGGTGCCGGCGGCGACGGCGCGCAGGACGCGGTCCCCGACCTTCCAGCGGTCGAGGGCCTCGAGGCTGACGGGCAGCGACTCCGGCGGGTCCTCCTCCTCGCGCGTGGTGGTGAGTTGGAGCCGGGTGCGGAGGAACTGGCGGGCCGGGTGCTCGACGAAGCGGATGAGGGAGTCCAGGTCGAGGGTCGTGAGGTCCTCCGCCGGGAGGGGCTCCGGCAGGAACGGTGGGGGCGGGGGACGGTCCCCGCGGAGGGCGTGGGCTCCGGCGAGGGCGGCGGCGTCGAAGGAGAAGGGCGCGGGGGTGAAGTTCCGGGCGTCGAAGGGCTGGAGCGGGTGGCGGGTGACCACGGCGTGCTCCGGGGCCATCCGCCGCACCTGGTCGAGGAGCTCGCCCACCGGGACCGCCGGCGGGCGGGTGGCGCCGGTGCGCTCGTCCGCCCCGGTGTGGAGGATGACGAGGGTCTCGCGCGCGGCGAGGATCGCGTCGAGGAAGAGCTGCCGGTCCTCGGCGCGGGCGTCCCGTTCCCCCACCAGCGGGGTCCGGCCGAGGATGTCATCCCCGTCGGTGCGGGCGGCGCGGGGGAACACGCCGTCGTCCATCCCGAGCAGGATCACCACCCGGTGGGGCACGGAGCGCATCGGCACCATCGTGCAGACCGTGAGGTGGCCGGTGCGGAAGTTGGTGCGGGACGGCCGCGGCTCGAGCGCGGGGCCGAGGAGGGCGCGGACATCCGTGAGGCGCAGCTCGGTGGTGGGGGCGTGGGCGCCGGCGTCGGTGACGGTGCGGGCGAGGAGGCGGCGCAGGTGGGCGAACTGCCACTCGTCGCGTGGGGCGAGCGCGGTCAGCGCCTCGACGGCGCAGCCGAGCGCGTCCGTCCACGCCGCCAGCGGCTGTGGTCCCGCCAGGGCGGCGACGGCGTCGCCCAGCAGCGTCACGTACTCGGCGAGCCGGCCGGCGAGGTCCACGTCGGTGGAGTCCACGTCGTCCAGGGGCAGGACGCCGCCCGGCATGGGCAGGCCGTCCTCGTCGAGCGCGACGCCGAGGAGGATGCGGTCCAGCCCGGCCGCCCACGTGTTCTGGGGGACGGCGGCGAGGCCCCACGGGGCGCGCCCGGCGGCGTCGAGGCCGAAGCGGATCCCGGCGTCGCGGGCCCAGGTGGTGAGGCGGTCGAGGGCGTCGTCGTCGAGGGCGAAGCGGCGGCGGACCGGGGGGAGGGCGGCGAGGTCGAGGACCTCGGAGGCGGTGAGGCGGGAGTCGGCGAGCTCGAGGAGGCGCGCGACGATGTCGAGGAGCGGGTTGACCTGCCGGGGTGAGCGGTCGGCGAGGCGGATCGTGAGCTGGTGGGAGGGGTGGAGGGTGGTGCGGTCCTCCGGGGCGGCGTCCTCGGAGTCCGCCGGGGTGGTGCCGGGGCTGGTGGCGGAGAACGCGCCGCCCAGGAGGGGCGCGAAGGCCTCGATGTCCGGGCACATGACGATGACGTCCCGCAGTTCGAGGGCGGGATCGTCCTGGAGGAGGCCGAGGACCACCTCCCGCAGCACGTCCACCTGCCGGTGGCGGCCGTGGCAGGCGTGCACCTGGAGGGAGTGGTCCGCGGCGGTGGGGCGGGTTGTGGTGGGGAGCCGGTCCGCCGTGAGGTCCTGCTGGAGCGCGGCGAGGAGCGTGCCCGG